>JBQTJJ010000043.1:0-7202 GCA_052387235.1 Actinomycetota bacterium
TCGATGAGGCGGCAGGTGAGGATGGCCTGGTCGGTGGCCCGGCCCTCCCGGCGGAAGAACGAGCCGGGGATCTTGCCGGCCGCGTACATCCGCTCCTCCACGTCGACGGTGAGGGGGAAGAAGTCGATCCCCTCCCGCACCGACTTGGCCGCGGTGGCGGCCACCAGGACCACCGTGTCGCCGATGCGGACGACGACGGCGCCGCTGGCCTGGCCGGCCAGCTTGCCGGTCTCGAAGGAAATGGTCTTGTCGGTCCCGGTGACGGGACCGGAGACGGAAATGGCGTCTGCCACTTGCGCTCCTCTCGTGAGAGGGCGGCGGCCGGGCCAGTTCCCAGTGGTCACGCTCCCGCTCCCTGCGGGCCCGTCGCCACTGGCAGCTGACTCCTCCACCGCCCGTGGTATGCGAAACGAGCGGCCCTGCGGGCCGCTCGGGGTGGAACTGGCGTTACCGGCGCAGACCCAGGCGCCCGATGATCTGCCTGTAGCGCTCGACGTCGTTCGATCGGACGTAGTCGAGCAGGCGGCGACGCTGGCCGATGATCTTCATGAGGCCCCGACGGGTGTGATGGTCGCCCTTGTGCGCCTTCAAGTGGGCGGTGAGGTGGTCGATGCGCTGGCTGAGCAGCGCGATCTGGACCTCGGGCGATCCCGTGTCGGACTCGTGAAGTCGGTGTTCGGCGATGGTGGCCGCCTTGTCAGGCATGAACGCGGGAACCTCGGATCGTACGTAGGCGCGTTCCGGCGGTCGCCGGAGCGCGGCCACATGCTAGCAGGGAGCCCCGGTAGCGTGGCCGGCGTGGGCGACGAGCTGCGGGTCAGCGGCTCCCTGCACATCCCCCTCTCCGAGCTGGAGTGGCGCTTCACCGGCAGCGGGGGTCCGGGCGGCCAGCACGCCAACACCGCCAATACCCGCGTCGAGCTCCGCTTCGACGTCGCCGGCTCCCGAAGCCTCGGCCCCCGCCAGCGGGCCCGGCTGCTGGACAGGCTCGGGCCCAGCGTGCGGGTGGTGGCCTCGGACGAGCGCTCCCAGGCCCGCAACCGCCAGCTGGCCCTGGAGCGGCTCCGGGACCGCCTGGCCGCGGCCCTGCGGGTGGAGCGCCCCCGCCGGCCCACCACGCCCACGGCCGGCTCCCGCGAGCGCCGGCTCGAGTCCAAGCGCCGCCAGAGCCAGCGCAAGCGCCTCCGCTCGCCCCCCGAGGAGTAGCCGGCCGGCGTCCAAAGTGCACAAGTGGGTCAACAGGTGGCCCACTACTGCACTTTGGACGTCAGGAGGCGGCGAGGACGGCGCGGATGGCGGCCACGTCGTCGGCCATCCGGGCCAGCAGCTCGTCCACCGAGTCGAAGCGCTCCTCACCCCGCAGGCGGGCCACGAAGCCCACCCGGGCCGCCTCCCCGTACAGGTCGCCCTCGAAGTCGAGGAGGTGGGCCTCGAGCACGGAGGCGGCGGCGTCGGGGTGGAACGTGGGCCGCCGGCCGAGCGAGACGGCGGCCTGGTGGCGGGCGCCGGCGCCCCGCTGGTACCAGCCGGCGTAGATCCCGTCGGCCGGCAGCAGGATGTCGGCCGGGACCACCACGTTGGCGGTGGGGTAGCCCAGCTCACGGCCCCGCCGGTCGCCCTGCTCCACCGTCCCCCGCACCTCGTGGGGGCGGCCCAGGAGGGTGGCGGCCGACGCCACGTCGCCGGCGGCCAGCAGGGCGCGGATGCGGGTCGACGACACCGCCTCCCCGCCCGGGCCGTCCGCCACCAGGCTGATGCCGAGCACGTCGAAGCCGAGGTCGGCGCCCATCTGCTGCAGGAGGGGGACGTTGCCCCGGCGCCGGTGCCCGAAGTGGAAGTCGTGGCCCACGACCACGGCCCGGGCGCCGAGGCAGTCGACCAGCAGCTCGTGCACGAAGTCCTCGGCCGACTCCCGGGACCGCTCCTCGTCGAAGTGCACCACGCGGGCGTAGTCCATCCCGGTGGACGCCAGCAGCTCCAGCTTCTGGTCCAGGTCGGTGAGGAGCAGGGGCGCGGATCCGGGCCGCACCACCGTGGCCGGGTGGCGGTCGAAGGTGACCACGGCCGCGGCGGCGGCGAGGTCGTCGGCCATGCGCCGGACCCGGGCCAGCAGGGCCCGGTGGCCGAGGTGGACGCCGTCGTAGGCGCCGATGGTGACCACCGTGCCCCCGGCCGGCGGCGGGCAGGGAGCCGAGCCGGCGATGACCTCCACAGCCGGAGGCTAGCGACGACCCGCCCCGAACCGGTCCAGGGCGGCGTCAGCCCGCCATCACCACGGCCGGCTTCACCCGGCCCGCCTCGTAGCGCTCGTAGACGGCCAGCAGGCCGCCGGCGGCCCCGAGCACGGCCCAGGGGCCGTCGCCGGCAAGGTCGCCGAGCTCGGCGTCGGAGAGGACCTTGCCGGTGGCCACGGCCGCGGCCACCTCGGGGCCCACCGTCACGGCCGGCAGGTGGTCGACGGCGGCGGCCGGCGCCAGCACGGCGGCGGGGCCGAGGTCCTCGAGCGGCGTGGCCCGGGCCAGGGTGAAGTGGCCCACGGCCGTGCGCCGCAGGTTCCGCAGGTGGGCGCCGCCACCGAGGGCGGCACCGAGGTCGGCGGCCAGGGAGCGCACGTAGGTCCCCGACGAGCAGTCCACCTCGATGCGCAGGACGCCGGGGTCGGCGGTGGCCTCCACGCCGAAGCGGCGCACCGTCACCCGCCGGGGCGCCCGCTCCACCTCGACGCCGGACCGGGCCAGGGCGTGCAGGCGCTGCCCGCCCACCTTCACCGCCGACACCATGGGCGGCACCTGGTCGATCTCCCCCACCAGGCCGGCGGTGGCGGCCCGGGCGTCGGCCAGGGTCACGCCCGACATGTCCCACCGCCCCGTCTCGTCGCCGGCGGCGTCGAGGGTGGACGTGGCCACCCCCAGCACCACCTCGCCCACGTACGACTTGGGCAGGTCGGTGACGAAGCGCAGCAGCCTGGTGGCCCGGCCCAGGCCCACCACGAGGACGCCGGTGGCGTCGGGGTCGAGGGTGCCGGCGTGGCCGACCCGGCGCTGGCCGAACAACCTGCGGCAGCGCGCCACCGCGTCGTGCGACGTCCACCCCGCCGGCTTGTCCACCACGACCACGCCGTCGATGCCGCTCTTCCCGGCCCTCATGGCGCTCATGGCGCGGGGCTCAAGCGGCGGGGGCCGGCGGGGGGTCCTCGGCCAGCGCCGACCGGATGGCGGCGAGGACCTCCTCGATCGTGCCCGGCGCCACGAACCCGGCCGCGTAGCGGTGCCCGCCGCCGCCGAAGCGGCCGGCCAGGGAGGCCACGTCGGCCGTGCTGGCGGCGCGCAGCGACACGCGGATGCCGTCGGGGGTCTCCTTGAGCACGCACGAGACCTCGGCCTCGGCCGCCCGGCGGACCAGGTCGATGAGGCCCTCGGTCTCCTCCAGGCGCACGCCGTGGGCCCGCAGGTCGTCCTGGGTCACCCATGACGCCACGAAGTGCAGGTGCTCGTCGAGCTGGGCCCGGGCGATGCACTCCCCCACCAGCTGCAGGTACTCGAAGCGGTGCTCCTCGAACAGCTGCCTGCTCATGCTGGCGATGGGGAGGTCGAACGTCGACAGCTCCTCGGCCAGGGCGAACACCTCGGTCGTGGTGTTGGAGTACTGGAAGCGGCCGGTGTCCGTGACGAGCCCGGTGTAGAGGCAGATGGCGGCGTCCCGGGTGAGGGCCCAGTCCAGGCGGGCCGCGAGCTTGCGGACCAGAACGGCGGTGGCGGCCGCGTCAGGGTCGATCAGGTTGACGGTGCCGTAGCTGTCGTTGGTGGCGTGATGGTCGACCACGATCAGCTCGTCGGCGGCCCGGGCCGTGTCGGCCAGCTGGCCCAGGCGGTCGATGGAGCCGCAGTCGAAGGTCATCATGACCCCGGGGTGATCGGGGAAGTCGGCGGGTTTGACGGCTTGGTCGAGACCGGGGAGGAACCGGTAGTGGTGCCCGACCTCGAACGGCTCCGACCACGAGGCCACCGCCGGCTTGCCGTTGACGTTGGCCAGCTCCAGGAGGGCGAGCAGGGAGCCGAGGGCGTCGCCGTCCGGGCTCATGTGGCAGGCGAGGGCCAGCTCAGACGCGCCGGTGATCAGCTCCACCGCCCGGTCGAACTCAGATGCCAGCATCGTCTGCCTCCGCCTGTCGCAGGTCCCGGAGAATGTCCTCCACCCGCTTCCCACTCTCTACCGCAGGGTCGGTGGCGAAGGAAAGTTGGGGCGTCCGCTTCAACCGGGCCTGGCGGTTGATGGCGGACTGGATTCGGACGCGGTGCTCCTCCAGAGCCTCTTCGGCAGCCGGCGGCAGCGAGCTGAGCAGGACCTTGGCCCGGCGCAGGTCGGGGTCGACGCTGACGCCCGTGACGGTGATCAGCCCGAGCCGGTCGTCGCCGTCGGAGACACGCTCCAGCTCCTCGGCCACCACCTCGCGGACGAGCTCGTTGACCCGGGCCATGCGGGGGTAGCGCCGGCCGCCGCCGTCAGGCATCGTCGCCGTCCGGGTCGGCGTAGCCGAGGGAGGCGGCCAGTACCTCGGCCTCGGGGAACGACCACACGAAGCGCTCCACACGGGTGAGCACCTCGCCCACGTGGCCCGCGTCGGGACCGACGGCGGCGAATCCGAGGACGGCCCGCTGCCACTTGTCCTGGGCTCCGACCTCTGCGGCCGAGACCTGGAACCGGCGCCGGGCCCCCTCGAGGATCGGCTTCACCACGGCCCGCTTCTCCTTCAACGAGTGGCTGGCGGGGATGTGCAGCTCCACCTTGAGGTGCGCTACGTACGTGGGATCTCGCGCTCCTCGTAGGTCTCGATCACGTCGCCGGCCTTCAGGTCCTGGAAGTCCGACAGGCCGATGCCGCACTCGAAGCCGGTCTGCACCTCGCGCGCGTCGTCCTTGAACCGCTTGAGCGACGTGATGCTGCCGTTCCAGATGACCACGCCCTCGCGGAGGAACCGGACCTTGGAGCCCCGGGTGATGACGCCGTTGCGCACGTAGCAGCCCGCCACCCTGCCGACCCGCGGCACGCTGAAGACCTCGCGCACCTCGGCGTCGCCGGTGACGACCTCCTCGTACTCGGGCGCCAGCATGCCGACCATGGCGGCCTCGATGTCCTCGATCAGCTTGTAGATGATCTCGTACGTGCGGATGTCGACGTCCTCGGACTCGGCCAGGGCCCGGGCCTTGCGGTCGGGCCGGACGTTGAAGCCGATGATGGTGGCGCTCGACGCGGCCGCCAGCTGGACGTCGTTCTCGGTGATGCCGCCAACGGCCCGGTGGACGAAGCTCAGCCTGACCTCGTCGCGCTCGCGCTTCCTCAGGCTCTCGGTGACGGCCTCCAGGGAGCCCTGCACGTCGGCCTTGAGGATCAGGTTCAGCGTGGCCGTCTCGCCCCGCTGGATCTGCTCGAAGATGTCCTCCAGCTTGGCCGTGGTGCCGGCCATGGACGGGGTCTTGCGCAGGTCGGCGGAGCGGAAGCGCTGCTCGCGCTGCTCGGCGATGTCGCGGGCCACCTTGTCGGTGGCGGTGACCCGGAAGTCGTCGCCGGCGCTCGGCACGTCGGAGAACCCGAGCACCTGCACCGGGGTGGAGGGCGGCGCCTCCTTGATCTTGTCGCCGCGGTCGTCCAGCAGGGCCCGGACGCGTCCCCACGCGGCGCCGGCCACGATGGCGTCGCCGACCCGCAGGGTGCCGCTCTCCACCATCACGGTGGCCACCGGCCCCCGGCCCGGGTCGAGGTTGGCCTCGAGCACGGCGCCCCTGGCCCTGGCCTCGGGATTGGCGACCAGCGAGTCCGGGATCTGGACCTCCGCCACCAGGAGCAGCTGCTCCAGCAGGTCGTCGATGCCCAGGTTCTGCAGGGCCGACAGCTCCACCATGATGGTGTCGCCGCCCCACTGCTCGGGGGTGAGGCCCAGCTCCGAGAGCTGCTGCATGACCCGGGTGGGGTCGGCCTCCTCGCGGTCGATCTTGTTGATGGCGACCACGATCGGCACCTCGGCCGACTTGGCGTGGTTGAGGGCCTCGACGGTCTGGGGCATGACGCCGTCGTCGGCCGCCACCACCAGCACCACGATGTCGGTGACGTTGGCGCCCCGCGCCCGCATGGCGGTGAACGCCTCGTGGCCCGGGGTGTCGATGAACGTGATGAGCCTGCCGTCCTTGTCGACCTGGTAGGCCCCGATGTGCTGGGTGATGCCGCCGGCCTCGCCCTCCACCACGTTGGCCTCGCGGATGCGGTCGAGCAGCTTGGTCTTCCCGTGGTCGACGTGGCCCATGACGGTGATGATCGGGGGCCGGGGCCGCAGCAGCTCCTCGTCCTCGTCCTCGTCGTCGTCGTCGAAGTACTTGCGCTGGAGGGCGGCCTCCTTCTCCTCGCCCGGGTCGACGAGGCGGATGGTGGCGCCCACCTCCTCCGCGAACAGCTCGATGGCCTCGTCCGACAGGGGCGAGGTGGCGGTGGTCATGTCGCCCTGGAGGAACAGGAAGCGCACGATGTCGCCGGCGGAGCGGTTCAGCTTGGGGCCGAGATCCTGGGCGGTGGAGCCGCGCTCGACGATGATCTCGCCGGTGGGGACCGGGATGTTCGAGGGCGCGTAGCCCTTGCTGGGGTCGAACGGCTCCAGCTCCTCCAGCGGGCGCCGGCGCCGGCCGCCCTTGCGGCGGGGCGGGCGGCCGCGGCCGCCGGGGCCGCCGGGGCGGCCGCCGAAGCCGCCACCCGGACCGCCGCCGGGGCCGCCGGGGCGGCCGCCGAAGCCGGTGCCGGGGCCGCCGCCGCCGGGGCCGCCGGGGCCGCCGGGGCGGCCGCCGAAGCCGGTGCCGGGGCCGGACGGCCCGCTGGGCCGGTTGGAGAAGCCGCCCACACGGGGACCGCCCGTGCGGGGCGGGCCGCCGGGGCCCGACGGCCGCGAGGGTCCGCCGGCGGGGCGGGGCTGGCCCGCGGGCACGGCCCGGCCCCCCATGCCCGGGGGCGGCGGGATGGGCTTGCCGCTGCGGGACGTGGGCGGGCGGCCGGGCGGGGGCGGGATGGGGCGGCCCGAGCGCGACGTGGGAGGGCCGGCCGGCGGGGCGCCGGGGCGGGGCTGCTCGCCGCCGGCGGGCGGGACCGGGCGGGGCGGGTGGCCGCCGGGGGCGGGAGGAGCGGAGGGCGGGGCCGGGCGCTCGGCCGGGGGGGGCGGCGGC
>JBQTJJ010000044.1:0-13542 GCA_052387235.1 Actinomycetota bacterium
ACGACTCGGAGGACCGACCGTGACCACGATCGATGAAGCGCTCGACGCGTTCCTGCCGAGCAGGACAAGCGGCTGGCCGAGCGCACGTACCGCAACTACCTCGAGGGCGCGAAGGGGGCCGGCAGGGCCGTCACCGCCCGCCGGCGGGCCGGCACCGTGCACGCACTCGATGCTCCCGGCGCGCTGGAGCCAAGGCCCCGACCCTCGCGTATCGCGACGCGCTCGAGCGTCTCTGGATCCTCGACCCCCTCCCGGCGTGGCTGCCGACGTTTGAGCCACCTGCGCCGCCGATGGCAGAGCGGGCATCCGTGGTTCTCCGGCCGCCCCGGACCCACGGGCTCAACCCCGTCCCGGCTCACCGACGCGTCCGCCGGCGCACGACTCCCGCCGGCCACACCACACGGCAAACTGAGAGGAGGAGCGACATGCCCACCAACGTGAACGACAAGCTGATCTCCTGGGCCAGCGACATCGACCCGGGCACCATCCGCCAGGCCGAGAAGACGGCCCGGCTCCCCATCGTGGAGGGCCACGTCGCCCTCATGCCCGACGCCCACGTGGGCATCGGCGCCGCCGTCGGCTCGGTGATCCCCACCAGGAACGCGGTGATCCCCTCGGCCGTGGGAGTCGACATCGGCTGCGGCATGATCGCCGCCGAGCTGGACGTCATCGAGGACCGGCTCCCGGATGACCTGGAGCCGCTGCTCGGGCGCATCGAGAAGGCCATCCCGGCCGGCGTGGGCAAGGGCCACGACCGTGCGGGTGGCAACGCCGACCGCTGGCTGTCAGCCCACCGCCCGGCCACCGAGCTGGGCACCGAGCGCTCCGTGAAGGCGGCCAAGCAGTTCGGCACCCTCGGTTCGGGCAACCACTTCTTCGAGCTGTGCGTGGACGAGCGGTCCCGGGTATGGGTGGTCCTCCACTCCGGGAGCCGGGGCATCGGCAACCAGCTGGCCCAGATGCATATCGCCAAGGCCCGGCGCCTGGCCAGGGACCTCGAGCTGCGGCTCGAGGACCCGGACCTGGCCTGGTTCGTGGAGGGCACGACCGAGTTCGAGGACTACATCGCCGACATGCTGTGGGCCCAGGACTACGCGGCGGCCAACCGGGCCCAGATGATGGACAGCGCCATGCGGGCGGTGTTCGGGTTCTTCGGCTTCGGCACCGAGACCCGGCGCATCAACTGCCACCACAACTTCACCCAGCGCGAGGTGCACAACGGGGCCGAGCTGTGGATCACCCGCAAGGGCGCCATCAAGGCCGACGTCGGCGACCTCGGTGTCATCCCCGGGTCGATGGGGACCCGGAGCTACATCGTGGCCGGCAAGGGCAATCAGGCGAGCTGGACGTCGTGCTCGCACGGCGCCGGCCGGCGCCACAGCCGGACCCAGGCCAAGAAGCTGTTCAGCCGGGCCGATCTGGCCGAGCAGATGAAGGGCAAGGTGTGGCTGGCCGGTCGGGCCGACGCCCTGATCGACGAGATCCCGTCGGCCTACAAGGACATCGACCAGGTGATGGCCGACCAGGCCGACCTGGTGGAGGTCCGCCACACGCTGCACCAGGTCCTCAACTACAAGGGGACCTGAGGCGGC
This sequence comes from Actinomycetota bacterium, assembly GCA_052387235.1. Lineage (GTDB taxonomy): Bacteria > Actinomycetota > Acidimicrobiia > Acidimicrobiales > JBQTJJ01. The sequence continues at coordinate 1,593 of JBQTJJ010000044.1, forward strand.
TCGATGACGGCCCCGCCCCGGGGTCGATCCCCGCCGCCAGCCTTGGACCACGACGACGCCTGGCGCAACGGGCGGCGCAGCTGCACGACACGCAGGATGCCGGGGTTCGACCCGTCCGTAAGGGGCAAGTAAGGAATCGCTACCGGAGGGTTTACTCCGTCGCTGTTCCGGCCTAGCTTCGGGGGCGCACCAGAGAGGGGGGCGAATGGCTGTCGATGGCGCTGCTGCCGTACGTGACGACCAGACCAGCGGCACGGTGCTCCGGGTCGGTCTCCCGGCAGCGCTGCTCGGGGCTGCGATCGTCGGGTGGTGGTGGTCCATCCGGATGGCGGACGAGATGGGCGGTGCCATGGGACGAATGGACGGCATGTCGATGCCCGATGCCGCCGTGCATCATTCGTTGTCCTTCGCCGGATTCGTGGTGGCATGGGTGGCGATGATGACGGCCATGATGTTCCCGGCCATCTCGCCGGTCGTCCGCCTGTACTCGCTGGCGGCGGCCAGGCGGCGGGTCGCGCCGTTGCCGTTCTTCGTCTCCGCCTACCTCGCCGTCTGGAGCGCGCTGGCGGTCCCGGCGTATGTGGCGTGGCGCAGCCTCGACGCTCCGATCGCCGCCGGAGCGGCATGGGCGGGTCGGCTCGCCGGTGGCGTCCTCGTCGCAGCGGCGATGTGGCAGCTCACGCCGCTGAAGTCGGTGTGCCTGCGCCACTGCCGCTCACCACTGACGTTCTTCATGCAGTACGGGGGTGGCGCCGCCCACCGGTTGGGCGCGTTCCGGATGGGTGCTGCCCACGGCCTGTTCTGCGTCGGCTGCTGCTGGTTGCTCATGGCCGTGCTGGTGGCCATGGGGACCATGAACCTGGTATGGATGGCGGTCCTCGCCGGCCTCATCTTCCTCGAGAAGAACGCCCCGGCGGGAGAACGGATAGCCACGATGGGCGCAGGCGGCTTCGCCCTACTGGGTACGGCGCTGCTCATCAACCCCGGCCTGCTCACTTCGATCACCTAGAAGGAGGAATCCCATGGCGGCAACAGAGACGACGACGGCTTGGCGGTTGAAGGGCAAGGGCTTCGAGTTCTGCAACTGCCAGCCCGGGTGCACGTGCAACTTCTCCGGTTTTCCGACGTCACCGGACGGCAGCTGCAAGGCCGCGGTGGCCACCCGGATCACCGAGGGGCGCTGCGGGGATATCGACCTGGGCGGCATCGACGCCGTCGCCATCATCGACTGGCCGGGCCCGATCCACAACGGCGGCGGTCGAGCCGTGTTCGTCGTCCCCCCCGAGGTGACGGACGAGCAGCTGGGCGCCATGGCGCAGATCTTCACCGGCCAGCTCGGCGGCATGCCGTGGGAGATCCTCGGGACCACGTACGAGGTGGTCGGGGTGGTCCGCGCCCCGGTGGACATCACCGAGGATGGCATCAACAGCGGGTTCTCGGTCCCCGGCGTCGGGCAGGCCAAGGGCACGACGCTGAAGAACCCGGTCACGAACGAGGACCACCTCGTTTCGATCGTGCTCGACCAGGGGTTCATCTGGAAGCAGGGCGACTGCGGCCAGGGCAGTTTCGACGTCGAGGCGGAGGGGATCCATCTGCACTTCGACGGCAGCAACTGGATCTTCTATGAGTTCGAGTGGAGCAACGGGGCCTGAGAAGGCGCCGTGGCCGACCGTGTGGACGAGGACGCTCAGGGGATGAGCGACTCCTGCGTCTGCGGGTTCAGGTACGGCAGGTTCCGTGCGCCGGCGACCGATCGCCCGACCAGGTCCATGACGTCGACGCCGCGCACGGAGTCGTTGGCGTAGATGCGGCCGTTGTACCAGTACGACGACCAGGCACGGGCTCCGGTGGGCCGGTAGTAGCCCAGCTCGGCGGCGGCCGGGGTCGCCCCGGCGACCAGGGCGTTGACGTCGACCACGGTGGTCCCGCCGGTGTAGGCCGACGACACCAGCACCTTCCTGCCGTTCCGCAGTGGCACGAAGTTGAAGTTGTGCATCGTGCACACCCCCGATTCGGACCTCGGGATCTTGTAGTTGGCCAGGAACGCGCCCGTCCGCGCGTTCAGGAACCAGATACGGCCCTGGAGGTCGTCGGGGTCGACGCAGCGCGCGGACGTGCCGCCGCCCGATTCGTCGCCGAAGGCCACCACCGCGCCGTCCCAGCTGAACGACGCCGAGTGCCACAGGTCGATGTTTGCCGGGTTGACCACCGGATGGTCGAAGCGCCACAGGAACTCTGGGTTGGCCGGGTCGGAGATGTCCCAGACCTGCGCCTCGCTCAGGCAGGCGGCGGCCGCCCGCCCGATCTCGACGAACACGCTGATGTCGTGGCACGCCCGGAACACGAACGGCCCACCGGTCAGCGGGTAGGCGGCCACCTCCGTGGCCGGGTCGAGGAAGTACTTGCTGACCGTTGCGCCCGTGGGGTTGGCCAGCGGCACCGAGACGATGGAGATGAACCCGTGCGGGCTCTGGCAGTTCGGGCCCAGGGCGGCCCCGCCCAGTGGGTAGGACGAGACATAGACCAGGACCCGGCCGTTGGCCGGGTCAGGCACGAGGGTGTGGGTGTGCGATCCGCAGTCCGTCCGCAGCGACGCGACGTGGGCGGGCGCGGCCGAGTTGGTGACGTCGAAGACGCGGATCCCCTCCCATGCGCCCGCCGTCGCCGCCGTGGTGTTGGCGCTGTCGCAGGCGGGGCTCGTCTGCGGTGTGTCGACCGACTGGAACAGCAGGTTGCCGTACACCGAGACGTCGCCCTGGGGGCCGTTGCACCGCACGTCGGCGACCTGGAGGGGATTGGCCGGGTCGGAGATGTCGAGGACCCGGAACCCGAGGAAGTTGCCGGCGAATGCCAGCTTGCCGACGAAGGCGAAGTCGGACTGCACGGCGTCTGCCGACCGCGGCAGCGTGGCGCGCGGCTTCATCTTCTCCGAGACGAGGGTGGGCCCGGCTGCGCCGGGCCCCGTGTGCACTCCCTCCGGATCGTGGGCGCCCGCGGGCGTCGCCGCCATCACCGACATCATCAGCACCGCCGCCATCAGGACCTTGCGGACGCGCACCATCGATCCCCCTCCCTTCGCGTGGGTGTGCGTTCGCACCCTCCGGCCGGCCTCCGCCACCGCCGCTGAGAAGCGAGCTCCCACGCCGATCCCTACCTCGGCGCCCATTTGGGCGCTTGGGCGAAGTATGCCGGGAGGGCGCCCTTGCCGTCCAGGGGTGCGACGGCACGTCGTGCGCCCACCGCCACGGGCGCGCCGGGCGGCTCAGACGCCGGCCAGGCGTCCCGTGGCCCGCCACCGCGCTGGACAGCCGCCGCGTCGAGGGTTCGGGTCTGCGCTCGGTGCGCGCAACTCAGAGGTCACCGAAGGTGGCGGCGTCCAGCTCGGGCGTGGCTGCCTCTGAAGGCTCCCGCCAATCGGTGGTGCGCACGAGCCAGGTGGCGAGGCAGGCCAGGGCGATGGCCACGAGCAGGCCGACGATCAGCCGCCCACCGTCGTACGACGCGCCCCGGCCGGCCGAGAAGGTGATCGGCACCACGGGGGCCGGCACGGCTCCATCGGCCGTCGTGACCGCCACGGCGCACACCCGTCCCCGGAGGCAGGGGTGGTGGCCGCTCCCCACCGAACCGGCTCGGACGGCGAAGGAGGCCGAGGCCCGGCCGTCGTCCCCGACGACAACGGGCACGACCGGCCCCGGGGCGCCGCACCGCCGGGCGACAGGTTGCCCGGGGGGCACGCACTGGGCCAGCCGGACGTGGGCGCCGGGCGGGAAGCCGGTCAGGAGCACCTGGACGGCCTGGCCGTCCTCGAGCCCGGTCCGGGGCGTGATCGTGACCCGCCCCGGCGCCGGTGCGGCGGCGCCGAACACGGTGGCGACGGTTCCCAGGCGTCCCTCGGCGTCGGTCACGGCCAGCACGCAACCGTCATCCGGCCCGCACCGACCGGTGCCGTCGCGCACCACCAGGTACTGGAACCGGGCCGTCCCGGCGCCGTCGAAGCGCACGGGAAACGCGCCGAGGCACCGCGCCGGGCCCGACGGCCCGTTGCGGCAGATGGCCACCGTTCCGTCGGTGTCGGGGACGAACCCGCCGGCTGTCACCCGGAGCACGGTGCCGTCGACCAGCCGGTCCACCACGGGGACGCCGGCGAAGGTGGCCTCGTCGGCGGCCCGCACGCGAACGGCGGGCCCGCGCCGCGCCCGGCCCTCGGCCGAGGCGGCGGTGGGGGCGAAGACGTCGGTGGTCGGAGAGGTCGGGGGCGTCGTGGCCGCCGGGCCCGACCGGTTCGCAGGGTCGGTGGTCTCGAGGCGGTGGCCGCCTCCCCGAGCCACGAGCACGCCGCCACCCACGAGGACGACAAGCACGAGCACGCCGGCTCCCCCGGCGGTCACGAGGCCGGGCAGGGTGCCCTCGACTCGGCGGCGGCCGGCGCCGCCATCGCCGTGGCCGCCGGTCGAAGCGGACACACCGCTCAGCAGCACGACCACGGCGGCGCCGGCGAGGACCACCGCGACGATGACGACGAGCACGGGGGGTCCTTCCTCAGCCCTCGGTCGGGTCGGCCGGGCCGGCCGGCGGCGGCGGCGACCCGGCCGGCGCCGGCGGCGGCAGCGGTGGCGTACCCTCGTCGAGGCGCCGGTTCAGCGTGAGCAGCCGGCCCATGATGGGCAGGGCAAGCAGGTTCACGCCGTGGAGCAGCCCGATGATGAGCAGGATCCCGCCCAGGCGGGCCGTCTCGTGCTGCAGTTGCTGGGCGTTGACCGTCTGGGCCCACGTCCCCTTGGGCTCGTAGCTCACGGTGAAGAGGATGTAGGCGAAGAAGATCAGGTAGTAGGCCACGTCGGTGAGGGCGATGAAGCTCTTGCCCGTCCTCGGGTTGGCCCGGAACACGTCCGCCGCGTAGCTCTTCCCGTACCGCTTGATGAGCGGGCCCAGCCACAGGGCCATGCCGGCCAGGCCCCCCGTGGCGATCAGCTCCAGGATCCACCAGTCCATCAGCAGCTCTCCTTTCCGGTACTCCGTCACGGATGCGACCAGCGCGGCCAGGGCGCCCAGCACGCTGGCCACGACGGCCTGAGTGCGCCGCCGCTGCCGGCGCAGGCGCCGGTCGTCCTCGATGCTCAGCTGGACCCGCGCGAACAGGTCGGGGCTCTCGTCCACGGCCCGGGCGCCCTCCACCAGGGCGTCGCGCAGCCGGTCCTCGATGGTGCTCACGGCGTCGCCCACCCGATGGCGTCGAGCTCGTCCTGGCGCTCCGCCTCCGCCCGCTCGACCAGGCGGCGCTCCAGGTTGGCCAATCCCCGCTTCAGGTGGGTCTTCACCGAGTTGGGCGACAGCTCCAGCGTGGCGGCGATGTCGTCGATGCCGAGCTCGTGGTAGTAGCGCAGGACCAGGCAGTCCCGCTGGCGGTGGGGCACGTCGCGCAGGGCCTCGAGGAGCTCGCGCTGATCCTCCCGGATCGTGATCTGGTCCTCCACCGAGGCCCGGTGGTCGTCGAGGGGGAGGTGGTGGCGGAGCGAGACCAGGCCCCTGCGGTTGTTGTCGCGGGCCAGGTTGAGCACGATCGAGCGGAGGTAGGCGGCCGCCCGCGAGGGGTCCCGGATGGCGCCCGCCGACCGGGCCAGGCGGATGAAGGCCTCCTGCACGAGGTCCTCGGCCGCGTTGCGGTCGTCCACGAACAGCCGGGCCAGGCGGACGAGGGACGAGCCCTCCTCGCGGAACAGCCGGACCACGAGAGCGTCGGCGTCGGCGTCGGTCGGTCCGGTCGCCGCCGCCGGCGTCGCCAGCCGGCCGAGGGCGGGAACGGCGGCGTCGCCCCCGCCGGACGCAGCCAGGCAGACAGGGAGGCCGCACGCCGTCCTGAGCGCGTCGGCCAATGCCCGGGCGAGCAACTCAGCTCCCTCGTCGCTTCCCGCCCTCAGCCACAGCCGGCGCACCGTGGGAGTCTCACGCACTTCACGAGGCGGCGACGTCCGAGTGGCGGAAGCGCAGCGCGCTCGAGACGACGAGCCCGACCCCGTACGCGAGCACGGTGGCTGCGGCCAGCAGCGGGCCGCGCGAGAAGGCGACCTCCTCGAGGGGGCCCCACGTGACGATCAGCGACGTGTTCTCGCCGAGCAGGAAGGGCTGCAGGTCCGGCAGGTTGACGCGGACCACGTTCTCGCCGATGGCCATCCAGGCGAAGGCCGCAGCCAGGGCGGCCGTGGTGTTGCGCCCCACGAAGGCGATGCTGGCTCCCACGGCGGTGGCCACGGCCGTGAGCAGCGAGATGCGCGCCATCGCCGCGGCCAGGCCCACGAACCACCCGCCGTCGGCGCCGGCAGTGGTGCCGTGGGCCAGCACGGCGGGAAGGAACCCCGACAGGAACAGGGCCTGGAGCGCGAAGGACACGACCGCGGCGCAGGCCGCACAGGCGCCGACGCGGGACAGGTGCAGCCGCAGCCGCCGCGGCTCCCACGTGAGCATCGTCGTCACCGTGCCTGCCCGCCACTCGGCACCGACCACGGAGGCGCCGCCGATGAGGCCGCCCATGAGGAGGAAGAGGCCGGCCACGGTGAGCATCCCGTCGCCTGTTCCCGCCACCCACCAGTGGCGCAGGACAGCCGGATGGGTCTCGTGGCGGGCCTCGATGGCGGCCACGTCGAGGCCATTGCTGCTGACGAAGGCGGCCACACCGAACACTGCGATGCCGACCAGAGCGATACCGATGAGCACCCACGTAAGGCGGCGGTGCATGGCCCGGCGCACCTCGACGAGGAACAGCCTCATGCCGCCACCTCCTCGTCGTTCGACGTCAGCCGGAGGAAGAGCTCCTCGAGGGTGGCCTCCTCCGGGCGCAGCTCGCTGGCCCACAGGCCGGCGCCGGCGAGGGCCCGGTTGACGGACGCGGCAGCGTCGGCGTCGGTGGCCACGCGCAGGTGGTCGCCCACCCGCTCGGCGCTGAACCCGGCCCGGCGCAGCACGGCCAGGCCGCCGGTGAGGTCCTCCACCCGCACCAGCAGGTCGGAGGGGCGGCCGGCGGCCAGTACCTGGCGCACCGGCCCCGAGGTCACGCACCGGCCGTGGCGCAGGATCGCCACGGCCGAGCAGGTCTGCTCCACCTCCCCGAGCAGGTGGCTCGAGAGGAAGACGGTGCGCCCCTCCCGGCCGAGGTCCACCAGGAGCCGGCGGATGTCCCGCATGCCGGCCGGGTCGAGGCCGTTGGCCGGTTCGTCGAGCACCAGCAGCTCGGGATCCTTGAGCAGGGCGGCAGCCAGCCCGAGCCGCTGGCGCATGCCGAGCGAGTACCGCTTGACCGCTTCACCGGCCCGGTCACCGAGGCCCACCTGGTCCAGCACCTCGTCGACCCGGCGACGGCCGATGCCGTCCACCGCGCCGAGCAGGCGGAGGTTCTCCCGACCGGTCATGGTGGGGAACAGGGCCGGCGTCTCGACGATGGCCCCGATCCGGCGCATCGTCCGCACCAGCCCCCCCGGGACAGCCTCGCCCAGCACGCTGAGGCTTCCTGCCGTGGGCCGGATGAGCCCGAGAAGGCAGCGGATGGTCGTCGTCTTCCCCGACCCGTTGGGGCCGAGGAACCCGAACACCCCACCCGCGGGGACAGCGAGGTCAAGTGCCTCGACGGCCACGGAGCGCCCGCCCCGGAGCCGGCGGTACTCCTTGCGGAGCCCTTCGATCTCGATCACGTTGGTCGACACGTCGCTCCTCGTTTCGTCGGTGGTCGCAGCTGCCGGCGGGGGACGGGACGGGCACGGCGTGCGGCGTCCCGCCCCCCGGGCCGGCGCTACGGCTGCTGGTTGACGTAGTCCCCGGTGCCGGCGCCGGCGCACGGGTCGTAGCCGCCCGCGGGGTTGGTGTCGCCCATCACCTGGAGCTCGACCCTGTCGCCGGCCGCGCCCTTGTGGACCAGGACGTGGAGCGGGTGGTTGCGTCCGGAAGTGGGCGCGATGTCCACGTTGGGGTTGTGCAGGTACACACCGCCGGTGCTCAGGTCGATCTCGTTCTCGGCCCCGTTCTCGGCCAGGATCACGCAGCTCCCGTCGGCCAGCACGAGCACATGGGTGTGCGTCGCCGCCGCCGGACCGGCCGACAGCACCACCGCCCCCAACGCCGCTGCCCCCAGGGCCAGTCCCCTCCTCGTCCGACGCTTCATCGCTCCGCTCCCCCTCATTGTCTGCGGACGGCCGGTGTGGCGTCCGATGAGCAGACAGACGAGCGACGCCGGGCCGCGGGTGACGCGGACGGAAGAAGAATGGCGCGACTCTGCGGTCCCGACCTGGCCGGGGTGCTCCCCGAGGGGCAGCGGCGCGCCGTCGCCGGAGTCGACGGAGCCCAGACGTGGGGTAGCAGACGCCTGGCGATGTGCCAGATCCGATCTTCCCGGCTGGCGGCCCGATCTGGCGCCACTGTCGATGAAGCGAGAACCGAGGAGGCGACGACGTGAGCTCCGATCCCGTGCACTACGAGCGGACCACCCGCAGCGGTGGGAACACGCGACCGAGGCGTGGTACCGCGAAATGAGGGTGAGGGTGGCGTCCGGGATCACAGTTGCCGCCGTGCAGGCGACCCCCGCCTTCCTCGATCGGGGCGCCACCGTCGAGCGGCTGATCGCCTCGATCGAGGATGCGGCGGCGGCGGACGCCCAGCTCATCGTGTTTCCCGAGGCGATCGTCCCCGGCTACCCGGACTGGGTGTGGCGGTTGCCCGCCTGGTCCGACCGCGAGTGGTACCAGCGGCTCTGGGACCAGGCCGTCGACATCCCGGGCCCGGTCACCGCAGCTCTCGGCGCCGCCGCATGCCGAGCCGGGGCATGGGTCGCGGTCGGGGTCAACGAACGGGTCCCGTCAGGCACGCTCTACAACTCGCTGGTCTACCTGGACCCCGACGGCGAGGTGGCCGGCATCCACCGCAAGCTCATCCCGACGGGCGGGGAACGAACCGTGTGGGGTCACGGTGACGGCTCGACGTTGACGGTCGTCGACATGGGGTTCGCCCGCGTGGGCGGGCTCCTCTGCTGGGAGAACCTGATGCCCCTGGCCCGGGCGGCCATGTACCAGCAGGGCATCGACATCTACCTGGCGCCTACATGGGACAACAGCGACACCTGGGCCTGCACCCTCCGCCACATCGCACGGGAGGGCGCCGTCTTCGTCATCGGGACCAACACGTGCCTCCACGCTCGCGACGTCCCTCGCTCCATCCCCGGTGCCGCCGAGCTCTACCCCGACGATGACGATGACTGGCTCTCCCGCGGCAACACCATGATCGTCGGCCCCGACGGCGCCGTCCTCGCCGGACCGCTCACCGGCCAGCCCGGCCTGCTCACCGCTGCCATCGACCTGAGCACCCTCCCCGCCGTCCGACGCAGGTTCGACCCGGTCGGCCACTACGCACGCCCGGACGTCTTCCAGCTGGCGGTGCACCGACCGCCTTCGACGTCGCCGCCTCGAGTGAGCCGGTCGACCGGCTCCGTGCCATCTCCCACCCCCGAACCCACAGAAGCGATCTCCACCCCCGAAGGGGTGGAGCCGAGAAAGGACAGCCATGCCTGAGTTCCCCACAATCGGACATGTCGCTCTCACCGTGAGCGACCTGGAGCGCAGCGTCCCGTGGTACCGGCGGCTCCTCGACGCCGAGCCGGTCCTCGACGAGGACACCGGCCCGTTCCACCACGTCGTCTGGATGGTCGGCGACGGCACACTCCTCGGCCTGCACCAGCACGCCGAGGGGGAGACCTCCGAGCCCGCGAACGAGCTGCGCACGGGTCTCGACCACGTGGCGTTCTCGTGTGGGGACCGGACGGAGCTCGAGCAGTGGAAGCACCGGCTCGACCAGCTCGGCGTCCCGCATGGAGGCATCATCGACGCCCCGTACGGCTCCGGCTTGTCCTTCCGAGACCCGGACAACATCCCCCTCGAGTTCTTCGCCCCGCCCTCCTGATCCATCCCGGGGCAGCGAGGGGGCCGACGTCGGAGGCGACGGTCTCCGGCGCCGGCGCCAGGGCCAGCCCGCACGAGGTCTTGGACCCGGCCCACCAGCGCCGGAGCTCGGGCGGGTCAGCGCGTGGAACTTTTCGGCCCCGACATCTCGACGGCAGCCCGACCCTCTGTCACAGTAACGCTGGGTGCTCAGGGGGAGCTATCCGCACGGGGGCTGGAGGAGTTATGGGGACTTTGCGACGAGGACTCGTTGTGTTTGCGGTCGTCGCCACGGCGGTGGGTATGGGCTCGCCTGGGGCGGCCGCCGGCCCGCCCGAGACCTTCACGGAGACGGAGCACGGTGTCGAGGAAACCTTCGTCGACGTGTTCCCCACCTGTGACGGCGGGGCGAGCTACAACATCACCACTGTGACCAACCGTGTCGTACACGGGACCATCTTCGATGACGGCCGCGAGCACTTCACGTTCACCGACACCGGCACCTTCGAGGCGACACCGGCCGACGATCCTTCACTGCCCGACGCCAGCGGACGCTTCACGATCTGGGGTGGGTTCAACGCCACCGGCCAGACGGTGAATGGGACGTTCACGTTCAGCATCCGCGGCACCACCGAAGATGGCGATCGGATCAACTTTCACCTGACCGATCACTTCAACGTGCGCCCCGACGGGACGGTGAACGCGTTCTTCAAGTGCCACGACTGAAGGTCGACTGACTGACCAGGCGCCCCCTATCGTGCCTGATAGTTGACGAGATCTGACTCAATGATCTGACTCGGAGCCGGTACGCCGACTTCGGCCAACGCGGCCCCGAGACGCGAAGCCATGAAGGCCTCCTGGTCAGCCTTGCTGTTCCAGACCTCGGTCACGACCCACCCTGTTGCCGTGGGACCGCCGGCGTGGCTGACGATCCCGGCCGGCCAGTCGCCGCTCCCGTCCGGCTTGATGCCGAGCCTCTCGTTCACCGCCCAGTACTGGTCCGACCCAACTCCCTCGAACGCCAGAACGATTGCGTATGACATCGGATCCCTCCTCTGGAGACCGACAACACTACCGCCCGACAGCGGACGGCAAACCCCCGAGGCGTGCCTGACCTTGCCGCGGAAGCACGGAGATGAACCAGCATGGCGTCTCCTCGGGGTGGTCGCCGGTGTCCCGGAAGGAGCACTAACCCACCCGGGGTGGGGTAGGATGCAGGGCCAATGAAGACGGAACACCAGCGTTCGATCCTCAACCGCCTCAAGACGGCGAGGGGGCACCTCGACGCCGTGGTCCGCATGGTCGAGGACGAGGCGTACTGCCCCGAGGTGATGAAGCAGCTGTCGGCCGTGCAGGGGTCGCTCGAGCGGGCCAGCCGGATCGTGCTGCGCAACCACCTGGAGACGTGCGTGGCGGCCGCCATGGTCGCCGGGCGCACCGACGAGATCGTCGACGAGCTGATGGAGGCCCTCCGCTACGACCACACCGCCACCGGGCCGGGGCCGGAGCTCGAGCTCACGGGGGAGGCGCAGTGACCAGCCACCAGGTCGAGGAGCGGGCGGCCGGCGCGCCCGGGCCGGCGACCGAGGTGGAGCTGTCCGTGTCGGGCATGACCTGTGGGTCCTGCGCCGCTCGGGTCCAGAAGGTCCTGGCCCGCCAGGCCGGCGTCGAGCGGGCGGCCGTCAACTTCGCCACCGGGCGGGCGAGCGTGGTCTTCGACCCCTCCCGCGTCGCCGCCGGCGACCTGGTGGCCGCCGTCGGGAAGATCGGCTACGGCCTCGCTCCCGCCGAGCCGCCGGCCGACGCAGCCGGCGCCGAGGCCGAGGACGTGCTGGAGCGGATGTGGCTGCGCCGCGTCCTGGTGGCGTGGCCGCTCGGGCTCACGGTGCTGGTCCTGTCCCTCTGGCTAATGCACGAGCCGTGGGCGCGGTGGTCGGCCTTCGCCCTCACGGTCCCCGTCCAGTTCTGGGCCGGGTACCCGTTCCTGCACCAGGCGGCGCTGCGGGCCCGGGCCCGCCAGGCCAACATGGACACGC
>JBQTJJ010000045.1:0-2572 GCA_052387235.1 Actinomycetota bacterium
GGTGGCACGACCTCATGGAGGGTGCAGGCGCCGAGTGCCCCCCGGAGCGGATGGAGGCCGAGGACCTCCTCTACCTCCTCTACACCTCGGGCACCACGGCCCGGCCCAAGGGGATCATGCACACCACCGGCGGCTACCTCACCCAGGTCGCCTTCACCCACCGGTACGTGTTCGACCTCCACGAGGACACCGACGTGTACTGGTGCGCGGCCGACATCGGCTGGGTCACCGGGCACAGCTACATCGTCTACGGGCCGCTCGCCAACGGCGCCACCGGCGTGCTCTACGAGGGCACCCCAGACTTCCCGGCCCGGGACCGGTGGTGGTCGATCATCGAGCGCTACGGGGTCACCACCCTGTACACCGCGCCCACCGCCATCCGGACGTTCATGAAATGGGGGACCGGGGAGCCGGCCGGGCACGACCTCTCCTCCCTCCGGCTGCTGGGGTCGGTGGGGGAGCCCATCAACCCCGAGGCCTGGCTCTGGTACTGGGAGCACATCGGCGGCGGGCGGTGCCCGGTGGTGGACACGTGGTGGCAGACCGAGACGGGCGCCATCATGATCGCCCCCCTCCCCGGGGCCACCACCTTGAAGCCGGGCTCGGCCACCTTCCCGCTGCCGGGCGTGTCGGCCGAGGTGGTGGACGACCTGGGCCAGCCGGTGGAGACGGGCGGCGGCTACCTCACCCTCACCCGGCCGTGGCCGTCGATGCTGCGGGGCATCTACGGCGACCCGGACCGGTACCGGGAGACGTACTGGAGCCGCTTCGAGGGGCGGTATTTCGCCGGCGACGGCGCCCGCATCGACGACGACGGCTACCTCTGGCTGATGGGCCGGGTCGACGACGTGATGAACGTGTCGGGGCACCGCATCTCCACCACCGAGGTGGAGTCGGCCCTCGTGGACCACCCCACGGTGGCCGAGGCGGCCGTGGTCGGCGCCGCCGACGCCACGACGGGGCAGGGCATCATCGCCTTCGTCACCTTGAAGGTCGGGCACGAGCCCTCGGACGAGCACGGCCAGGAGCTGCGCCGGCACGTGGCCATGCGCATCGGGGCCATCGCCCGGCCCCGCGCCATCGTCTTCACCGACGACCTCCCCAAGACCAGGAGCGGCAAGATCATGCGCCGGCTGCTCCAGGACGTGGCCGAGGGCCGGTCCCTGGGCGACACCACCACCCTCGCCGACGCCTCGGTGGTCGAGGAGATCCGGCGCCGGGCGGTCACCGGGCCGACGGAGGACTGATGTGGACGGCGCCGGCGGGCGGCGTGGCCGACAACTGGCGCTGGCGGGACGGGCCGGTGGAGCCCGGTCCCACCGTGGTGTTCGACATCGACGGGGTGCTGTCGGACGCGGTCGGCCGCCAGCACTTCCTGGAGTCGGGACGGCGGGACTGGAAGGGCTTCTTCGACGCCTGCGGGGACGACCCGCTGATCGAGGAGGTGGCCGCCCTGCTCTCCCTCCTCGACGCCGGCCTGCGCATCGTCCTGCTCACCGGCCGGCCGGTGGTCGTGCAGCCCCAGACGCTGGCCTGGCTGGAGCGCTACGAGCTGCGATGGGACGTGCTCATCATGCGCGACTACGGCGACTACACCGCGGCCCGGGACTTCAAGCGGGCCACCGTGGCCGACCTGCGCCGGTACGGGTTCGACCTGCGCCTGGCATTCGAGGACGATCGCCGTAACCTGGAGATGTTCCGGGACGAGGGTGTGGCCTGCGTGTACATCCACTCGGGCTACTACGAGTGACGCACGCGCAGGAACACGAGCCGGGGGCCCGGACGTTGAACGGAGAGACATGAACAAGAACACCTTCAAGACAGCGATCCTGCTCGCCGCCATCGGCGGGCTCCTCGTCGCCGTGGGCTCGGCCCTGGGCGGGTCGGGCGGCGCCGTCATAGGCATGATGCTGGGCTTCGGCATCGTCGGCTTCTCGTACTGGAACTCCGACAAGCTGGCGATCCGGGCCGCCCGTGCCGTGCCCCTGGCCCAGTCCCACCTGGCGCCGGCCGACAGGCAGCGTTACGAGTCGATCGTCCGCGAGCTCACCAGCCAGGCCGGCATGCCGATGCCGGCGCTGTACGTCACCCCCGACCTCCAGCCCAACGCGTTCGCCACCGGTCGCAATCCCCAGCACGCGGCCGTGGCCGTCACCCAGGGCATCCTCGACATCCTGGACTGGGACGAGCTCCGGGGGGTGCTGGCCCACGAGATCAGCCACGTCGGCAACCGGGACATCCTCATCGGATCGGTAGCCGCGGCGGTCGCCACCGGCATCAGCTTCATCGCCAACATGGCCATGTGGGGCGCCATGTTCGGCGGCGGGCGCGACGACGACGACGGGGTCAACCCCATCGTCATGATCCTCACCATCATCCTCGCCCCCATGGCGGCCGGCCTGCTGCAGATGGCCCTCAGCCGCAGCCGCGAGTTCGACGCCGACCGCTCCGGGGCCCGCCTCATCGGCGACGGCGAGCCCCTGGCCCGGGCCCTGCTCAAGCTGGAGGCCGGCGCCCGCGCCATCCCCATGGACGTCCAGCCGGCCCAGGCCCAGAGCTACATCGTCAACCC
>JBQTJJ010000046.1:0-13308 GCA_052387235.1 Actinomycetota bacterium
CTAGACGGTGAGGAGGTCTCTGGCTCCGGTGTCGGAGCTGGGGTGGCGGAGCTTGGACATGGCCCTGGCCTCGATCTGGCGGATGCGCTCCCTCGTCAGGTTGAAGTGCTCGCCCACCTCCTCGAGGGTGCGGGGCTCGCCGCGGTCGAGGCCGAAGCGCAGGCGCAGGATCTCGCGCTCGCGCTCGTCGAGGGGGCCGAGGAGGCGGGAGATCTCCTCGGGGAGGAGGGAGGTGGCGGCCACCTCGAAGGGCGACTCGGCCGAGCGGTCCTCCACCACGTCGCCCAGCTCGGCGTCGCCGTCCTCGCGGAGGGGCTCCGACAGCGACAGGGGCTCGGCCGCGAAGCGGAGCGCCTCGGTGACCTTGTCCTCGGGCATCTCCACCTCGGCCGACAGCTCGGAGAGGGTGGCGGGCCGGCCCAGCTTGAGCTCCAGGCGGGCCCGGGCCTTCTGCAGGCGGGCCAGGGTGTCGCCGGCGTGGACGGGCAGGCGGATGGTGCGGCCGGTGTTGGCGATGCCCCGGGTGATGGCCTGGCGGATCCACCACGTGGCGTAGGTGGAGAACTTGAACCCCTTGCGCCAGTCGAACTTCTCGACGGCGTGCATGAGGCCGAGGTTGCCCTCCTGGATCAGGTCCAGGAGCGGCAGGCCCGACGCCTGGTACTTCTTCGCGATGGACACGACCAGGCGCAGGTTGGACTGGACGAAGGTGCGCTGGGCGTCGTCGCCGCCCTTCAGGCTCCGGCGCAGCTCGCGCCGGCGGGCGGCCGAAAGGGCCTTCCCCAGGCGCTCCAGCTCGTCGCGGGCCTCGTTCCCGACCTCGATGGCCTGGGCCAGGCGTACCTCGTCGTCCTTCGTGAGCAACGGGTACTGCCCGATGTCGGTGAGGTACAGGCGGACGAGGTCCTCCTCGTCCCGTTCCACTCGCTCCTTGGCCACGATCACAAACCCTTCATCCGTCCTGCGCCACCGAAGCCCCCGTTGCTGCCCTCGCCGGAGGCGAAGCAATTCCCTGGAAGGGAATGGATGGACGACGTCCCTCTCACCATACCGGTGGAGTCAAGGGATCCCGTCCAGGCCTCACGGGCCTCCGGATCACTGTTCGACATCGCCGCTCGATCCCCCTTCCCGGGACGAGGAGTCCGCCCGGTTCACCCCCGGTAGCGGTTGGTGATGGGCACTCTCCGATCCTTCCCGAACGCCTTCGGCGTCACCCGCACGCCCGGCGGCGTCTGCCGGCGCTTGTACTCGGCCAGGTCCACCAGCCGCACGACCTGGCGCACCTGGTCGGCGTCGAAGCCGGCCTCCACCAGCTCGCCGGCGGTGAGGTCCCCCTCGACGTAGGCCTCGAGGATCGGGTCGAGCTCCTCGTAGGGCGGCAGCGAGTCGTCGTCGCGCTGGCCGGCCCGCAGCTCGGCCGACGGCGGCTTGGCCAGCACCGCCTCCGGGATCACCTCCCGTCCGGCCCGCTCGTTCACCCGCCGGGACAGCTGGAACACAAGCGTCTTGGGGACGTCCTTTATGACGGCGAAGCCGCCGGCGGTGTCGCCGTAGAGCGTGGAGTACCCCACCGCCATCTCGCTCTTGTTGCCGGTGGTGAGCACCATCCACCCCAGCTTGTTGGACAGGGCCATCAGCACCGTGCCCCGGATGCGGGACTGGAGGTTCTCCTCGGTGGTGTCCTCGGGCCGGTGGCCGAACGACGGCGCCAGCATCCCCAGCAGGGCGGCGTGGGCGGCCTCGATGGGGATGACGGCCAGGTCGATCCCCAGATTGGCGGCCAGGAGCTCGGCGTCGGCGCGGGAGCCCTCGCTCGAGAAGCGGGAGGGCATGGCCACGCCGTGCACGTGCCCGGGGCCGAGGGCGTCGACCGCCACCGCCGCCACCAGGGACGAGTCGATGCCGCCCGAGAGACCGACCACGACGTCGGTGAACCCGTTCTTGACCACGTAGTCGCGGGTGCCGAGCACCAGGGCCCCGTGGACCTCGTCGGCCGGGTCGAGGAGGGGCGCGATGGTGGCCGGGAGGCGCTCGCCATGGGGCACGGGCCGGTCGGTGACCACCACCGCCTCCAGGGCAGGGGCGCTGGCCCGGCCCCTCGGGTCGACCAGCCGCTTGCGGAACACGGGATGGACGTCGAGGTCGACGACCAGCACCTCCTCCACGAACTGGGCGGCCGAGGACACCGTGCGCCCGGAGGCGTCGAGGACGAGCGAGGCCCCGTCGAAGACGAGCTCGTCCTGGCCCCCCACCTGGTTGACGTAGACCAACGCGCACGAGGCGTCGGCGGCGCGGGTGGCGAGCATGCGCTCCCGCTCGGCCAGCCGGCCCCGGTAGTAGGGAGAGGCATTGAGGTTCAAGATGAGCTCGGCACCCCCCGCCGCCTGCTCGAGGATGGGGCCGGACGGCGCCCATGCGTCCTCGCAGATCGACACCCCGCAGCGCACGCCGGCGATCACGAACAGGCGGTGAGGGCCCACGCCGGGGCTGAAGTAGCGCTGCTCGTCGAACACCGCGTAGTTCGGCAGGACGCGCTTGTGGTACACGCCCTGGACCTCGCCCCGGGCGCAGACGGCGGCCGCATTGCACAGGTCGCGGTCCCGGTCCACGAACCCGACGGCCGCCGCGCACCGACCCGTGCGGGCCGCCAGCTTCTGCAGCGCCTCCAGGTTGTCCTCGACGAAGCCGGGCTTGAGCAGGAGGTCCTCGGGCGGGTAGCCGGTGACGGCCAGCTCCGGGAACACGGCCACGTCGGCGCCCGCCTCCTCGGCCCGCTCGAGCGCGGCCAGGATGCGGCCCACGTTGCCGTCGAGATCGCCGACGACGGCGTCGACCTGGCAGGCGGCGATGCGGATCCGGGCCACTGGCCGAAGACTACGACGGCCCGGGGCCGGTGCCGGACGGGTGCGAGACTCCCCGGCGTGGCCGGGCGCGCCGTGGACCGAGCGGTGGAGCGGTCGGCGGCGCCGGCCGCCGTCGCCATCGCCCTCGACGAGCTCGGCGCCAGGCACCCCGGCCTGCGGGACCGGCTCGAGACCGACGCCGAGCTGCTCCACACCGTGGTGGCGGTCACGGCCGCCAGCCGGCTCCTCACCCGCGTGCTGACCGCCGATCCCCTCGCCCTGGCCGTGCTCGACGACCTCGACGCCCGGCCCCGCCTCCAGCCCACCACCGCCACCGACCTGGTGGCGGCCAAGCAGCGCGAGCTGCTGCGCATCGCGGCCCGGGACCTGGTGGAGCTCGACCTGCTGGAGGCGGTGGGCCGCCGGCTGGCGCACCTGGCGGACGACGTGGTCGCCGCCGCCTGCGACCTGGCCGGGGAGGAGGCCACCGCCGGCCTGGCCGTCATCGGCATGGGGAAGCTGGGCGGCCGGGAGCTGAACTACTCCAGCGACATCGACGTGCTGTTCGTGGGCGCCGGCGACGCCCGCCGGGTCATGGACCTGACCCGCACCTGCTTCCGGGTCGACGCCGACCTCCGCCCCGAGGGCCGCAACGGCCCGCTGGTGCGCAGCCTGGCGTCGTACGAGGCGTACTGGGACCGGTGGGCCAGCACCTGGGAGTTCCAGGCCCTGCTCAAGGCCCGGCCGGTGGCGGGCCGGGTCGACCTGGGCCGGGCCTTCCTGGCGGCGGCCTCGTCCCGGGTGTGGAGCCGGCCGTTCGGTGCCGACGAGCTGCGGGAGGTGCGGGCCATGAAGCTGCGCACCGAGGAGCTCCTGGCCCGCAAGGGGCTGCTCGACCGGGAGGTGAAGCGGGGGCGGGGCGGGATCCGCGACGTGGAGTTCGCGGTGCAGCTGCTCCAGCTGGTGCACGGCCGCCAGGACCCGGCCCTGCGCTCGCCCACCACCCTGGTGGCCCTCCGCGAGCTGGCCGACGCCGGCTACGTGGACCGCGAGGACGCCGACGCCCTGGAAGGCGCCTACCGCTTCCTCCGCACGGTCGAGCACCGCCTCCAGCTGGTCGAGGGCCAGCAGGTCCACGCCGTGCCCACCGACGCCGGCGCCCGGGCCCACCTGGCCCGGGTGATGGGCCACCGCGACGACGCCGGCGCCACCGCCCTCGGGCACTTCGACGCCGAGCTGCGCCGCCACCAGGCCACGGTGCGCTCCATCCACGAGCGGCTGTTCTTCCGCCCCCTGCTGGAGGCGTTCACCGGCGCCTCGCCCATGGCGCCCGAGGCGGTCGAGACCCGGCTGGCCGCCTTCGGCTTCACCGATGCCGGCCGCACCCGCCTGGCGCTGGCCGAGCTCACCCGCGGCCTCACCCGGTCGTCCCGGCTCATGCAGCAGATGCTGCCGCTCCTGCTGGGCTGGCTGTCGGAGTCCCCCGACCCCGACCTCGGCCTGCTGGGCCTGCGCACCCTGGCCACCGGCCGCCACCGCGCCGGCCAGCTGGTCGCCGCCTTCCGGGAGTCGCCCGAGGCGGCCCGCCGGCTGTGCCTGCTGCTCGGCACCAGCCGCGTCCTGGTGGGGGGGTTCGAGCACCATCCCGAGCTGATCGCCGCCCTGGCCGATGCCGACGCCATGGGCCGGCGGGGCCGGGGCGACCTGTCCCAGCGGGCCCGCTCCTCGCTGTCCTGGCGGGGATCGCCCGACGAGCGGCGTGGTGGGCTGCACCGCCTCACCCGGGCCGAGCGGACCCGGATCGCGGCCGCGGACGTGCTGGGACTGGCCGGGCTGGAGGACACCTCGTCCGGCCTCACCGGCCTGGCCGAGGCCGTGCTGGAATCGGCGTTGGAGGCCCTGGGCCCCACCGTGCCGTTCGCGGTCGTCGCCATGGGCCGCTTCGGCGGGGCCGAGCTGTCCTACGCCAGCGACCTCGACGTGCTGTTCGTCTACGAGGGCGACGGCGCCCCCGACTTCACCGCCGCCGAGCACACCGCGGGCGCCCTGCTCCGGTACGTGAACGGCACCACCCCGGCCGAGCGCATCTTCACGGTCGACGCCGGCCTGCGCCCCGAGGGCCGCGACGGCCCCCTGGCCCGCAGCCTCGAGGGCTACCGCCACTACCACGACCGCTGGGCCCAGACGTGGGAGCGCCAGGCCCTGCTGCGGGCCCGGCCGGTGGCCGGCGACGCCGGCGTGGGCCGGCGCTTCGAGGAGCTGGTGGGCCGGGTGCTGTGGGACCGGCCCTTCACCGACGACGACGCCCGGGAGATCCGGCGCATGAAGGCCCGCATCGAGCGGGAGCGCATCCCCCCGGGCGACGACCCCCAGTTCCACCTCAAGCTCGGCCGGGGCTCCCTCTCGGACGTGGAGTGGACGGCCCAGCTCCTCCAGCTCCGCCACCGCGTCGCCGCCCCCGGCACCATGGACGCGCTGCGCCGGCTGGCCGAGGCCGGAGCGGTCGACGCGGCCGACTCGGCCGTGCTGGCCGAGGCCTACGCCTTCTGCGAGCGGGTGCGGAACCGCTGGTTCCTCGTCAAAGGCGCCCCCGGCGACGCCCTGCCCACCCAGGCCGACCAGCTGGGCCGCCTGGCCCGCAGCCTGGGCTGCACCGCCACCGAGCTGCGGGAGGAGTACCGCCGCGTCACCCGCCGGGCACGGGCGGTCGTCGAGCGCCTGTTCTACGGCGTGGGCCAGACCTGACCGGTGCATTCCGGGAAGCCTGACATCCGCAGAGCGAACGTCAGCCTTCCCGGAACCCGCCCGGCGCCGGCCTAGATGTCGTAATAGAGCATGAACTCCCAGGGATGGGGGCGCAGGCGGACCTCGTCGATCTCCTTGAGGCGCTTGTAGGCGAGCCAGGTGTCGATGAGGTCGTCGGTGAAGACGCCGCCCGCCTTCAAGAAGGCCTGGTCGGCCTCCAGGGCGCCGAGCGCCTCCTCCAGCGAGCCCGGCACCTGGGGCACCTTGGCCAGCTCCTCGGGGGGCAGGTCGTACAGGTCCTTGTCCACCGGGTCGGGCGGCTCGATGCGGTTCTGCACGCCGTCGAGGCCGGCCATGAGCATGGCGGCGAAGGCCAGGTAGGGGTTGCAGCTCGGGTCGGGGCAGCGGAACTCCACCCTCTTGGCCTTGGGGCTCTTGGAGTACAGCGGGATGCGGCAGGCGGCCGACCGGTTGCGCTGGCTGTACACCAGGTTCACCGGCGCCTCGTAGCCGGGCACCAGGCGCTTGTAGGAGTTGGTGGTGGGGGCGGCGAACGCCAGCACGGCCGGGGCGTGCTTCAGCAGGCCGCCGATGTACCAGCGCCCGATGTCCGACAGGCCGGCGTAGCCGGTCTCGGAGTAGAAGAGCGGCTCCCCGCCCTGCCACAGCGACTGGTGGCAGTGCATGCCCGAGCCGTTGTCCTGGAACAGCGGCTTGGGCATGAAGGTGGCCGACAGCCCGTTGGCCCGGGCCACGCTCTTGACCGCGTACTTGTAGAGCATCAGTTTGTCGGCCATGGTCAGCAGCGTGTCGAACCGCATGTCGATCTCGGCCTGGCCGGCGGTGCCCACCTCGTGGTGCTGCACCTCGATCTCGATGCCCAGCTTCTCCATGGTGAGGACCATCTCGGAGCGCAGGTCCTGGTAGTGGTCCATGGGCGGGACGGGGAAGTAGCCCTCCTTGTACCGGGGCTTGAACCCCAGGTTGGGCTGCTCGTCCTTGGCCGAGTTCCAGATGCCCTCCACTGAGTCGACCTGGTAGAAGGCCGACCTCTGGTCCTGCATGAAGCGGACCTCGTTGAAGATGAAGAACTCGGCCTCGGGCCCGAAGTAGACCGTGTCGGCGATGCCGGTGGACTGGAGGTAGTCCTCGGCCTTCTTGGCCACGTACCGGGGGTCGCGCGTGTAGCTCTCGCCCGTGACCGGGTCCTGCACGAAGCAGTTGATGTTCAAGGTGGGGTGCTGGCGGAACGGGTCGACGACGGCCGTGTTGGGGTCGGGCATGAGGATCATGTCCGACTCCTGGATCTCCTGGAAGCCGCGGATCGACGAGCCGTCGAACCCGTAACCCTCCTCGAAGGCGTCCTCGGTGAGCTGGTGCACCGGGACCGAGAAGTGCTGCATGAGGCCGGGTAGGTCGCAGAACCGGAAGTCCACGATCTCGATGCCTTCGTCCTGGGCGAGGCGGACGACCTCGGCCGGGCTGCGTTCCTGCACGGTCCCTCCCCTGTGCTGGGCGGTCTGGTCGGTCGACAGCCTGCCACCAACCGGGCCCCGCATGCCCGGGAGGGGGTGTGAACAATTTGTGAACGGGGCCGGCCGGGTGGGGGTCTCGCCGGGAGCCGGTGCGACACTGGATGGCGAGGACCTCGGCTGAAGGCAGGAATCCCATGGAGCGCCAGCAGGACTACGTATTGAGAACCGTGGAGGAGCGCGGGGTCCGGTTCATCCAGCTCTGGTTCACCGACGTCCTCGGGATCCCGAAAGCGTTCAACATCACCCCGGCCGAGCTGGAGAACGCCCTCGAGGAGGGCATGACGTTCGACGGCTCGGCCATCGACGGGTTCAGCCGGGTGCAGGAGAGCGACGTGCTGGCCCGGCCCGACGCCAAGACGTTCCAGATCCTCCCCGCCCGCAACGCCAGCCCGGTGGCCCGGGTGTTCTGCGACATCAACAACCTCGACGGCACCGAGTTCGAGGGCGACCCCCGCTGGGTCCTGCGCCGCCAGCTGGAGCGGGCCCTCGACCGCGGCTTCTCCTTCTACGCCGCACCCGAGGTGGAGTACTTCTATTTCGCTGGCGACGCCGGCGACCGCCCACCCAAGCCCCTCGACCACGGCTCCTACTTCGAGCTCACCGTGGCCGACCTGGCCGGCGACCTGCGCCGGCGCACCGTGCTCACCCTCGAGGACATGGGCATCCCGGTGGAGTACGCCCAGCACGAGGACGCTCCCAGCCAGCACGAGATCGACCTGCGCTACACCGACGCCCTCACCATGGCCGACACCGTCATGACCGTGCGCCTGGTCGTGAAGGAGATCGCCCAGGAGGCCGGCGTCCACGCCACGTTCATGCCCAAGCCCATCGCCGGCGTGCAGGGCTCGGGCATGCACACCCACTTCTCGCTGTTCGAGGGCGACACCAACGCCTTCCACGACGAGGGCGACGAGCACCAGCTGTCCGCCGTGGGCAAGGGCTTCATCGCCGGCCTCCTCACCCACGCCCGGGAGATCACCGCCGTCACCAACCAGTGGGTCAACTCCTACAAGCGCCTGGTGGCGGGCTACGAGGCGCCGGTGTACGTGTCGTGGGCCCGCAACAACCGCTCGGCCCTGATCCGGGTGCCGGTCGCCAAGAAGGGAAAGAAGGAGTCGTCCCGCATCGAGTACCGGGCCCCCGACCCGGCCTGCAACCCGTACCTGGCCTTCGCCGTCGTCCTGGCCGCCGGCCTGCGGGGCATCGAGAAGGGCTACGAGCTGCCGCCCGAGGCCAGCGCCAACCTGTACCAGATGACGGCCGAGGAGCGGCTGGCCGACGGCATCACGTCGCTGCCGGGCTCGCTGGCCGACGCCCTGATCGAGATGGAGAAGTCCGAGCTGGTGGCCGAGACGCTCGGCGAGCACGTCTTCGAGTGGTTCCTCCGCAACAAGTGGGCCGAGTGGGCCGACTACAAGTCGCAGGTCACCCAGTTCGAGCTCGACCGCTACCTGCCCCTCCTCTAGGACATCGTGGAACCGCTCCTCCTCCATCCCGATCCCGTGCCGCCCGCGCTGGCCCAGGCCCTGGACCTGGCCGGCTACCCGTGGAAGGCCGTCGCCAAGGTGGAGGCGGCGGCGCGGGCCGAGCCCGAGGACGGCTGGGCCGGCGCCATCATCTGCGCCGCCGAGGACCCGGAGGGCGCGTTCGCCCTGTGCCGCAGCTTGCGCAAGCGCGACCTGCCCCTCGAGCCCTTGCTGCTGCTCGTGACCGGCCAGCAGCTGGCCGACCTGGAGCTGCGCGAGGACCTGTTCGACGACTTCTGCCTCTGGCCGTTCCAGCCCCGGGAGCTGGAGGCCCGGCTCAAGCACCTGTTCTGGCGCACCGGCCGCGGCACCCGGCCCGAGCTGGTGGAGTACGGGCCCCTGGTGCTGAACCTGGAGACGTACCAGGCCGCCATCTCAGGCAAGCCGCTCGACCTCACCTACATGGAGTACGAGCTGCTCAAGTTCCTGGCCACCCACCCCGGGAAGGTCTTCACCCGGGAGACGCTGCTGTCACGGGTGTGGGGCTACGAGTACTACGGCGGGGCCCGCACCGTCGACGTCCACGTGCGGCGGCTGCGGGCCAAGCTGGGCAACGAGCACGAGCAGCTCATCCAGACGGTGCGCTCGGTGGGCTACCGCTTCGGCCAGTCCCGCTGGAGCATCTGACCGGCTCGCCCGACGATCAGGCGTCCCCGGGCGGGCGGGCCCACAGCTCGATCTCGACGACCGCGCCCATGGGGAGGGCGGCCACACCGATGGTGGACCGGGCCGGCCGGTGCCGGCCGAAGGCCTCGACGTAGACGTCGTTCATGGCCGCGAAGTCGGCGATGTCGGTGAGGAAGACGGTGGTCTTGACCACGTCGTCGAGCCCCGAGCCCTCGCCCTCCAGCAGGGCTCGCAGGTTGGCCAGGGCCTGCCGGGTCTGGGCCCGGACGCCGCCCTCCACCATCACGCCCTCGTGCTGGCCCACCTGGCCCGAGCACACGATCCACTCCCCGGCCCGCACGACGGGCGAGTACGGCCCCTGAGCCTCGATCACGGCTGCCTCCTCCGGGTCGGCCACTCGGGCGGGTGCCCGTCGGCCCGCCAGGCGGCGGCGGCCACCGCCGCGAACACGGCGTCGGAGGCGGCCGCGGGCGGGCCGGGCGACCCCACCACCTCCAGGTCCACGTCCGGCATGTCCCGGGCCCGCAGGATCCCGAACGACCGGATGGTGAGGTCGTGGGGCACCCCGTCGGGCGCCACCGCGATGCCCTCGCTGCGCACCCAGCCCAGGGCCATGTGGGCCGCGCCCACGCAGTAGGAGCGCAGCACCACGTCGTCCAGGGGGTCGCCGCACCACACCCGCAGCCGCACCGTGCCGTCGTCGGCCAGCCGGGCATCGGCGCGGGCGCCCGACGGGGCGGTGACGGCGGTGGCGCCGGTGGCCGCCGCCACCAGGACGGCGGCCTCGACCCAGCCCGCGCCCCGCACCGCCGCCGACGTGGGGGGCCCGGACACGTCGACCTCCACCACCTCGATCCCGGGGGTGGTCGCGGCCACCGCCGCCGCCACCCCGGCCGTGCGGGCCACCCGCAGGACGCCCGTGCCGTCCGCCCTGGCCCCCCCCGCCACCGGCGGCCGCTTGGGCCCCATGCGGACCACGTCCTCGCGCGACAGCAGGACCCGCACCGGCCGGCCGTGCTCGTCGGCCAGCCGGCGGGCGGCGGCCGGCGCCGGCGAGGTCGCCTTGGCCCCGAAGGCGCCCCCGTTGGCCAGGGGCGTGGCCGGCTCGCCGCCGGGTAGGCACCACGAGGCGTCGGGCTCCAGGTAGGCCGGGTCCACCCACGTGGTGCGCAGGGTGGCGGCCCACTGGCCGGGCGGGACCTCCAGGGGGTGCTGCAGGCCGATGGTGGTGCGCCGGCCCTGGACCTTCCCGGCCCGGGCCCGCGCCTCCACCAGCGTCTCGCCCACGGCCCAGCCGCCGGCACCGTCGGGCACGGCCACCAGGGCGTCGTCGGGCGCGGTGTCGTCGGCGAACCCCCCCAGGCCCAGCGCCACGTGGGGGCCGACGTCCTGGGCCGCCCCGCCCTCGAGCAGGGCCCGCAGCCGGGCCCCGTCCAGGTCGCGCGCCGGCGCCGGCCGCCGGTCCGGCCTCGTCATCCCGGCGAACGCCTCCTTGACCCCGAGCCAGCCGGTGCACCGGCACAGGTGGGCCAGGAGGGCGGTGTCCACGTCGCCGCCCCCGGCGGCGTGGAGGGCGGCCAGGCGCACGATGATGCCCGGCGTGCAGAACCCGCACTGGCTGGCGCCGGCGGCGGTGAAGGCGTCGGCCCAGGCCGCCCGCTCGGCCTCGTCCATGCCGTCGAGGGTGGTGACGGCCCGCCCCGCCACCCGGCGGGCCGGCGTCACGCACGCCACCCGGGGCTGGCCGTCCACCAGCACCGTGCAGCAGCCGCACTGGCCCTGCGGCGAGCAGCCGTCCTTGGGGCTGCGGATGCCGAGGCGGTCCCGCAGCACCTCCAGCAGCGACGCCCCGTCGTCGGCCACGGCCACGGGGCGGCCGTCGACGTGGAAGCTGAGCGTCACGGGGCCACGATAGGTTGCCGGGCATGGTCGCCCTGAACCGCCGAGAGTTCCTCCTGGCCGGCGCCGGCCTGGCCCTGGTCGCCGCCTGTGGCGGCGGCGACGACGAGCCGGCGGCCAAGGTGACGGAGCCGGACGGGGACGACGCCACCAGGGCGCTCAACGCCCAGCTCGTCTCCTACGTCCACGTGGCCGGCATCGACCAGCGGGTGGTGCTCGGCATCATCAACGACGAGGGCACCGGCCCGGTGCCGCTGGACGGCCCGGTGCAGGTGGCGATCGACGGCACCGAGGTCGAGGCCACCGTGCACAGCGGCAACGGCACCCCGGTGCCCTACCTGCTCGTCCGGCACCGCTTCGAGAAGGCGGAGCCGGCCGTGGCCAGGGTCACCTTCGGCGGCCGCACCGGAGAGGCGGGGATCGACGTGAAGGACCCAGCCTCGCTGCAGCTGCCCTTCCCGGGCCGGCCCATGATCAGCACGCCGTCGCCCACGGCCGCCGCCACGCTCGGCGTGGACCCGATCTGCACCAACCAGCCGGCGTGCCCGCTGCACGAGGTCAGCCTCGACGCGGCGCTGGCCGAGAAGCGGCCCCTGGCCGTGCTGTTCTCGACGCCGGCGCTGTGCAAGTCGCGCTTCTGCGGCCCGGTCCTGGAGAACGTGCTGGCCCAGCAGGCCTCCTTCGCCGACCGGGTCCGCTTCCTCCACGTGGAGATCTACGCCGACCGTGCCGGCAAGGAGCTGGCGCCCACCGTGAAGGCCTACGCCCTCCCGGGCGAGCCCGTGCTGTTCCTCGCCGGCGCCGACGGCGTGGTGCGGGACCGCCTCGACAACGCGTTCGACCGCCTCGAGGCCGAGGCGACCCTCAAACGGCTGGTGGCCGGCTGAGCCGGCGGTCCGTTCAGGAGAAGGACTGGCCGCAGCCGCAGGAGCGCTGCGCGTTCGGGTTGTTGATGCTGAACCCGGCGCCCTGGAGCCCGTCCTTGTAGTCCAGCGAGGCGCCCCGGAGCAGCTGGGCGCTCTCGGCGTCGACCACGATGGACACGGCGCCCCTGGAGGAGCGCAGGTCGTCGTGGGCGAAGTCGCTGTCGAAGAACATCTCGTAGGAGTAGCCCGAGCAGCCGCCGGGACGCACGGCGATGCGAAGCGCCAGCTCCGGGTTGCCCTCCATGGCCAACAGCTCGGCGACCTTGCCCGCCGCAGCGTCGGTCACGGTGACGACTTCGGTGCCAATGCCGGTTTCGGTGGTGCTCACGCGGTTCCTCCTTGGGATTCAGAAACGATCTTACCGGCTGACGAGGTCAACCTGGCACGGATCGCGATCGGCCAGTGTGGCGAACCGCTCGACCCGGGCCTGGCCCAGGACCTCGACCATGCCCTCGACCATGCCCCGGTGCAGGTGGCAGACCAGCTCGGGGAAGGCCTCGGCCAGGGCCAGGAAGGGGCAGTGGGTGAAGGCGATGGTGGTGACGTCGCCGTCGCGCTCGGCCACCGGGTCGAACCCCAGCTCGGCCAGCTCGGCCCGCACCGCGGCCACGCAGCCGTCGGCGCCCTGGGCGGCCCGGAAGGCGCCGACGTGGCGGCCGTGGGCCCGGCCCACCGAGGCCACCGAGTCCGGGGCGGGCGTGCCGGCGGCGGCCACGTTGGCCAGCAGGCCGGCCATGAGGGGGTAGGCGGGGGGCTCGAGGCCCAGGCTGGGGGCGTCGGCGGCCAGCGAGTAGAGATGCTGCGGCCGGCCCACGCCGCCCCGGCCGTCGACCTCGACCTGCAGGAGGCCCACCTCCCGCATCCGCTCCAGGTGGGGCCGCACCGTGTTGGGGTGCAGGCCGAGGGCCTCGGCCACGTCGGATGTGGACTGGGGCAGGGCGGCCCGGGCCAGTTCGAGGTAGATGGCGTAGCGCGTGTTGTCGCCGAGCGCCTTGAAGAGCTGGAGCCGATCCATGCCTTCTGGAATATACCAGGGCTTTTCCTTGTAAACTCCGTTGCCATGGGCACCGAGCCCCCCTCCCGGCCCTCCGAGGAGGCCGTCCGCAGCGTGCTCCTCGGCGTCATCGACCCCGAGCTGGGCGACAACGTGGTCGACCTGGGCATGGTCCGCACCGTCGAGATCGGCCCGGACGGCGCCGTCGACGTC
>JBQTJJ010000047.1:0-53037 GCA_052387235.1 Actinomycetota bacterium
GGCTTTCGACGCCCCGCTCAGCCCGCGACCTCTCGATCGCTGACCGGGGCCTGCTACCGGGCTCTCCGGCGATTACCCGGACGGGACTCTCACCCGCTGGCTTCGTCCAGCTTGCAGGACGCAACACCTGGCGATACTACCTGCCGAGGTCACTGATCCCGGGAGGGGTACACGGGGCTAGCGCCGCTTGCCCTTCTTCCGGGGCCGGGGAGGCTGGCGTGACCCGCCGGGCCGGGCCGGCATCCGGGCGGCAGCGCCGGGACGGAGCACCTCGCCGTCGCCGCTGTTGGAGGCGGACGCGCCCACGTGGACGTCGCCGGCGGCGGCCGCGGCCGGCGTGAGGGGCGTCACGACGCCTCCCCTGGCCTCCAGCCGCTGGCGGATCGAGGCGTACCGGGGCTCGCGCTCCTTCAGCATGGCCAGGGCCGGCGACGCGATGAAGATCGAGGAGTACGCGCTGGCCGCCAGTCCCACGAGGAGGGCGAGGGCGAAGTCCTCCAGGGTGACGGCGCCCAGGAGCTTCCCGCCCACGACCAGGAGCGACAGGATGGGCAGGAGGGCGGTGATGGACGTGTTGAGGGACCGCATGAGGACCTGGTTCAGGGACAGGTCCACCATGTCGGCATAGGTCATGCGCCCGGACGCGGCCAGGCCCTTGGTGTTCTCCTCGATCTTGTCGAACACCACGATGCCGTCGTAGATCGAATAGCCGAGGATGGTCAGGCCGGCGATCACGGTGGCGGGCGTGACCTCGAAGCCGGACAGCGAGAAGACGCCGACGGTGACCAGGATGTCGTGGAACAGCGCGGCGAGGGTGGCGAGGGCCATCTTCCACTCGAAGCGCAGGGTGATGTACAGCGTGATCGCGAGGAGGAAGAACACCAGGGCCCGCCTGGCCTTGTTCGTGATCTCGTCGCCCCAGGACGGTCCCACCTGGTTGACGCTCACCTGCGATGGCGACGAGCCGGCCACGTCGGCCAGCACTTTGGTGACCTCGTCCCGCCTGGCCTCCGGGTCGTCGTCCAGGTTGGCCTGGACGCGCACCGTCTCCCCGCCCAGCACCTGGATCTTTGCGTCGCCCAGGCCCACCGGCTCCAGCGCGTCACGGGCGTCGCCCACCGAGACCTCCGGGGCGTTCACCTCCCATGCCGTGCCCCCCTCGAAATCGATGCCGAAGTTCAGGCCCTGGGTGAACAGCGAGATCAGGCCGACGAGGATCACCGCGCCGGAGGCGAGAAACCAGGTCCGCCGCCTGGGGACGATCCGGAAGGCGGTCTCGCCGTAATAGAGCTTCTGCCAGATGGAGCGACGGGAGGCGGCCATGCTCATGCCCCTCCCGTGGGCGCCGCCGCCAGGCCTCGCGCCACACCGACCCAGCGGGCCTCGGTGAAGAGGCGGTTGCGGCCGAGGAGGATCACCAGCGGACGGGTGAAGAAGTAGGCGACCACCACGTCGAGGATGGTGGACAGGCCCAGGAAGAAGGCGAAGCCCCGCACCGAGCCCACCGTGAGCAGGTAGAGGAGGCCGGCGCCGATGAACGAGGAGATGTCGGCGGCGAGGATGGTGCGGAAGGCACGGCTGAAGCCACGGTCCACGGAGGAGCGGATGGTCTTGCCGGCCCGCACCTCGTCCTTCAGCCGCTCGAAGTACACGACGTAGGAGTCGACGGTGACGCCCACCGAGATGATGATGCCGACCGCGCCGGCCAGGCTGAGGGCCAGGCCGCTGGTGCTCCCCAGGAGGGAGACCACCGACCACATGAGGCTGGCCCAGACCATGAGCCCGAGGATCACGACCAGGCCGAGGGCCCGGTAGTAGAGGAACATGTAGATCAGCACGAGGCCGAGCCCCACGAACCCGGCGAAGAGCCCGGCCCGGAGCGAGTCCTTGCCCAGGCTGGCCGACACGGTCTGCACCGTCTCCGGCGCCAGCTCGACGGGAAGCGCGCCGTAGCGCAGCACCAGGGCCAGGTCCTTGGCCTCGCCCTCGGTGAAGTTGCCGCTGATGACGCCGCTGCCGCCGAAGCTGGCCTCGCGGATGACCGGCGCCGACTTCACCACGGCGTCGAGGACGATGGCGACCTGCCGGCCGACGTTCCTGGCCGCCAGCTCGTCGAACTTCTTGGAGCCGTCCCCGGTGAGGTTGAACGCCACCCGCCATCCCTGGGTGGGGTCGAATTCGGCTCGGGCGCTCTTCACCGCCGTGCCCGTGAGCTCGGCCGGGCCCAGGCGGTAGCGGGCCGTGATCTTCCCGCCGACGATCTCCTCGAGCACGACCTCCTTGTCTGCGGCGTCCTCCTCGCGGGGCGTGGTCTTGATGCCGCCGGCCGGTGCGGTGGTGGTGGTGGTGGCGGGAGCGGCGGTGGAGGTGGCGCCGGGGACGGTGGTGGTGGAAGCCGGGACGGTGGTGGTGGTCGTGGGAGTGGCGTCCTCGCTCACCGGCACGGGCTCGATCACGGGCCGGAACCGCAGCTCGGCCGTCTGGCCCACGATGTCGAGGGCCCGCTCCTGGTCCTTCACGCCGGGCAGCTGGACGATGATGTTCTTTCCCTGCCGGCTGATGTCGGGTTCGGCCACGCCGAGGGCGTCGACGCGGTTGCGGATGATCTCGATGGCCTGGTCGAGGGCACCGGACGCCACTTCCTTCTGGGGCCGCAGGACGACGGACGCCCCGCCCTGGAGGTCGAGGCCCAGCTGCGGCCTGTTCCCGGCGAGGGCGTTCGCGGCCACGGCACCGGCGGCCAGCACCAGTATGACGAGCAGGGAGACGACGGGGCCTCGGCGCATGGCTAGGGCGTGCCGCCGTCGATGCCGTCGCCATCGGGCGTCTCGACCGACGGCCCCTCCTGGTGCAGCTTCGTGTTGACGGCCAGGCGCAGGAACCTCATCACCACGCCGGGGGCCACCTCGATGCGGGCCTCGTCGTCGTCGAGGGCCACGATGCGGCCGACGATCCCGCCTGCGGTGACCACCTCGTCGCCCACCTCGAGGGACGCGACCAGCTGCTGCTGGCGCCGGACGCGCTGCTGCTGCGGCCTGATCAGCAGGAACCACATGAGGCCGAGGAAGAGGAGCGGGAAGAGGAGTTCCATGATGGCGCCCGGTCGGCAGGGAAGGGCGGCCGCGAAGCGTAGCGCGGGGGTACTGCCGACCGAGGTACCGCCCGATGCCGGACCGGGCCGGCTGCCCTATCCGCCGCCGGGCCCGGCCCAGGTGGCGGCGACCTCGGCCCGGAGCCGGCGGAGACGGCCGGCCGCCACCGCCTCCCTGGCCCGGGCGACCAGGGCAAGGGTCCACGCCAGGTTGTGGAGCGTCAGCAGCCGGGCCGCCCCCGGGTCGCCCATCAGGTGCAGGTGGCGGAGGTAGGCCCGCGACCACCGGGCGCAGACCGGGCACGGGCAGGACGGGTCGAGGGGCCCGGCGTCGCCGGCGTTGGCGGCGTTGCGGAGGTGGAACCGGCCCGACGACGCCAGCACGGTGCCGTGGCGCGCCAGGCGCGTGGGCAGCACGCAGTCGAACATGTCGACGCCGAGCGCGACCGCCTCCACCAGCCCGAGCGGGTCGCCGACCCCCATCAGGTAGCGGGGAGCGCCGGCCGGCAGGACCGCCACCGCCGCAGCCAGGGCCGGGAGCATCTCCGTCCGGGACTCCCCCACCGACAGGCCCCCGACCGCGTACCCGTCGAAGCCGACCTCGACCGTGCGCGCCGCGCTCTCGGCGCGCAGCGCCTCGTCGACGCCGCCCTGCACGATGCCGAACAGGGCCTGACCCTCCCGCCTGGGCGCGAGCCTGGACCGCCGGGCCCAGGCGGCGGTGCGCTCGACCGCCTGGCGCAGCACCGCCGGGGGCGACGGAAGGGGCGGGCAGACATCGAGGACCATGGCGATGTCGGACCCCAGGAGCGACTGCACCCGTACCGCCTCCTCAGGGGTGAGGCGGTGGGTGGACCCGTCGTAGGTCGAGCGGAAGGTGACGCCCTCGTCGTCCACATCCGGCTGGAGCGAGAACACCTGGTAGCCGCCCGAGTCGGTGAGCAGGTGCCCGGTCCATGCCGCGAACCCATGCACCCCGCCGAGCCCGGCCACGGCATCGGCCCCCGGGCGGAGCATCAGGTGGTAGGTGTTGGCCAGCATGACCTCGGCCCCGAGGTCGTCGAGGTCGGCGGTGGACACGGCCCGCACCGCGCCCCGGGTGCCCACCGGCATGAAGCACGGCGTGCGGAACGAACCCCGGGCCGTCGTGACCAGCCCGGCCCGGGCCGCCCCGTCGCTCGCCTCGATCTCGAAGCGAAGGGTCACGGCGCCGCCGGGCCGGACCGGGCCACGAGCATGGCGTCGCCGAAGGACAAGAAGCGGTACCCCTCGGCCAGGGCCAGGTCGTAGAGGCCGCGCCAGCCCGGGCCCATGAAGGCGGCCAGCAGCACCAGCAGCGACGACCGGGGCTGGTGGAAGTTGGTCAGCAGCACGTCCACGACCCGGAACGGGTGGTCGCCGTGGATGAACAGCTCGGTGCGGCCCTCCAGCCGGCCGGTGGCCGCGGCCGACTCCAGGGCCCGCACCGTCGTCGTCCCCACCGCCACCACCCGCCGGGCCCGCCGGCACGCGTCCCAGGTCGAGGCCGGCACCGTGTAGCGCTCGGCGTGCATGCGGTGGTCCTCGACCCGGTCCACCTGCACCGGCCGGAAGGTGGCGAGGCCCACGGCCAGGTCGACGGCGTGGACCTCGACCCCCCGCTCCCGGCACCGGTCGAGCACGCCCACGCTGAGGTGGAGGCCGGCGGTGGGCGCCGCCACCGATCCCGGCGTTCGGGCGTAGACGGTCTGGTAACGCTCGGGGTCGGCCAGGCCGGCGGTGATGTACGGCGGCAGGGCGAGGGCGGCGTGGGGGTCGAGGTCGCCGAGGACCCGCACGGTCCGGGTGCCGCCGGCCCGGTCCCCGCCCACCTCGACCAGCGCCGGCCCACCACCCTCCGGGACCAGGAGGGTCCCGGCCGGGACCCTCCGGCCCGGCCGCACCAGGGCCTCCCATTCCCCCGGGCCGCCGGCCGGCTCGAGCAGCACGACCTCCACCCGTCCGCCGGTGGGCTTGCGCAGCACGAGCCGGGAGGGCCGCACCCGGGTCTCGTTGACCACCAGCACGTCGCCCGCCACCAGCAGGTCGGGGAGGTCGTGGACCCGACGGTGGACGGGGGGGCGCTCCGGGTCCACGGACACCAGGAGGCGGGCCGCCTCCCGCGGATCGGCCGGCACCTGGGCGACGGCGGGGCCGGGCAGGTCGTAGTCGAACTCCCCCATGCCGGCCACGCCGGCAGCGTACGGGCGCTCCCCCGGGTTCCGGGAAGCCTGGCATCCGCCCAGCGGACGTGGGGCTTCCCGGAACGCCGGCGCCGGGGCTACTCGTCGAAGAGGACGGCGGCGGCCTGGGGCGGGGTGAGGCCGAGGTGGTGCCACGCCGCCGGCATGGCCACCCGCCCCCGGGGCGTGCGCTTGAGCATGCCGAGCTGGAGCAGGAACGGCTCGTACACGTCCTCCAGCGTCTCGGCCTCCTCCCCGATGCTGACGGCCAGGGTGGAGAGGCCCACCGGGCCGCCCCCGAACCGGGAGCACAGGGCCGACAGCACCGAACGGTCCACCTTGTCGAGGCCGGCGTCGTCGACCCCGAAGAGGGCCAGCCCGTCGGCGGCGGTGGCCCGGGTGACGACGCCGTCGCCCCGCACCTCGGCGTAGTCCCGCACCCGCTTGAGGAGGCGGTTGGCGATGCGGGGGGTGCCGCGGGAGCGGCGCGCGATCTCGGAGGCGCCACCCTCCCCGACCGGGACCCCGAGGATGCGGGCGGCGCGGTCGAGGATCACCTCCAGGTCGGCCACGGGGTAGTGGTCGAGGCGGGCCACCAGGCCGAAGCGGTCCCGGAGCGGGCCGGTGAGCAGGCCGGTCCGGGTGGTGGCCCCCACCAGGGTGAAGCGGGGCAGGTCGAGGCGGATCGACCGGGCCGCGGGGCCCTTCCCGAGCACGATGTCGAGCTGGAAGTCCTCCATGGCCGGGTACAGGACCTCCTCCACCGGCCGGCCCAGGCGGTGGATCTCGTCGATAAACAGCACGTCGCCGTCGTGCAGGTCGGTGAGGAGGGCGGCCAGGTCGCCGGCGCGCATGAGCGCCGGGCCCGACGTGATGCGCAGCCCCACGCCCATCTCGGCGGCCACGATCCCCGACAGCGAGGTCTTCCCGAGGCCGGGCGGGCCGGCGAAGAGGAGGTGGTCGACGGCCTGGCCCCGCCGGCGGGCCGCCTCCAGCACGATCTCGAGGTGCTCCTTGAGCTGGGCCTGGCCCACGAACTCGGCCAGCCGCCGGGGGCGGAGGGTCGCCTCCTCGGCCAGCTCGGCCGGGTCGGTGACGGCGGCGCCCAGCACCTCCTCCCGGGTCACCTGGCCCCCGCCATCTGGCGCAGCGCGGTGGTGAGCAGCTCCTCCACCGTGCCGCCGTCCGGGAGCGCGCGCAGCACGTCGCGCACCTCGTCGGCGCCGTAGCCGAGCCCGGCCAGGGCGGCGCGCACCTCGGCCCGGGCCCCGGCGCCGGGCCCGGGATCGGCGCCGCCGTCGTCGGCGGGCAGGTCGAGGCGGGACTGCAGCTCGAGCAGCAGCCGGGCCGCCGTCTTGCGGCCCACCCCCGGCACGGCCGTGAGGGCGTCGGCGTCGCCGGCGGCCACGGCCCGGCGCAGGGCATCCGGCGAGTGGGCCGACAGGATGGCCAGCGCCAGCGCCGGCCCCACGCCGTGTGCGCCCAGCACCGCCTCGAAGCAGCGCCGGTCGTCGGCGCTCGGGAACCCGTAGAGCACCAGGGCGTCCTCCCGCACGTGGGTGTGGACGTGCAGGAGCAGGGGCTGCCCCGGCCGGGCGCCGGCCAGGGTGGCGGCCGCGACCGTGACCCTGTAGCCCACTCCCCCCACCTCCAGGAGCAGCTCGGCGGGCGGCAGGCGGTCCAGCACCACGCCCCGCAGCGACCCGATCACCCCGCACCCCCGGTCCGCGAGCCGGCGCCCGCCCCCCGGACCCGCGCCAGCCGGGGGGCGGCGGCCAGGTGGCACAGGGCGAGGGCCAGCGCGTCGGCCGCGTCCGGCGGGCGCGGCACGGTGGGGAGGGAGAGGAGGGACTGGACCATGCGCTGCACCTGCTCCTTGGTGGCGGCCCCGTAGCCGGTGACCGACTGCTTGACCTCGTTGGCCGTGTACTGGACGACCTCGCACCCCGCCGTGGCCGCCGCGGCCAGGGCCAGCCCGCTGGCCTGGCCCACTGACATGGCGGTGCGGACGTTGGTCTGGAAGAACACCCGCTCCACCACCACCACGTCGGGACGGTGCTCGGCGATGAGCGACCCGAGCTCGGCCGCCAGCGACGCCAGCCGCTCCGGCAGCGGGTCGGCGGGCGGCGTGGTGATCACCCCGGCCGTCACGGCCCGGTAGCCGGCCTGGTCCCGGGCCACCAGCCCGAACCCGCAGCGCGACACCCCCGGATCGATACCAAGTGCGAACACTCGTTCGAGGGTAGCCGACCGGAGGCGGCAGGGGGTGGACCCTGCGCCGGCCCGCTCCTCCTACCGCGTGCCCGCCGCCGCCCGCTCCACCGCCTCCACCAGCTCGTCGGTGCGCCGGTAGGTGAGCCCGTGGGGCGAACGGTGGGCGTAGCGCACCACACCCTCGCCGTCGACCACAAAGACCGACCGCTTGTAGAAGCCGAGGGGGCCCACCAGGCCGTAGGCCCTGCCCACCTCCTTGTCGACGTCGGCCAGCAGGGGGAAGCCGAGCCCGAGCCGGGCCGCGAACCGCTCGTGGCTCTCCACGTCCTGGGGGCTGATGCCGACGACCTCTGCGCCCAGCCCGGCGAACTGGTCGAGGTCGGCGCTGTAGCTGGCCAGCTGCGCGGAGCAGGTCGGGGTGTCGTCGCCCGGGTAGAAGACGAGGACGGCCAGCCGGCCGCGGTAGTCCCTCAACGTGTAGGGCCGGCCGCCGGGGGTGCCGGGAAGCGTGAAGTCCGGGGCGACGTCGCCCACCGCCGGCGCCGTCAGCGGGTCGTCCCCGCCGGCGCGACCGGCCGCCGGCCCGCGGCACCCCGAGCGGACGGGGCGTCACGATCGGCGTCGCCCCACATGCCCCGATCCTACCGACCGGGTCGCGGGCGCACCGTCGCGTGGCGCGGGGGGCGACGCCGCCCTCACGGCGGCGCCGGCGGTCGCCTACGTCTCCACCATCTCGATGACGTGGTCGGGGATCATCACGACGAGCTCCGGCCGGCTCAGCACGCGACGGCGAAACGGAGGGCGCGACAGGCGTCGGAGAGCTTGGCCGGTGACAGCGCGCCGATCTGCCGGACGAGATGGGTCCGCAGCACGAGCTGCAGGTTGTCGAAGTTGGCGACGGACCGGTGGAGCAGGCCCTCCTCCCCTCCGAGCGCCACCTCGCTCGGGATACCGCGCACGGTCGACGTCACCGGTGCCACCACCACCGAATGCAGATGGCGGATCACCGGTTCCCGGGTGAGCACGATGACGGGGCGGATCTTGTCGCCGGGAAGATCGACCAGCCAGACCTCGCCCCGCCGCGGGAGCGGGACCGTCATCCGGCCCGCTCGACGCCGTACAACGCAGCCCAGTCGACCTCGTCGGCGAGGCCGGAGGGATCGCGCGGCACGGCTGCCCATGCGTCCTCGTCCCCCTGCTGGCCCTGAGCGGCGTAGCCGGCCACGTGCCTTCGCTCCAGTTCCTCGATGATGAGGCGGTCCAGTGCGACGGCGATGAGCTCGGACACCGTCGGGGTCCCGAGCAGGGCGCGAGCCTGGGCCAGCTTGACCGGGTCGAGGGTGACGGACACCTTTGCCTTCGCCATACCGATCATCCTACCCGTCGTGGGATGACGAGTCCGCCTACGTCTCCACCATCTCGATGACGTGGTCGGGGATGTCGAAGTTGGCGTAGACGTTCTGGACGTCGTCGTGGTCCTCGAGCAGGTCGATGAGGCGCAGCACCCTCTTGGCCTCGGCCTCGTCGTCGATGGGCACGACGGTGGTGGGGCTGAGGGTGAGGTCGGCCGACTCCACCGCGATCCCCGCGTCCTCCAGCGCCTTGCGCACGGCGGCCAGCTCGTTGGGCGGACTGGTCACCTGCCAGAACTCCCCCACGTCGGACAGGTCGTCGGCGCCGGCCTCGAGGGCCACCATCATGACCTCGTCCTCGTCCGCCTCCTTCGGCACCAGCAGCACGCCCTGGCGCTGGAACTGCCAGGAGACGGCGCCCGGCTCGGCCATCGACCCGCCGTTGCGGCTGAAGCTGCTGCGGATCTCGGAGCCGGTGCGGTTGCGGTTGTCGGACAGGCACTCGACGATCACGGCCACCCCGCCGGGGGCGTAGCCCTCGTAGGAGATGGCCTCGTAACGCACGCCCTCCAGCTCGCCCGTCCCCCTCTTGACGGCCCGCTCGATGGTGTCCATCGGCACCGACGCGTCCCGGGCCTTCTGGTACATGGTGCGCAGGGTGGCGTTGCTGTTGACGTCGCCGCCGCCCTCCCGCGCCGCCACCTCCACCTGGCGGATCAGCTTGGCGAACAGCTTGCCGCGGGCCTTGTCCTGGGCCCCCTTCTTGTGCTTGATCGTCGCCCACTTCGAATGACCGGACATCTAGGCCCCTTCACAGGTGTCGAGGAACAGTCGGTGGAGGCGGAGGTCGGCGGACAGCTCCGGGTGGAACGCGGCCACCAGCACCACACCCTGGCGGCAGAGCACCGGGCGCTCCCCCACCGTGGCCAGCACGTCGACGGCGTCGCCCACCCGCTCCACCACGGGTGCACGGATGAACACGGCGTCGACGGGAGGCCCGGGGAGGGCGGCCACGTCGACCGCGGCTTCGAAGGACTGGGCCTGGCGGCCGAAGGCGTTGCGGCGGACGCCGATGTCGATGGCGGCGAAGCTGCGCTGGTCGGGCCGGCCGTCGGCCACGTCGGTGGCGAGGAGGATCATCCCGGCGCAGGTGCCGAAGGCGGGCATCCCCTCGGCCAGCGACGCGGCCACGGGATCGAACAGCCCGGACCGGTCGAGCAGCATCGAGATGGTGGTGGACTCGCCGCCCGGCAGCACCAGGCCGTCGAGCCCCGACAGGTGGCCGGCCGACCGCACCTCCACCACGTGGGCGCCGCACTCGGCGAGGGCCGAGGCGTGCTCCCCCACGTCACCCTGGAGGGCGAGGACCCCGATCTTCACCTGGAGGCCTTCCGGGGGACGGCACGGTCACCAGCCCCGATCGGCCAGCTTGACCTCCACCGTGGCCGCGTCGAGACCGCGCATGGCCTGGCCCAGGCCGCGGCTGACCTTGGCCACGATCGACGGGTCGCGGAAATGGGTCGTGGCCTCCACGATGGCGCCGGCCATGCGGGGCGGGTCGGAGGACTTGAAG
Source organism: Actinomycetota bacterium (assembly GCA_052387235.1). GTDB lineage: Bacteria > Actinomycetota > Acidimicrobiia > Acidimicrobiales > JBQTJJ01. Next base: position 10,432 of record JBQTJJ010000047.1, read on the forward strand.
ATGCCCGATCCCACGAACACCGCCTCTGCGCCGAGCTGCATCACGAGGGACGCGTCGGCCGGCGTGGCGATGCCGCCGGCGCAGAACAGCGGCACGGGCAGGCGGCCGGTGGTGGCGATCTCCTGGACGAGCCCGATCGGTGCCTGCAGCCGCTTGGCCCACCCGTACAGCTCGGCCGGGTCGGAGGTGGTGATGCCGGCCAGGTCGGCCCGGATCGAGCGGAGGTGGCGCACCGCCTCCTGCACGTCGCCGGTGCCGGCCTCGCCCTTTGAGCGGATCAGGGCGGCCCCCTCCGAGACCCGGCGCAGCGCCTCGCCCAGGTTGGTGGCGCCGCACACGAAGGGCACGGTGAACGGCCACTTGTCGATGTGGTGGGCCTGGTCGGCCGGCGTGAGCACCTCGCTCTCGTCGATGAAGTCCACGCCCAGGGCCTCGAGCACCTGGGCCTCGCCCAGGTGGCCGATGCGGGCCTTGGCCATCACCGGCACGGTGACGGCGGCCATGATCCCCTCGATCATGGCCGGGTCGCTCATCCGGGCCACCCCGCCGTCCCGGCGGATGTCCGAGGGGACCCGCTCCAGGGCCATGACGGCCACCGCGCCGGCATCCTCGGCGATCCTGGCCTGCTCGGCGTCGACCACGTCCATGATCACGCCGCCCCGCAGCATCTCCGCCAACCCCCGCTTGACCCGCGAGGTACCGGTAAGAGGGGCGGAAGGATCAGAACCAGTCATCACTCCGAAGTCTACGGCTCCCCCGTGAGAAGACGAGTGGGATGCAGACGAGGAGGACGCCGCCGGCCACCTCGCCGCCGAAGGCGGCCCCGATGGATGGCGGCCGTGAGGAACGGGCGAAGGCCGCCCGGCTCTGCCGGGCGGCCGGAGCACCGTCAGACTCGCTGCGGAACCTCCGGTTCCGCGGCGAAACCCCTACAGCTCCCGGAGCGCCTCGATCCGCTCCTCGAGGGGCGGATGGGTGTCGAACAGGCGGCCGAGCCAGGCCAGCTTCCCCTCGCTGTCCGCCCTCGCCACGGGCGACTCGATCCACAGGTGGGCCGTGGCCCGGGAGCCGGAGTGCACCACGGTGCGGTCGTCGCGGAGCTTCTCCAGGGCCGAGGCCAGCCCGGGCGGGTAGCGGGTGAGCGACACTCCGGTGAGATCGGCGAGGGACTCCCGGCGCCGGCTCACCGCGAACTGCATGAGGCGCGCCGCCACTGGCGCCAGCAGGAGGAAGGCGAAGCCCACCACGGCCACGGCCGCGGCCGCGCCGCCGCCGCCCCCGCTGCGGTCGTCGCGGTGGCGGGGACCGCCCCACCACAAGAAGCGCAGTCCCCAGTCGGCGAGGAGGGCCACCAGGCCCACCATGGTCACCGCCAGCGTCGACACCAGGATGTCGTAGTTCTTCACGTGGCTGAGCTCGTGGGCCAGCACGCCCTCCAGCTCGACCCGGTTGAGCTTCTGCAGCAGCCCGGTCGTCACGGCCACGGCGGCGTGGCGCGGGTCCCGCCCGGTGGCGAAGGCGTTCGGGGCGTCGTCCTCCACCACGTACACGCGCGGCTTGGGGAGGCCGGCGGCGATGCACAGCCCCTCGACCAGGTTGTGCAGCCTGGCGTGCTCGACGGGGTCGGCGGGACGGGCGTGGCTCATGGCCAGGGCGATGGCGTCCGACTTCCAGTAGGCGCCGGCCGCCGATCCCCCTGCCACCACCAGGGCGATCACGAGCCCGACCGGCCCGCCGCCGATGAGGAGGTTGAAGGCCCATGCCGTGGCCGCCACCACCGTGACGAAGGCGGCGGCGAGGAGCGCGGAGCGCCGCTTGTTGGCTGCTACCTGGTCGTACAAGGATGTTCGCCGGCGGTCAGAACTGGACCTTCACCGGGGGCCGCGAGATGTCGTCGGCCTCGAAGTACTCGCGCTCGGTGAAGCGGAAGGCGTTGGCCACCAGGTTGCCGGGGAAGGCCTGGACCTTGTTGTTGTAGCTCTGGACGGTGTCGTTGTAGAACTGCCGGGCGTAGGCGATGCGCCCCTCCGTGCCGGCCAGCTCCTCCTGCAGGGCCAGGAAGTTGGCGTTGGCCTTGAGGTCCGGATACGCCTCCGACACCGCGAACAGCGAGCGCAGGGCGGCGGTGAAGCCGGTCTCGGCCTTGGCCTGCTCCGCCACCCCGGAAGCCCCCACCGCGGCGGCGCGGGCGGCGGTGACGTTCTCCAGCACCTGCTTCTCGTGGGCGGCGTAGCCCTTCACCGTCTCGACCAGGTTCGGCACCAGGTCGTAGCGGCGCTGGAGCTGCACATCGATCTGGGCCCATGCGCTCTCGATGCGGTTCCGGAGCCGGACCAGGCCGTTGTACTGCACCACGAGGTACAGCACCACCAGGGCCACGACCACCAACAGGACGATCACGACAGCCACGACTCCGAGTGTACGGGCAGACCGGCCGCCGCGGGAGGACGACCGGGCACCGCCGGCGCTGGGATACCGTGGCCGCGATGCGCCGAGCCGCAGTGGTGGTCCTCGCCCTCCTCCTGCCGGCATGCGCGGCCGGCCAGGACCCCACCGTCGAAGCGGGGGGCGACGCCCCGGCCGCCACCTCGGCGTCCACCTCCACCCCCGCGTCGTCGGGGCCGGGCACCGCTTCGCCGGTGGCGCCGCCCATCTCCACCCCGGCGGTGCAGCCCCGCTCCTACCTGACCGCGGTCCGCGCCGCCGGCGCCGACCAGCCCGGGTCCAGCCGGGTGGTTTTCGAGTTCGACTCCGTCGTGCCCGGCTACACGATCGACTACGTGCAACGCCCCGTCACCGAGGACGGGTCGGGGGACGAGGTCACCGTGAAGGGCGAGGCCATCCTCCAGGTGCGCTTCGAGAACGCCTCGGGTGCGCGCATCGAGGGCGAGAAGGTGATCCGCACCTACAACGGGCCCGACCGGGTGCCGGCCGCCGGCGCCGAGGGCGTGGCCACCGAGGTGGTCGACGCCGGCGACTTCGAGGGCGCGGTGACCTGGGTGATCGGCCTGCGCCGGCGGGCGCCGTCGCTGTCGGTGTCGACCCTCAGCGGCCCGGCCCGGCTGGTGATCGACGTCCCTGCGCCCTGAGGCGACCGCTCACCACGCCGTCGTACAGCTCGAGGTAGCGCTCGGCCAGCCGCTCCATGGACAGCTCGGCGGCCCGGGCGTCGCCCGCCTCCACCAGGCGTGCGGCGAGGGCGGCGTCGCCCAGCACGCGGCCGAGGGCGGCGGCCAGCGCGCCGGCGTCGCCCGGCGCGACGAGCAGGGCGTGGTGCTCGGGCACGGCCACGTTCCGGTAGCCGGGCAGGTCGCTGGCCACGACGGGCGTGGACGCCGCCATGCCCTCCAGCAGCACCACACCGAACGACTCGCCGTGCAGCGAGGGCGCGCACAGCACGTCCGCCCCCCGCATCCTCGACGCCACCTCGGCGTCACCGAGGCGCCCCAGCCACTCGATCCGGTCGTCGCCGGCGGTGCGGGCCTGCAGCTCGGACGTCTGCGAGCCCTCCCCGGCCACCCACAGGCGCACGTCGGGAGGAAGGGAGGCCATGGCGTCGACCAGGGTGCGGAGCCCCTTGCGAGGCTCGTGCCGGCCGACGAAGAGGATGGTGGGCCCGAGGGTGGGCCACGGCGTGGCCTTGGTGAAGCGCTCCACCTCGATGCCGTTCGACAGGAGCTCGTAGGTCCCGCCGAGGGCCCGGGTCGCGGTGTCGCGGGCGTCCTGGGAGACGGCGCAGCGCACGGCCAGGCGCCGGGCCAGGCGGGTGGCGAACGGGCGCAGCACCACGTAGGAGGCGCCCAGGCCGGCCCGGTGGAACGTGCCCACGAGAGGGCCGTCGCTGAAGGCAAGCGCCACCAGGGTGGGTCCCGGGCAGAAGGGCTCGTGCAGGTGCACGACGTCGAAGTCCTCGTCCCGCAGGGCCCGGACCGTTCGCAGGATGCAGGCGGGGTCCGGCGCCAGCTGGGCCACCGACCCGTTTCCCGCGAACGGGACGGAGTTGCCGAGCGGGGTCACGCCCGCGTCGGGCGGCGGCCCGTCGCACGGGGCCAGGACCCGGGCCTCGTGGCCGAGGGCCCGCAGGGTGCGGGCCTGGGCCAGCACCTGCCCCTGCACCCCGCCCGGGGAGGTGAGGCTGTAAGGGCACACGAGCCCGATTCGCACCACGTCACCGTAGCCGTCATCCGCCGGCGGGCCCCGGTCCGAATCACAGGGGAAACGAGGACGACTACTGGAGGAGTTCGTGGCCTACGAGTTCAGGTGAAGGGACGCCGACCACGCCTGCAGGTGGCAGGGGAAGGCAGGAACCGAGGAGGAGCTGATGGGCAAGATCTCGGAGCACGTGCGCAAGGTGCACAAGGTGCAGACGACGACCGACACCATCGCCAACTTCGTGAAGACGAAGGTCCGGAAAGGCTAGAAGGTCCGCCCGGCCTGTCGCCCAACGAGGGGGGACAGGCCGGGCCGGGGGGCCGCTCCTAGGCCCCGAGCTCGGGGAGGACCCGGCGCTCGTGCAGCCCGTGCGGGCTGGCGACCTGGACCACGGTCTTGTCGGCGCAGTGGGAGCACAGCGCCTTGCCGGTGCTGAAGTCCATGTGGCCCCTGATCTTGCAGCGGGTGCACTGGTCCTCGGGCCAGACGACCTCGCGGGGCAGGGTCTTGGTCGACCGCTGCACCACTCCCCATCCCTCTGGTGTGGGCCGGGGTGGGGTTCTGAACAGGCTCATCGCGCTCCCTTTCTCGTCGGGCCCCGTCACTGGGCCGCTCGTGCCTGTCGCACCTTTACTCCCATCGGTGACGGTTCGCAAGTACCTGCACCAGTAGAGGCACCGCGCATCTAGTGGGCCACCGGGGCGGCTCTGTCGCTCGGCCAGTTGGGCTGGAGGAGGTGCCACTGGTCCGGCGCCCGCCGGATCAGGACCTCGAGGTGGCCGGCCAGCTCCTGGGTGATCCGGGTGACGTCGTCCCGGAACCGGCCCTGGCGGGTGGTGTCGAGGGGCGGGCCCATCACGGCGTGGTGGCCGCCGCCGTCACGGAAGAACACGGCGCTCGGCAGCAGGGCAGCGCCGCTGCGGAGCGCCAGCGTGGCCGGGCCGCCCGGCAGCGTGGTCCGCTCCCCGAAGAACTCGACCTCCACGCCGGTGCCGCCGATGTCCCGGTCGCACACGAGCGCCACCACCGCGTTCTCCCTCAGCCGGCGCAGCGTGGTGGGCCCGGCCGACGGCCCCAGCCCCACCACCTCGAGGCCGAGCGACCGGCGCAGGTCGACGAACCAGCGGAACAGCTCGGGAGGCTCCACCGACTCCACCACCGCCACCATGCGGTAGCCGAGCGACGCCAGCCAGGCCCCGCCGAAGTCCCAGCCCCCGAGATGGGGCAGGGCCAGGATCACTCCCTGGCCGGAGGCCAGGCCTTTGTCCACGTGCTCCAGGCCCTCCGACGTCATGGCCGCCGCCAGCCGCTCCGGGGCCGTGCCGGGGAGGCGGAACGACTCGCCCCAGTACCGGGCGTACGAGGCCAGGGCCCGGCGCGCCGCGCGCCGCACGCCGGCGGTGTCGAGCGCGGGGCCGAGCACCCGGCGCAGGTGGCGCTCGAGCATGGCGCAGCGGCCCCGCATCACGACCGGCAGCACCACGCCGGCCAGGCCCGGGACCGCGTCCACCACCGGGCCGGGCAGGGCCCGGGCCGCGGCCGAGGCGAAGCGGTAGAAGCCGAAGGAGGCCTTGGCGCCGGCGGCGTCGAGGACGGGGGCCCGGCGGTGTGCGTTCAGGGACGGGTGCCGGCGCGCCAGGACCGCTCACCCCGGGCCGGCCGGCGGCCGCGGGAGCCCCAGGAGGCCCGTCGGGGCCTGTTCCGGCGCCCGCCGGAGGACTCCCGCCATGCCCGCCAGCGCTCCTCCATGGCCGGTCGCCGCGCGCGCGGCGCCAGCGGACGGGGCGGCACGACCTCGGCCTGGCGCCAGACCTTGAAGAAGCGCTGGACGGCCGTGACCAGGGTGAGGGCGAGCATCACCCACAGGACCGGGACGAGCAGGGCGCTCACGAGCAGGCCGAAGCAGAGCGCCATGATGCGCTCGGCCCGCTCCATGAGCCCGCCTTTGGCGGTGTAGCCGAGCGACTCGGCCTTGGCCCGCTCGTAGGAGATCAGGGCCGACGACCCGAGCACGGCGAAGGGCAGCAGGGCGGCCCGGCCGCCGTGCTCCCCGGCCAGGTACCACCCGATCCCCCCGAGGACGAGGGCGTCGGTGACGCGGTCCGACACCGAGTCGAAGAACGCGCCCCGGGGGCCCGCCGTGCCCGCCGCCTTGGCCACCGGCCCGTCGAACAGGTCGAGGAGGGCGGCGGCCAACAGCAGCGCCAGGCCGAGCCCGAGCCGCCCGGAGCCGATGGCCACGGCGGTGGCCACGCCGAGGACCAGCCCGAGGGCGGTGAGGTGATCGGCCGTGAGACCGGTGCGGCGCATGGTGGTGGCCACCGGGTCGGTGACCCGGTCGACCCCGCCGCGCCAGCGTCCGTCGAACAAGAGCGGCTCCTGGAAGATAGCGGGAGTAGCACTACAAGCTAGCAGCGCCCAAAGGTACGCTTGCGTCTTTCCACAGCGACGACCCTTCAGCGAGGCGCCCGGTGAAGAGCTTCCCGTCCCAGAAGATCCGCAACGTGGCCCTGGTCGGGCACGGCGGCGCCGGGAAGACGACGCTCACCGAGGCCCTGCTGGCGTGCTCGGGGGCGATCACCCGCCAGGGCCGGGTCGAGGACGGCAACACCACCACCGACTTCGACCCAGAGGAGGTCAAGCGCCGGCTGTCGCTCTCGGTGGCCATGGCGCCGGTGGAGCACAAGGGGCACAAGATCAACGTCCTCGACTGCCCCGGCTACGCCGACTTCATCGGCGAGGTGGAGTCGGCCCTGCGGGTGGCCGACCTGGCGGTGTTCGTGGTGAGCGCGGTCGAGGGGGTCGAGGTCCAGACCGAGGCGGCCTGGAAGATCGCGGCCGGGCTGGGGCTGCCCCGGATGATCTTCGTCAACAAGCTGGACCGGGAGCGGGCCAGCTTCGACCGCACCCTCGATCAGCTGCGGGACACCTTCGGCGCCGGCATCGCGCCGCTGGAGCTGCCCATCGGCGACGAGGACCGCTTCCGCGGCGTGGCCGATCTCCTCACCGACACCGCCATCACCTACGACACGGGCAAGGCGGTGACGGGCGCCATCCCCGACGAGATGGAGGCCCGGGAGCACGAGGTCCACGACAACCTGGTCGAGGGCATCGTCGTGGGCGACGACGACCTCATGATCCGCTACCTGGACGGCGACGTCCCGAGCCCCAAGGAGCTGGAGGACACCCTCGCCAAGGGCGTGTTCGCGGCCCAGGTGTACCCGGTGATCTGCGGGTCGGCGTCCAAGTGCGTGGCCATCGACCGCCTGGCCGACTTCATCTGCGAGATCGGCCCGTCGCCGCTGGACCGCCCGCCGGTGGTGGTGGAGGCGGGCGACAGCCTCTCGGAGGTGGCCTGCGACCCGAACGGCCCTCCCCTCGCCTACGTCTGGAAGACGCTGGCCGACCCGTACGTGGGGAAGGTGTCGATGTTCAAGGTGCTCTCCGGCACCATCAGGCCAGACACGGTGCTCACCAACCCCCGCACCCACTCCGACGAGCGCCTGCACGCCCTCTTCACCCTCCGGGGCAAGGACCAGGAGCAGCTGCCCGACGTGCCCGCCGGCGACATCGCGGCCGTGGCCAAGCTGAGCGGCACCAACACCGGCGACACCCTGGCGCCCAAGGGCACGCCGGTGCGCATTCCGGCCACCGCCGTCTCGGAGCCGGTGCTCTCCATCGCCATACGGCCCCGGTCGAAGGGCGACGAGGACAAGCTCATGACCGCCCTGCACAAGCTGCAGGACGAGGACCCGGCCCTGGTCGTGCGGCGCGACGACGAGACGCACCAGACGCTGCTGGCCGGCATGGGCGAGACCCACCTCGCCATCGTCACCGAGCGGCTGGCCCGCAAGTTCGGCGTTGAGGTCGAGACGGAGGAGGTGCAGGTCCCGTTCCGGGAGACCATCACGCGGGCGGCCGACGCCGAGGGCAAGTACAAGAAGCAGACCGGCGGGCACGGCCAGTTCGGCGTGGCCTTCATCAAGGTCGAGCCCCTGGAGCGGGGCGGCGGCTTCGAGTTCGTCGACCAGATCGTGGGGGGCGCCATCCCCCGCCAGTTCATACCGGCGGTGGAGAAGGGCGTGGCCGAGACCATGGCCCGCGGAGGGGTGTTCGGCTATCCCGTGGTGGACGTCAAGGTCGTGCTCTACGACGGCAAGTACCACTCGGTGGACTCGTCGGAGATGAGCTTCAAGATGGCCGGCTCCATCGGCTTCCAGGACGCCATGGCCAAGGCCGGCGCCGTGCTCCTGGAGCCCATCTCGCTGCTGGAGGTCACCGTGCCGGCCGCCTACCAGGGTGACGTCATGGGCGACCTCAACGCCCGGCGGGGCCGGGTCCAGGGCACCGACGCCGGCAACGACGGCGAGCAGATCATCGTGGCGATGGTCCCCACCTCGGAGGTCCTGCGCTACGCCATCGACCTGCGCTCCATCACCGGCGGCCGGGGCCGGTTCACCGTCACCCACGACCACTACGACCTGCTGCCCCAGCACCTCTACGACAAGGTCGCCCGCAAGGCCGAGTAGCCCACTCCCGAGTAAATAGCTCCCCGAAACGGGGAGCTATTTACTCGGGAGTGGGCGGGGACGACGACGCCGGCCTGCGGAGCTCGGTCCAGTCCTCCGGGTTGTCCTCGACGAAGTGGGCCACCACCGAGCCGTCGACGCCGTCGACCAGGACCAGGCCCCGGCGGGACGGCGGGTCCTCGGACGAGTAGAGGAGGATGCGCCAGGTGGGGCGGCTGCGCAGGCCGCGCCACGCCAGCTGGGCCGAGGCGTGGCCGACGGGGAAGCCGACCTCCCGGGAGGCCGCCACCAGGGCGTCGGTCTCGCGCACGGCCAGGTGCCAGCCCGCGGCCAGGTGGAAGGCGCCGATGGCGCCGAGCAGGACCGCGGCCAGGAGCATGCCGTCGTTGACCAGGACGGCGCCGTCGGCGCGGGTGGCCCACAGGGCCAGGCAGATGGCGGCGGTCACGAGGTGGATGGCGCCGGGGATGCGGCGCCGGCTGTTGTCGGGGAACGTGTAGGGGCCGCGGTAGCCGGTGACGTCGAGGTCGTCGGGCAGCTCGGCGCCGTCGTCGTCGGGATCGAGGTCGTCCGCCGGGTCGCGAGGTGCAGCCACGACCGCAGGCTACGTGGGCCAGCCCGCCCGCAGCCGCTCGGCCGTGGCCGGGAGCGACTCCGGCAGGACCCGTGTCCCCGCCACGGCCGTCATGAAGTTGGTGTCGCCGTCCCAGCGGGGCAGGACGTGGAGGTGGAGGTGGCCGGGCAGCCCGGCGCCGGCCGGGCGGCCGAGGTTGGCCCCGACGTTGAGCCCATGGGGGCCGTAGGCGGCCTTGACGGCCCGCACCGCGTCGACGGTGGCCGCCCACAGCTCGGCCGCCTCGGTCGCGTCGAGCTCCTCCAGGTCGGCCACGTGGCGCACCGGCATGGCCATGACGTGGCCGGTGGTGTACGGGTAGGCGTTGAGGATCACGGCGCAGGTGGCGCCGCGCCACACCACGGCGCTCCCCTCCTCCACCACCCGGCACAGCACGCAGCCGCCGGCGTCCGGCTCCGGGTCCCCGGCCGACACGTAGCCGGCCCGCCAGCCGGCCCAGAGCCGCTCCAGGCCGTCGCTCACGCCGCCCGGCTGTCGACCTCGGCCCGCAGGCGGGCCACGAAGTCGTCGAGGGCCACGCCCCGCTCCGGCCGGCCCCCGCCGCGGGCGTTCACGCCCACCGTGCCGGCGGCCACGTCGTCGTCGCCGACGACCAGGACGTAGGGGAGCTTCTCCAGCTTGGCCCGGCGGATGCGGGAGCCCAGGGGCTCGTCGCCGGCCACCCAGTCGGCCCGGAAGCCCTCGTCCTTCAGCCGTGCGGCCACGCCTGCGGCCGTGCCGTCGTGGTCGTTGCGGACGCCCAGGACCCGCACCTGCACCGGGGCCAGCCAGGCCGGGAAGGCGCCGGCGTGGTGCTCCACCAGCACGCCGAAGAACCGCTCCACCGACCCGAACAGGGCCCGGTGGACGATGTAGGGGCGGTGGCGGGCGTTGTCGGCGCCGGTGAACTCCAGGTCGAAGCGGGGGGCCAGCTGGAAGTCCACCTGGAGGGTGGACATCTGCCAGCGCCGGCCGATGGCGTCGCGGATGTGGACGTCGATCTTCGGGGCGTAGAAGGCGCCCTCCCCCTCGGCCACCACGTACGGCACCTCGGCCGCCTCGAGGGCCAGGCGCAGTGCCTCGGTGGCGATGTCCCACTGGGCGGGGTCGCCCACGTACTTCTCGGGCCGGGTGGCCAGCTCGGCCTCGAAGTCCTCGAAGCCGAAGGTGCGGAGCAGGCGGATGACGAAGGCCAGCAGGCTGGCCAGCTCCGACTCGAGCTGGTCGGGGGTGCAGAAGATGTGCGAGTCGTCCTGGGTGAAGCCCCGGGCCCGGAGCAGGCCGTGGAGCACCCCCGAGCGCTCGAAGCGGTACACGGTGCCCAGCTCGAACAGCCGCAGGGGCAGGTCGCGGTACGACCGCTGCTGCGACCGGTAGACCAGCATGTGCATCGGGCAGTTCATGGGCTTTGGGTAGTAGGTGGCCCCCTCCATCTCCATGGGCGGGTACATGCCCTCGGCGTACCACTGGAGGTGGCCGGACGTCTCGAAGAGCGTGGACCTGGCCAGGTGGGGGGTGTAGACGAAGTCGTAGCCGCCGGCCTCGTGCTCGGCCCGCGAGTAGTCCTCCATGACCTTGCGGATGAGCCCGCCCTTGGGGTGGAACACGGCCAGGCCGCCGCCGACCTCGGACGGGAAGTGGAACAGGTCGAGCTCGACGCCGAGGCGGCGGTGGTCGCGCTTCTCCGCCTCCTCCACCTGGCGCAGGTGCTCGGCCAGCGCCTTGTCGGACTCCCAGGCCGTCCCGTAGATCCGCTGGAGCTGGGGCTTGTGCTCGTCGCCCCGCCAGTAGGCGCCGGCCACCCGGGTGAGCTTGAAGGCGCCGAGGCGCGACGTGGACGGCACGTGGGGCCCCCGGCACAGGTCCACGAACCGCTCGGTGTTCCGGTAGGCGCTGACGGCGCCGGCGTCGGCCCCCTCGGCCGGGTCGACCCCCTCGATGATCTCGACCTTGTACGGCTGGTCGGCGAACAGGGCCAGGCCCTCGTCGCGGGTGAGCTCCTCGCGGACGAACGGCTGGTCCTCCTCGACGATCGCACGCATGCGGGCCTCGATGCGCCCGAGGTCCTCGTCGCTGAACGAGGCGCCGCCGGGCAGGTCGAAGTCGTAGTAGAAGCCGTTCTCGATGGGCGGGCCGATGGCGAACTTGGCGCCCGGCCACAGCTGCAGCACGGCCTGGGCCATCACGTGGGCGGTGGAGTGGCGGAGGATCTCGCGCCCGTCGGGGCTGTCGCCGGTGATGATCTCGATCGCCCCTCCCTCCGGGGGCAGCGGCGCGCCGAGGTCGACCTTCGCGCCGTCCAGCCTGGCCGCGACGGCCGCCCTGGCCAGGCCCCGGCCGATGGATGCGGCGACGTCGGCGGCGGTGGAGCCGGCCGGCATCTCGCGCGAGGAGCCGTCGGGCAGGGTCACGGTGAGGGAGGCCATCACGCCAGGACAGTAATCGGCAGGCCCGGACGGGCCGGCCGGGTTCCGCCGCCGGAGCGGGGCCTGGCCGGCCCCGCCGCGGCGCTGGGACCGGGCCCGGTCGCGCCGGGGTCCGCACGCCCAGGGAAACTCAGGGGCGGTGCCGCCGCCGCGCTCACACCGCCAGGCGGCGGCAGTGCGTCGCGGGGTTCCTCGGTGCTGCCCCTGCAGTGGTGTCGGCCGGCGCCGGGCACGACTTGAGGGTCCGGCTCAGCCGGTGCGGCGGGCCGCCCACGCCTGCTCGAGGTCCCCCAGGGTCATGCCCGCGGCGCGGCGCAGCGCGTCGTCCACGTGGTGGTCCACGCTGCCGGGCGCCACCCGTGCCTCCCCCAGCACCCGGAAGAAGGCGCTCGGGGCGCCGGGCCCCCGCCTGGCCGCCAGCAGCGACACGGCGGCCCTGCTCTCGCCGTAGGAGCGGACGATGGCGGACGAGGGGCCGGTGCTGAGCTCGTAGTCGCGCGGCAGCCGGTCGTCGCCCCCGGCCGGTCGCCGCTCCCCCGCCCGCCGCCCGGTGGCGGTCCAGTCGGCGACCCCCTCGTGGACCCAGCCGGGCACGAACGGGCCGGTGATGCCGGCCGCGGCCACGTGCACCAGCTCGTGGACCAGGGTCTCCACCTGGCGGGGCCGGTCGTACAGGCCCAGCCGGGCGTCCTGGACGAGGATCCGGGGCGCCGTCGTGGTGTAGCCCTCGTCGCGCAGGGCCCCGTAGGACGCGAAGGCCACGAACTTGTCGAGGTCCACGGTGGACTCCAGCAGCCGCTCCAGCTCGTCCACCGACCCCGGCAGCAGCAGCGGCACCCGGCCCGACCAGGGCTGGTCCCAGACGCCGGTGAAGGCGGCGACGGCCTCCTCGGCGATGGCGGCCAGCGCCCTGGCCCGCCCGGCCTGCTCCGGATGGCTGACGACGAGCACGTGCTCGGTGCGCAGGAGCTGGACGGGCCCGAAGTCCCACGGCTGGCGGTCGGTCTCGAGGCCGAGGGCCTCCAGGTCGGCGTCGCCCCCGACGTACCAGCGCCCGCGCCGCTGCACGAAGGTGAGCCACAGCTCGTCCACGTTGTCCCGGTCGTCGTAGCCCTCGAGCCGGTAGGACTGGCGGGTCTCGGGCAGGAACACCGGCGCCGTGCCGTACCGGCCGGCGGCGGCCGCGCCCAGGTCGCCGGTGTCGTCGACGACGGCCCGCAGGGCGAACCCGCGCAGCGGCAGCGAGCGGAGCCCGTCGAACTGGCGGGCCTGGGCGTCCTTGAAGGCGGCGGGGGCGGACGGGTCCACGGTGGCCAGGAACGCGTCCCGGTCCCCGCCGCGCACCGCCTCGGCCCGGGTGTCGAGGACGGCCTGGGCCCCAGCCAGGGGGTCGGCGGCGGCCGCGCCGGCGGCCACGGTCGCCGGACCCGCGCCCGCCCCGGCGAGGACGAGCGCGAGGACGGCGGCCGCGCCCGGGGCCCGGCGTCGCGGTCGCAGGGTCGGCATCGCTCCAGTGTGGCCGTCCGGGTATCCCCCGGCGCGGGCACGCCACTCTGTACCTTCTCCTGCCATGGTTCCCGGGGCGCTGCCCGGTGTGGTCGGACCGATCCCGGTGGACGAGGTCACCGTCCCCCTGCCCCCGGGCCTGGTGGTCGTGGTGGCGAGGGACGCGGGCCGCGCCGCCCGCCGGCTGGCCCGATCCCTCGGGGCCGACCGGCCGCGGCCCGCCGGCGACGCCCTCGAGGAGCTGGGCCGGCGCCGGGGGGCCGAGCTGGAGCCCTACCGCCGGCGGGCCGAAGGGTGCCGCCTGGAGGCGGCAGAGGCGGCCACCGCGCTGGAGGCGGCCCGCGCCGCCCTGCCCCCGGGCCTGGCCGGTGCCGATCCCCGGCTCGTCCGGCGCCTGGCCGGCGCCCTGGCCTCGGCCCGGTCCTCGGTCCAGACGGCCCGAGCCGCCCTCGGTCCCCGGCCCGAGCTGGACCGGGACGCGGCCCGGGAGGCCCACCTGGCCGCCGAGGCGCTGGAGGAGGCCCGGCGCCGGCGCGGGGCCGGGCTGCCGGACGCCTTCTCGCTCCTCACCCTGGCCAACGCCGGCGCGGGGGCGCTGGTCGTGGGGCGCCTCCTCAGCGAGGCGTTCGACCCCGCCTTCTTCCTGGTGGCCGCCCTGCCCCTGGCCGCCCTCGCCTACACCGCCTCGGTGGTGATCGGCGACGTCCGCCGGTGCCAGGCCGCGGCCCGCCGGCGCTGGACCGCCCTGCGCTCGCTGGACCTCTGCACCATGGCCGGCCTGGCCGCCGTCGAGGCTCGGGACGCCGAGTGGTCGGCCCGGGCCGGGCGCCTGGCCCGGGCCCAGGCCCGCCGGGCCGCCGCCGACCGGGCATGGCGCGGCGTCGTCGGCCCGGCCGTGCTGGCGGACGACGCGCCCCGGGCGGTGGCCGAGCTGGAGCGGGTCGCCGGCCTGGAGGCCCGCTGTCGCGCCGCCGGCGAGGCGTGGCGGGACGCGGCCGCCGCCCTCCAGCAGGCCGAGGACTCGGCCGGCGCCGGCCAGCCGCCGCTGGTGGTCCTCGACGCCTCGCTCGCCGGCGACGCCGCCCTCCCGGTGCTGGCCCGCCTGGCCGATCGGGCGGGCCGGGCCACGGTGGTGGTGGTGCGGCCGGCGGTCGCCATGGCGCCGCCTCGGCCCGCCGGCCGCGATCCCGGCACCGTGCCGGGCGCGGCGGTGCCCCCGCTGCCGCCGGTCCCGGCCGTGGTCGACATGCGGGAGCGGGTGCTGGCCGGCCTGCAGCGCCTGCGCTCGAGGCACCCCCGCTCCGAGGGAGAGCCGCCCGGTCCGGTGGCCGCCGGCGGCTGAGCCCTCTCCCGCCCGCCCGCGCTCCCCGCCCGCGGGACAATGCCGGCATGGGTGACCGCTTCGAGTACGTCGGCGTGCGGGTCGACGGCGACGAGGGCCCCATCGTCTCCGGGTTCTCGGCCCGGATCCCGGCCGACGGCCTCACCGCCATGGTGGGGCCCTCGGGGGTGGGCAAGAGCACGCTGCTCCGCCTCTTGAACCGCCTCGACGACCCGGACGCCGGCAGCGTCCTCCTCGATGGAGCCGACGTGCGCAGCTACGACGTCCTCGCCCTGCGGCGGCGGGTGCAGCTGGTGGGGCAGGTGCCGGTCACCTTTCCCGGCACGGTGGCCGCCAACCTCGACGTGGGCGAGGAGGAGGCCGCGCCCATGCTGGCGCGCGTCGGCCTGGCGCCGGCACTGGCCGGGCGGGAGGCGGACCGGCTCTCGGTGGGCGAGGCCCAGCGCCTCTGCCTGGCCCGGGCCCTCGCCCTCGATCCCGAGGTGCTCGTGCTCGACGAGCCCACGTCGGCCCTCGACACGGCGTCGAGGGACGGGATCGAGTCCCTGGTGGCCTCGCTGGCCGCCGGCGGCCTGACCGTGCTCATGGTGACCCACGACCCCGGCCAGGCCGACCGGCTGGCCGACCACGTCATCGAGGTGCCCCCGTGCGCGACCTGAGCGGCGCCATCGGCTACCCCGACGTGGCCCTGGCCGTCGCCCTGGTGGCGGTGGGGGCCCTCGTGTCCAGGTTCCGGGGGATCGGTCTGGAGGGCGACATCGTCGTGGCCACGGCCCGTTCGTTCTTCCAGCTCCTGGCCATCGGCTACGTGCTCGCCTTCGTGTTCGACGGGCACGGCGGCCTGAGCGCGGTGCTGCTGGGCGTGATGGTGGCGACGGCCTCGATCACGGCCGGCAACCGGGCCCGCCAGGTCCCCCGCGCCCGCATCCTGGCCGCGGTGGCTCTCGGGGTGGCCACCGTCGGCACCCTCGGCGTGCTGGTGGGCCTCGGCATCGTGCCGTTCCGGGCCCGGACCATCGTGCCGCTCGGCTCCATGGTGCTGTCGAACGCCATGGTCAGCGCCTCCCTCGTGATGACCAGCCTGCGGGACGACCTGGCCGGGTCGCGCCGCGAGGTGGAGGCCCGCCTGTCCCTCGGGCACACCTCCCACCGGGCCTCGCTGCCGTGGCACCGCCGGGCGCTGCGCCGGGGGATGCTGCCCATCATCGACAGCACCAAGGTCGTGGGCCTGGTGGCCCTGCCGGGCGCCATGACCGGCATGATCCTCGCCGGCGCGGAGCCGCTCGAGGCCATCCGCCTCCAGCTGGTCGTGATGTACATGCTGCTGGGCGGCAACGCCTTCGCCGCCCTGGTGGCGGGCGAGCTCACGGTGCGCTGCCTGTTCACCGCCGACCACCAGCTGATCCGCTCGCTGCGCCGGACGCCCTCCTGACGACTTCCTGGCGGCACCGCCTGCGGTCAGACGCCCAGGAGGGCGGCGCCGGCGGACACCCCGCCACCGCCGGCGGCGGCACGGTCGAGGGCGGCGATGGCGGCGGGCGCGTCGAGGTCGTGGTCGAGGGCGCCCCGCACCTCGTCCAGGCCGGCGTCGCCGGCGCCGGCCCGGCGCCAGGCATCGAGCCGGGCCGCGGCGGCGGGAAGGAGCTCGTCGTGCCAGTCCCAGGTGGACCGGTAGTGGTGGGCGACGATGGCGAGGCGCACCACGGCGGGGTCCCACTCCTTGAGCAGGTCGCTCACGAACACCAGGTTCCCGAGCGACTTCGACATCTTGGTGCCGTCCAGCCCCACCATCCCGGCGTGCATCCAGTGGCGAACGAAGGCCTCCCCGGTGGCCGCCTCCGACTGGGCCGCCTCGCACTCGTGGTGCGGGAACACCAGGTCGGAACCACCGCCGTGGAGGTCGATGGTGGTGCCGAGCTCGCGCATGGCGAGGGCCGAGCACTCGATGTGCCAGCCGGGGCGACCCCGCCCCCAGCGCGAGTCCCAGGCCGGCTCGTCGGCCGCCGACGGCTGCCAGAGCACGAAGTCGAGGGGGTCGCGCTTGGCGGGGTCGTCGGGACGGCCGCCCCGCTCGGCCGCCAACTCGAGCATCTCGGCCCGGCTCAGGTGGCTCACCTGCCCGAAGCGGGGGAACGAGGCCACCGAGAAGTACACGGCGCCGCCGGCCTGGTAGGCGTGCTCGGAGTCCAGCACCAGCTCGATGAACTTGAGGATGTCCGGGATGGCGGAGGTGGCCCGGGGCTCGCTGTGGGCCGGCAGGAGGCCGAGGGCGTCCATGTTGGCGTCGAAGCGGGCCATCTCCTCGGCCGCCAGGTCGAGGTAGTGGACGCCGAGCTGGCGGGCCCGGCGGAGGATGTCGTCGTCCACGTCGGTGACGTTGCGGACGCAGCGCGTCTCGTGGCCCAGGTCACGGAGCCGGCGCTGGAGCAGGTCATAGGCGAGGTAGGTGGCGGCGTGCCCGACGTGGGCCGCGTCGTACGGCGTGATGCCGCACGTGTACATGGTGACGACGCGGCCCGGCCGGAAGGGAACGACTTCCCGGCGGGCCGTGTCGTAGAGGTTCACCGGTCGAGCGTGATCCCCGTCAGCTGCAGGGCGGCCCGGGTCTTGTAGCGCACGTTGAGCTGGAGCAGGACCGCGGTGATGGCCTCGATGGGCGCGGCGTTGGACAGGGAGCCGGCGTTCAGCGGCCGCAGCTCCGGGATGAGCTCGACCAGGCGGGCGGTGGCGTCGTAGGCCTCGGGGTGGTCGGAGCAAATCAGGACGTCGCCCTCCATGGGCCTGTCCAGCTGGGCCAGCGCGCGCGCCGGAAGGTGGTGGAAGGCGGCCGCCACAAGGGACCGGGGCACCGCGGTCTGGACGTGGGCGGCCACCGAGCCGCGCGGGGGAACCAGGGGCTCGAACTCCTCGCCCATCCGGGTGATGGCGTTGGCCATGGAGATGACCACCTTGCCCTCCAACTGGGGCGCGACCGAGGCCGCGGTGGCGGCGGCCGCCTCCCAGGGGGTGGCGATCACCACCAGCTCGGCGCCGGCGGCCACAGCGTTGTCGGCCGGCGCCAGGGAGAGCTCATGGCCGGGCCACGTCTCCAGGATCCTGGTGCACGCCTCCTGGGCCCGCTCCTTCGAGCGCGAGCCGATGACCACGCCGATGCCGACCGAGGCCAGCCGGGCCGCCAGCCCACCGCCGGCCGGTCCTGTGCCTCCGAGAATCCCCACTTCCATCCGTCCACGCTACTGCGGGCCGCACCCGGTCCCCGCGGCCGCATCAGTCGTCGTAGGTCCAGTCCGGGCGCTTGCGGGCGTGGCGCTCGTCGTAGACGACGACGCCGTCGACGATGTCGTCGACCTTGGGCACGAGGAGGCCGCGCCGGGCCAGACGGCACGAGCCCTCGAGGTGGTCGGCGAAGTCCTCCGGGAACGTCTCGAGGATGCTCGACACCAGGAGCTGCTCCTCGGTTCCGAGGTAGCAGCGGTTGGCGTCGGTGACCGTACGCAGGCGGCTCCCGATCAACGCCACGTCGGGCTCGCCGCCCAGGCCGTCCCGGAGCCGCTCGAGGGCGGAGGTGATGTCGCCAGAGCCCCGCTTGCACGGCGGGCACTGCCCGCACGACTCCACCGCCAGGAAGCGCGACAGCGCCGCCGCCAGCTCCACCATGCAGGCGGTGTCGTCGTAGACGGCGAAGCCGCCGGCGCCCAGTCCGCAGCCGGCGGCCCTCATGTCCTCGTAGGTGAGGGCGGTGCCGAAGCCGGCGGCCGGGAGGACGCGGTTGGCCACACCGGAGAAGGCAGCCTTGAAGCTGCGCCCGGGGAGGGGGCCGCCGGCCAGCTCCAGCAGCTCGGGGAACGGCGTCCCCATCTCGACCTCGTAGACGCCGGGGGACCGGACGTCCCCCACGACCGTGCAGACGATCGTGCCCGGCGACAGCTCCGTGCCCATGCGGCGGAACCACTCCGGGCCCCTCCGCAGGATGTGGGGCACGTTGCACAACGTCTCGAAGTTGTTGACGAGGGTGGGATTCGGTTCCGGGCCGGCGCCGGGCGGCGAGGCCGGCGGGTGCGATTCCCACCCGAGCTGGGGTCCGGTGGCGAAGAGCCCGTGCTGGAACGGCGGCAGGAGGCGGGGCAGCGGGTCGTGGCCCTCGATGACCTCGAGCAGTGCCTTCTCCTCTCCGAAGAGGTACTCGTCCGGCCCGGCGACAACCGTCACCGACAACCCCCCGAGCAGCCCGGCCCTGCCCATCTCCTCCGCCGCCGCCACCAGGCCGTCGCGCTCCGGCCCGAAGCGGGCCTTGGTGGCGATGTAGGCCTGGTCCGCCCCGACCGCGAGCGCGGCGATGGCCAGGCCCTCGATGCCCTGCCACGGGTTGGCCCGCATGAGGGCCCGGTCCTTGAAGGTGGCCGGCTCCCCCTCGGCCGCGTTGCACACGGCGTAGCGGCGCGACCCCGCCGCCTCGCGTACCGACGCCCACTTGGTGCCGGTGGGGAACCCGCCCCCGCCCCGACCGCGCAGGCGCGAGAGCGACACCTCCTTGGCCGTCTGCTCCGGCCCCAGCCGGCGGGCCCGGGCCAGGCCCTCGCCACCGCCGGCGGCCAGGTACGCCTCGATCGAGGCCACGGGGCCGTCGCCGAGCAGGAACGGGAGGAGCGGCATCGGCGAAGACCCTACGGGCCGGGATGGAGGCTCAGCAGTACCTGGACAGGGTGGCGTACGGGTTGACCGCGGCACCGCCCCCGGGGTGGATCTCGAAGTGGAGGTGCGGCGCGCTGGCCGAGGCGTTGCCGGTGCTGCCCACGTACCCGACCACCGTCCCTGCCGCCACGTTCCCGCTGGCGCCGCTGAGGCGGTCGAGGTGGGTGCCGAAGTACGTGTTCCCGTCCACGCCCTTGAGGTAGTACGAGATGCCGCCCAGGCCGGAGTTGTGGCCCTTCACGCTGCCGGCCACGCTGGCCACGACCGGCGTGCCCCTGGGCGCCATGATGTCGTTGCCCTGGTGGGTCCGGCCGCCGGAGCGGGGCTGGCCCCAGTCGTTGGAGAAGGCATGCGGGCCCTGCACCGGGCAGATCCACGCGCCCGAGGCGATGACGCCCACCGCCCCGCCGGCGGCGCTGCGCGACGCCCGCTGGCCCCGCTTGGCGGCTGCGGCCTTGGCCGCGGCCGCCTTGGCCGCCGCCGCCTTCTGGGCCTCGAAGGCGCGCTGGGCCTCGGCCAGGCGGCGCAGCTCGGCGCTCACCCTGGCCTCCTCCTTGCGAAGGCCGGACACGACGCTGCGCTGCCGGCCCAGGCGCGCGTTGAGCGCGGTCTGGTTCTCCTCCAGGTCGAGGCGCGCGATGCGGTAGCCGTCGACGGAGTCGGTGCGCCCCAGGCTCACGAAGCGGAGCATGGCCCGGCCCCGGGCCGCCTGCCCGGGGTCACCCCCGCCGACCCAGGTGGTGGACCGGTTCCCCTGGACGTACTGGGCCACGGCGAGCTGGCGCACCTGGCCCTCCAGGGCGTCGACCACCTGCCTGGTCTGGGTGGTGCGGGCCTCGAGCTGGGCGATCTCGCGCTCGGCCGTGATCAGGGCGCTGCGGGCCTTGGACAGGCGGGCCGCAGCCTGGTTGGCCCGCTTCTGGGCCGCCGCCATCTCGGCCGCCGAGGGCGGCTTGGCCGCGGCGCCGGCTGGTGCCGGCAGCGCGAAACAGAGCGCGACCAGCACCGCCGCACCAGCAAGGAAGCGCGCCATCCCGCCGATACGGTAGCCAGGGCGTTCGTGCCGGCGCATCTCGCGCCGGCCGGTCAGAGCTGGAGGGACTTGGGCTCGAGGAACTCCTCGAGGCCGAACCGACCCAGCTCCCGGCCGTTCCCCGACTGCTTGCAGCCGCCCCACGGCGCCAGCGGGTTCATCAGGCCACCGTTGACCTCCACCATGCCGGTCCGCAGCCGCCGGGCGACCGCCAGGGCGCGTTCCGGATCGGCCGACCACACGGCGGCGTTGAGGCCGTAGATGGAGTCGTTGGCGATGGCGACGGCCTCGTCGTCGCTCCCGCACGCCAGGATGGCCAGCACCGGCCCGAAGACCTCCTCCCGGGCCACCCGCATCCAGGGCTGGACGTCCGAGAGCACGGTGGGCCGGACGAACCAGCCCCGGTCGAGACCGTCGGGCGCCTCGGTCCCGCCCGTGACCAGTCGGGCACCCTCCTCCAGCGCCGACCTGATGTACTCCCGTACCCGCTCCCGCTGCCCCTGCGAGACCACCGGGCCCAGCCGGGTCCCGGGCTCGAACGGATCGCCGGGCACGTAGTGCGCGGCCCGTTCCGCCGCCAGCGCCTCCGTCTCGGCCAGGAGGTGCCTCGGCACGATCATGCGGGTGAGCGCCGAGCAGGTCTGGCCCGAGTTGAGGAAGGCATTGCTGATGCCGGCCGTCACCGCGTGCTCGAGGTCGGCATCGTCGAGGATGAGGTTGGGCGACTTGCCGCCCAGCTCCAGGGCCACCCGCTTGACGGTGACCGCCGCGTCCGCCGCCACCCGGCGGCCCACGGCGGTCGAGCCCGTGAACGACACCATGTCGACCCCCGGCGACCCCACCAGGGCCCGCCCGACCTCCGGTCCCTCCCCGCTCACCAGGTTGCACACCCCGGCCGGGATCCCGGCCTCGTGCACGATCTCGGCCAGGAGGAAGGCGGCCGACGGCACCAGCTCGCTCGGCTTGAGGACCACCGTGCACCCGGCCGTGAGGGCGGGCGCCAGCTTGGCCGCGATCTGGTGCAGCGGGTAGTTCCACGGCGTGATGGCGGCCACCACCCCGACCGGCTCCCGCACCACCAGCGAGTTGCCGATCCGCTCCTCGAACGGGAACGCGGCCACGAGGTCGGGCATGGAGGCGAGGGTCATGACCGGCAGCCCGACCTGGATCATGGTGGCCAGGTTCACCGGCATGCCCAGCTCCTCGGTGATCACCCCGCCCAGCTCGGCCATACGGGCCTGCAGGCCCTCGCCGATCCGGGCCACGGCGGCGGCCCGTGCGGCGGGGCTGGTGGCGGCCCACGGGCCCAGCGCCCGACCGGCCGCAGCCACGGCGCGGTCCACGTCGGCGGGAGCGCCCCGGGGGATCCGTGTGCACACCTCCTCGGTGGCCGGGTTGCCCACGTCGAGGAACCCGCGGCCGGCCGGTTCGACCCAGGCGCCCTCCACGTAGAGCCGGTCCCAGGTGCGCACGTCCGGCACGGTCAGCCGCTGCCGGCGTCGAGGCGCTTCTGGAGCCGCCCGCCGGCTTTGCGGATCTCCTCCCGGAGGATGGCGTCGACGCCCGGCAGGCGGCTGGCGCCGCCGTAGTGGAGGCGGACGGTGAGCACCGACCCCCGGTCAGCCGCCTCCACCTCGGCCATGAGGATCCAGTCGGAGTGGGACCCGCCGTCGTGCTCGTGGCGCTCGAAGCGCGCCACCTTGGGAGGCAGGTGCTGTGTACGCACCATGCGGACCCGCTTGGTGAGGGGAAGGGGCCCGATCCGGGCGCCCAGGTCCACCATCCATGCCGGTCCCGCGTCCTCGGCCGACGGGGGCGCCACCTCCGCGCCGAACACGATGCCGAGCCAGTCGGGGTAGGTGCCGAGGTCGGCCACCGCCGCGAACACGGCGGCGGGGTCGGCGCTCAGTGAAGCGGTGCCCTCGAGGTCCACGACCGCGATCCTAGGAGGCGGCCGCTCCCGCCACCGCGGCCGTCAACAAGGGCCCGGGGGCCAGCCGGGGGCGAACAGGTTGTTGCCGTCCAGCCCGGCAAGGAGCCAGCCGTCGGGGGTGCGGCGGACGGCGAGGCGCCGGAACTCGAGCGGAGGCCCGGGCCGGAGCTGCATCAGCTTGCCCCGGGGCTCCACGAACGTGACCACCACCACGTCCGGGCGGCTCTCACGCCGGTCCCTGATCCCCCAGGTGGCGGCGCTGAACCCGGGCCAGAACTCCCGCCACCGCGCCAGGCGGTCGCCGGTGAACCGCGGCCAGAGGGGCGAGGCGGGAGGGACGGCGGCCAGCCGGTCGGCCAGGGTCTCCCAGCCCTCCGGTGGGCCCACCACGTCCGGCGTCGACGACAGTATCCAGTGCTGCACCAGCACCTTGCGCAGCGGCGGGTCCGTCAGGGGCCAGGCCCGTCCCAGGTCCCGCTCGTCCATGACGGCCCGGACCCACTCCACCGCCGCCGCGACCGCCTCCTCGGCGTCGGGAGGGGCGGGCGGGCCGTCCGATCCTTCGGTGGTCACCGGTACGTCCGTCAGATCCGGAACCCGGCGCCCTCGGGGTCCTCGTACCCACGCTCCTCCACCTCCAGCTGGCGCTCGTAGAAGGCGAGGAGCCCGAGCCCCGTCTCCACCAGCGACACCAGCTCCTCACGGTCCAGGCCCTGCACCCCGGCCTCGTCGATCAGGTCGCTGAGCTCGGCGGCCGTGAGCTGCTCGCCCCGCAGGTGAATGCCGACGAGGAAGCGGTTGAGCTCGTCGCCCACACCGAAGGGCGCTGTGTCGGCCCGGCGGGCCGTGGCGTAGGCGGTCCATTGTTGCCGTGCGCGATCGGAGAGCATGGGTCGTTCTTTCGGGCTCGAGCGCCCCGTCGACCGGCTCGATCGGGGCCGGCGCCAGGGTACACAGGCGCCGGCCGGCGCCGGCGGGCACGCGCACCCGAAAGGGTGACGGGGGCCGGTTCCGCCGCTGACCGACCGGCCCCCGTCAGGGGTAGTGAGCGCCTCCGGGGCCTGTCGGGATACGCCCGGCGAGGGCGCCGGGCGCCTGCCACCTGGGGGCGGAACCGTGCGCTCCCCCTCGCCGGGCGTCGCAAGCTAAGGGTTCCTCCCGGATCGTCAAGCAGACCGGCGTCGCCCCTGCACTCACGTAGTTGACTCGCAGTCCCGTATGCTCTCGGCGCAGCCAGCGCCCGTGGCAGGGGCTCGGGTCCGGGTCCCGCCGGCCGAAGGGAGAACACAGGTGGCGAACAGGATCCGGGACGCGATCGAACTTCTCGCCCGCAAGGGCTGGACCCAGGGGACGTTCACCGACGAGGCGGGCCGTCACTGCCTCCAGGGTGCCCTGTACGAGGCCTACGGATGCCAGCCCGGCAGGCCGGGCCGCCTGGGCCGGAACCTCTCGGGCGACCTGGCGGACGACGTGCGGCTGGTGAACGAGACCATCGCGGCCGAGTACCCCGAGCGGGTGGGCGCGGTGGGCGTCTCGCGGTTCAACGACCACCCCGAGACCACCATCGACGACGTGGTGCGGGTGCTCGAGAAGTCGGCGCTGCGCCGCGACGAGCGGGTCTGACCACCCGTCCCACCCGTCGGGGTGACGGTCCCGCGCCGGGCCGGGCCCGGTATCCTCGGGAGCGACCCCCCCGGAGCAAGCCGCCGAGTTGGAGTGTGGATCGTGAGCGACGAGGCGCCAGCTGCTCCCGAGACATTCGGGATCGTGGCCGTCCGCCAGGACGAGTCCAGCGCCGCCGTCAGCCCCACCGGGGACCTCGACGTCTCGACCTCGCCCCGACTGCTGGCCTGCATCGACGAGCTCCTGGCCGAGGGCCGGTCGCGGATCACGCTCGACCTGCGGGCCGTCACCTTCATCGACTCCAGTGGTCTCGGCGCCCTGGTCAAGGCCCACAAGCGGGCCGCGCCCGCCGGCCAGCTCACGATCGTGGACCCCCGCCCCCATGTGCACCGGGCCATGGAGATCTCGGGGCTGCTGAAGGTCCTCAGGGTCGACCGGCCGGCCTGAGGTGGCGCCGCCGGCCCGTCAGGGCTGGTCGCCCACGGGCGCGCCGCGCCAGCCCACGAGGAGCAGGGTGGCGTCGTCGCGCAGCTGGCCCGCCTCGTGGGCCAGCACGCTGTGGGTGAGGCGGCGCATCATCTCGGCCGGCAGCTCCTGGGCGGCGGCGGCACGCTCCAGCAGGTCGCCCAGCCGCTCGAGCCCGAACTCCTCACCGGCCGGCGACCGGGCCTCCACCACGCCGTCGGTGTAGAAGACGACGCGGTCGCCCGGCTCGAGATGGGCCTCGTAGACGGTCGGCGCCAGGCCGAGGCCCATCGGGGTGCACACCGGGCCCATCAGCTCGCCCACGATGGTGGTGCCCCGGAGCAGCAGGGGCCGGGGGTGGCCGCCGGTGACGACGGTGAGCGTGCCCGTGCTCAGATCGAGGGTGGCCAGCTGGCCCGTGACGAAGTGGTCCTCGCCGAACGCCGACACCATGGCTGCGTCGATGGCCATGAAGATCTCGTCGATGCCCGCCCCGTGGCGTCGGCCGTGGCGGTGGATGGCCACGGCGAGGGTTGCCATGCGGCTGGCCTCGAGGCCGTGGCCCATGGCGTCGAACACGGCCAGGTGGACCACGGACCCGTTGATGGCGTAGTCGAAGGTGTCCCCCGCCAGGTCGTAAGCCGGCTCGAGAAGGGCCGCCACCTCGACGTGGTCGCTGGCGAAGCTCAGCGGGGGCAGCAGCGACCAGCGGAACTCGGCAGCCAGGCTCATGTCCTTCGTCCGCCGGCCCAGGGAGATCGAGTCGCCGTACGACGCCTTCGACGTGATCAGCTCCGCGACCAGCGACGCCAGCCAGCCCAGCCGGCGCTCGACCAGCTCGTCGACGCTGGGGATCGTCACGGCCAGGACCCCGAGGCGGTCGGCGCCGTCGAGCAAGGGGATCCAGAGGCGGCGCTCCCCGTGGTCGGCCTCCCCCTGAAGGACCTCCTGGGTGCGAAAGGCCCGCCCGGCGAGGGTGCTGTCGATGTCGAGCGGCTCGGCCGTCGCGCCGGCGCCGTCCACCGGCATCGGCTGGAGGACCCGCTGCTCCAGGTCCACCAGGAAGATGACGGCCTCGGTCGCCCCGAGGCGGCGGGCGTGGTCGCGCACCTGGGACGGCACTTCGTCGGGGTGCAGGCGGTGGGAGATGCTGAGCAGGCTCCCCAGGACCTCCTCGCCGAGGGAGGGCCCGGCGTGCACCTCGGCCTCGGTGAGACCGGACGAAGCGGTGTCCGTCACCGGGTCAGTCAAGCAGAGGCGAGCCCCCGCCCGCGGGCCGGATCCCGCGCCCCGGCGCCGGCGGGAGCGCTCGGGGTCACGGGCCGGTCGGCGGTCACATCGCCGTGCAGTGCGGGATGTGGTCGTGCGCCCGGCCGTGCTCGTGCTGCACGGTCGCGTGTGCACGCTCGGTCCCGTCATTGCACGCACTGTCGCTGGCGGCCGATGCCATGCCCACGTTGGCCGTGAGCGCGGCGGCGCAGATCAGCCCGGCCACGAGTCCCTTCCGCACCACGATGTCTCCTTCCGTCGGTGAAACGGGTCGCACCCGACCCTTCCCAGCAGGGGCGTTCTCCACGCCTCCCTGCACGGACTTCCGAAACACCGGTGGAACGAGTGCAGCCCCGCCGACGGCGAAAGCGGCGGGGCTGCATCACGTCGACCGCCGACGGACGGCGGAGGACCGCCAGTATGCCCGATGACCGATTCGGCGGCAATGACCAGTTTGAAATCGGGCGCCCGACACCCATCGCAGTCGACGGGGACGGCGAGTGCGCTGCATCGTAGGGTATGCTGGCATACATGAAGCGGACCACCGTCAAGTTGCCCGACGATCTGGACGCACGCCTTCGGCATGAGGCCGAGCGACGCGGCGTCACTGTCTCGGAGCTGACCCGCGAGGCCATCGAGGTCCATCTGGGTGGCGGCGGAAAGCGCCGGAAGCTGCTGGCCGCCGGTGCCGGTGCCGGCGGTCGAGCCGACGTCTCGGAGCGGATCGAGGAGTTGCTGGTCCACGAGGTGCTCGGATCGCGCTGATCGTCGACGCCGGGCCCCTCTACGCCTACGTCGACCGCGACGACCACCATCACCTCGCCAGCCTTGCGCTGCTCGAGGAGCAACCCGGACCGCTCCTGGTCCCAATGCTCGTCATCACCGAGGTGACGTACCTCCTGGGCTCACGACTCGGCGTCGACGCGGAGGTTCGCTTCCTCGGCGATCTGGCGGCCGGCAACCTCATCGCCCAGCCGGTGGCGGCCGCCGATTGGCTCCGGATCGCCGAGTTGGTCTCCCGCTACCGGGACCTCCCCCTGGGCACCACCGACGCGTCGGTGGTCGCAGTCGCAGAACGTCTCGGCGTGACGGAGGTCGCCACCTTCGATCGGCGGCACTTCACGGTGGTCCGAGCCACGGTCGGACCCCTCACGCTGCTTCCGTGACCGGCCTTGAGGCCGGCCCCGCGTCGCCGTCGCCTTCTCCTGCGACGGCATCCCCAACCGAGAAGGGGAGGTGGTCTCCCAGGGCGAGTCGGTCAGGAAAGCGCCCGGAGCCGAAGCCCTCGGACCGACTCGAAGTGCTTCGCATCGCGCGTCGCGAGGCTGAGTTTCCGCTCCAACGCAGTCGCGGCGATGAGTGCATCGGGCATTCGCAGTCCCGACTCCCGGCGAAGCCGTCCAGCTCGTTCGGCGATCGCCCGGTCCACCGGGATCTCGCGGAACGGAGCCAGCACTCGCGCCGCGAGTTCCGTTCCCGTCGAGCCGGCGAACAACTCCGCTCGCGTGATGACGGAGTAGTGAAGCCGGTGGCGTCCCGGCTTCAGCTCCGCCGCGCCGCGGAGGTGGTCGATGAAGACGTCGGTGTCGACGAGGACGTCAGGCACGAGCCCACTCGTCGCGACCCGGCGCCGCAGCGTTCGGGTCGGCGCCGAAGGTCGCCGCCAGAGCAGCATCCGTGCCCCGCTCTGCCGCGAGGTAGGCATCGAGGGCTCGGCGCACCACCTCGGCCAGCGTGACGCCCTCCGCCCGGGCGATCTCGTCGATCTTCTGCCGCTGCTCGTCGGTCAGGTAGACCTGCGTGCGCGTCGCCGACATACAGCACGAGTATACAGCACGGTCAACGTCGCCTGCCTCACCATCCTGCCACCGGTCATCGTTCTTCACGAAGGACCGCTACGCGCACCTCTTCAGCGAGGCCGGTGCCGCGCTGGCCGAGCGGCTGGACGCTCTCATCGACTCTGCCAAGGTGCCACCGGCACCCTCGCCGCCGGTACCCTTGAACTGATGGCCGAGCAGGTGCTCCCAATGTCGGGGGACGAGTTCGTCGCCCGCGCCCGGGCAGCGGCGGCGCCGACCGACGACGACGTGTCGATCACCAGCGACGGCCGGCGACTCGACAGCAAACAGGCCGTGGTCGCATGGCTGGCCGAGGTGGAGGCAGAACGCGCCGCCGGCCGTTGCGTCGAGTTCGATGACGGCTGAGCAACCTCCGCTCGACGTCGACCGCCTGCTCGCCACGCTCCACCGCCACGACGTCGACTTCCTGCTCGTCGGGGGCATGGCCGCCATTGCCCACGGCGCTCTCCGCCCCACGGCGGACCTCGACTGCCTGGCCCAACGCAGCGCCGAGAACATGGCCCGCCTGGCCGCAGCGATGCGTGAGCTGAACGCCCGCCTCCGCGTCGCTGGCCTCACCGATGCCGAGGCGAAAGCCCTGCCCACGCCGCTCGATGCCGACGCCCTCGGCCGTATGCAGATCTCGACCTGGCGCACCGACGCCGGCGACTTCGACGTGCTCACCGAGATTGCCGCACGTGACGGCCGCCGCGTGCGCTACGACGAGCTCGCCGGGCGTGCTTCCGTCTTGGACATCCACGGCGTCGTCGTACGGGTGGCCGCCCTTGAGGATCTGATCGCGTCGAAGGAGTGGGCGGACCGACCGAAGGACCGTGACGCACTCCCCGAGCTCCTGGAACTCGCCACGGCGGGCGAGGGCAATCCCGCGATCAGAGCCGATGCCCCTCGTGCGGACGGGGTCGCGGCCGATGAGAGGCCGCCCTCGCCTCCGAGATCAGAAGGTCCAGTCGATCGCTGAGCCGGCGCGAACGCGCCTCGAGCACCTCAGGCGGTGGTTCCCGGGTGTCGGTCAGCCAGGCGAAGCCGTGTTGGCTCACGCCGGTGGCGACGCGCCAACCCAACCGGTGAGCGGCGATCCGTGCCGCCCGCCGCCAACGCTGCGGGTTCTCCACGTCCGAGATCGGGACATGCAGGTGGCTCATGGGCGGGAGCCCGGCCAACTGACGCTCGATCTGATCCGCCAACTTGTCGACTCTCCGGCACCCCAAGTCGACCATCTCAGCCACCCCACTGCCTCCTTCCAGGATATTCCTGTGGTGCAGATGTGGTGCAGAAATGGCTCTGAGGCCCCGCCAGCTGCGCTCGCAACCGGAAATGTGCCTCTGACCTGCGCCTTTCCCGGTGGGCGTAACAGGACTCGAACCTGTGACCTCAGCCGTGTGAAGGCTGCGCTCTAACCAACTGAGCCATACGCCCGGGAGAGGTCATCGTAGCTGCCGCGCCGCCGGCCGGCTCCGGCGCCCCGGGCAGGACCCGCTCCCGCCACGGGACGCTCGACAGCATCCCGGCCGGCCGGCGGGCGGGTGAGGCCACGATGCGGGCTCCCTGGAAGGCCAGGCCCGGATGGCTCCCCCCGATCCACGCCAGGTCGTGGTCGCCGGCCACGTCCACCACGCAGTGGGCGAGCCGGGTCCGGGCCCGGAGCCGCCTGGGGAGGACGACCGGCCCGCCGGGGCGACCCTGGCCCCAGCGGAGGGGTAGGACGAGGGTGAGGCGCGGGCCCCGAGGCCGGCCCGACAGCTCGACGCCCCCTTCGGCCCACACCATCCGGCGCTCGCCGGCCGAGCTGGACCAGCGCAGCTCGCCCAGCTCGGCGGGCAGTCCCCACCGCTCCCGGCACGCGAGACGGGCGGCCGGCGACGAGACCACCATGGCGACGGTGCACATGACCGGCCGCAGGCCCAGCCGGGCCGGGACCGCCACCGACAGCTCGCGGTAAGGGCCCACCGGCGTGTCGTCGTACGTCATGGCCACCACGGACGCGGGCCCGGGCACCCGGTGCAGGCCGGAAGGGAGCCGGTGGGCACGCGGCCCGGGCCGGCCGGTCCACGCGAGGAGGCCTTCGCCGCGCAGCAACCAGGGTGATTCGGGCACGATGCCACGGTAGGTGCACTGGTGGACTGTCGGACTCGCCGGAGCCGATGGTTGACTGGTCTCATGCGTATCGCAGTGATCGCCCCTCCATGGACCCCGGTCCCCCCCAAGCTGTACGGCGGCATCGAGCTCGTGGTGGACCGGCTGGCCACCGGCTTCGACCGTGCCGGCCACGACGTCCTCCTCTTCACCACCGGTGACTCCACCAGCGCCGTGCCCCGCCAGTGGGTGCTGGAGGAGGCCGAGCACGAGCGCATCGGCATGGTGGTGCCCGAACTGCGCCACATCATGGCCGCCTACGAGGCGGTCAAGGACTACGACATCGTCCACGACCACACCGTGATGGGCCCCGTCTACGCCCAGCGGTTCCCCGACACCAAGGTCGTCACCACCGTGCACGGCCCGTTCAACGACGAGCTGATCGACCTCTACGGGCGCATCGCCCGCACCGTCCCCCTCATCGCCATCTCCCACGCCCAGAGCAGGCCGGCGCCCCAGATCCCCATCGCCCGGGTCATCCACCACGGGCTCGACGTCGAGGAGTTCCCGGTCGGCGCCGGCCAGGGCGGCTACTTCCTGTTCCTCGGGCGCATGTCGCCGGACAAGGGGGCCCACCGGGCCACGGAGATCGCCTTCAAAGCAGGCGTGCCGCTGATCATGGCGGCCAAGATGCGCGAGCCGTGGGAGCACCGGTACTTCGACGACAACGTCCGGCCCTACTTGAACGACGACATCCGCTATGTCGGTGAGGTGCCCCACGAGGAGAAGCTGGAGCTGCTGGCCAACGCCCGCGGCCTGATCTTCCCGATCCGCTGGAACGAGCCGTTCGGCATGGTGATGATCGAGGCCATGGCGTGCGGCACGCCCGTGCTCGCCTTCCCGGAGGGGGCGGCGCCCGAGGTCGTGCAGGACGGCAGGACCGGCTTCTTGTGCGCCGACGAAGCCGAGATGGTGGACGCCATCGGCCGCATCGACCAGATCGACCGTGCCGCGTGCCGGGCGTCGGTCGAGGACTACTTCTCCACCGACCGCATGGTGCGCGAGCACATCGAGCTGTTCGAGCAGATCCTGGCCGACTGACCGGAAGCCGTTTCGGGGCTCCGGGGCCCCGGGTACAGAGGTGCCATGGCAAACTTCGATGAGCTCAAGGGCAGGGCAAAGGAAGCGGCCGGGGACCTCACGGACGACGAGGACCTCCAGCGCGAGGGCAAGGTCGACCAGGCCACCGGCACCGTCAAGGAGAAGCTGGATGACGTGTCCGACAAGGTGAAGGACTTCGTCAACCGGGACTGATCAGGGCCGGAGCGACGACGGGAGCCGCCCGCGTGGGCGGCTCCCGTCCGCGTTGCGGCTTCCTATGCGTCCCCGGGCCCGGGCGGCGGTGACGCCGGCCCGGCAGCGCCGATGCCTCCCCCGACCGGGTCGGGCGGTGGCGGCGGCGGGGTACCGCTGTCGAGCGCGCCGGCGTTGACCAGCACCACGGTCTGGCCCGGCCCCTTGACGCCGTCCCGGCGCAACCGGTCGGTGATGCGTCCCCGCAGCTCCCGGGCAGTGGCGTACTGCTGGCGGGGGGCGGTCTTGACCACGAGGCGGATGGTGAGCCCTTCGGCCGCCATGGCCTGGACGCCCCAGACCTCGGGCGGCTCGAGCACGGACTCGACCCAGGCCGGGTCCCGGGAGAACTCGTCGGCCACCTCGCCGATCGACCGCATCACGGCGGGGACGTCCGACTCGTAGGCGACGAGCACGTCGATCAGGGCCCGGGACCACTCCATCGACGTGTTCCCCACCCGCTTGATCTCGCCGTTCGGGACGAACCACACCGTGCCGTCGGTGGAGCGGAGGCGGGTGACCCGCAGGGAGATGTCCTCCACCGTGCCGGTGGCGTCGCCCAGGTTGATGACGTCGCCCACCCCGTACTGGTCTTCCAGGAGGATGAAGAAGCCCGACAGGAAGTCCTTGACCAGGCTCTGGGCCCCGAAGCCCACGGCGATGCCGGCGATGCCGGCGCCGGCCAGGAGGGGTGCCAGGTCCACCCCCACCTCGCCCAGCACCAGCAGGATCACGACCACCCACACCACGGCGCGCGCCAGGCTCGTGAGGACGTCGCCCAGGGTGGTGATCCGCTGCTCGGCCCGCACCGACCCGGCCCGGACCGGCGCCCGGCCGTGCAGGGTCCGCACGAAGCGCCGGACGGCTCTGGTGGCCACCCTCGTGACCAGCATCCCGCCGGCCAGGAGGAGGGCGATCTTGAGCGGGCGGACCAGCAGGAACTCCCACGTGCTGGCGCCGAAGTCCCCCATCCCCGCCTTGCGCAGCAGGTCGTAGACGTAGCCGTGGTCGTCCATCGCCAGCAGCCTCGCGCGCCGCCCGGCCCGGTACCGTGGGAAGCGTGCCCGACGACGGCCTCTCCTCCGCCATGGCCGCTCCGTGGCGGCTCCGGCCACGGTCCCGGGCCCGGGTCCGGCCATGAGTGGGCTCGATGCGCGGGAGCAGCGCTACAGCTACCGCCTGGCCGGGTTCGCCGCGATCGCGTCCGTCGCACTGTGGGGGCCCGAGTTCGACGAGCGGGCCGGCATCGCCCTGGCCGGCATCGGCGTCTCGATGGCCGGCCTCCTCGCCGCCGCCGCCTGGCGTCGCAGCCGCCTCCTCACCGGCGTGGCCGCCGTGCTGCTCGCGTTCGGCCCATGGGGCATGGCCTGGCTCATCGGGCTGCCGTACCTGGTCCTGGCCGGCTGGCTGGCGGTACGGGGCGCCAGGCAGGCAGGCGCCGATCCCGTCGCGCCCCGTCCGCCCCGTCCACCCCGTCCTCGGCGGAGACGCCGCCAGCCCCCCGCCGACGCCGGAGGGACACTGGCGCGGTCCTCGCCACCGCCGCCGAGCAAGCGCTACACCCCACCACAGCGGCGCACCTGAGGACGCCGGCGGGAAGACGGGCGCTTTGCCCTGTCCTGCCGGGTTTCTTTCGGCCAGAATGGCCGCTATCGGAGCCCCGGCAGGACACGACGCCAGAAGAGTCGAATATTCGGTGGCTGCGCGTCGTCTCTCCAGTGCAAAGGCCGAATGACCTCCTTCGAGGACTTCCACCGATCGAAGGCCAAGCATGCACTCCACTACGCGCGCGCGATTCTCGGGGCCGACTCTGCCGAGGACGTCTGTCAAGAGGCCTGGTTCAAGGCGTGGCGCGCCTGGGGAACCGCTGATCCCGCGAAACTGGACACCTGGCTCCTGGCCATCGTCCGCAACTGCTGCTTCGAGCGCCTCCGGTCCAACCGGCCGGTCGCCGTGCTCACCGAGGACGACGCCTCCCCGATCCCACCGCCGGACGAGGTGGTCGTGGCCGCTCTCGAGATGGCGGCGGCATGGGTGCTGCTCCAGCGCCTCTCCCCTCCGCTGCGGGAGGCCCTCTGGCTCCGGGAGGTCATGGACCTCTCGTACGCCGAGATCGCCGAGGTGCAGCGGGTCCCGGTGGGGACCGTGATGTCCCGTCTGCATGCCGCCCGCCGAAAGGCCAGCCGGCTCCTGTCGTCGAGACGAGTTCGGTGATCCTCCGCCCGCACCCGCGGAAGCAGGAGCTCGGGGCCTGGTTCGACGGTGAGGGCAGGGACCGGGTCGGAGCCCACGTCCTCGGCTGCAACCGATGCCAGCGCTACGTATCGGAGCTGTCGCGGCTGCGGTCCTGGCTGCGCGTCCAGCCCTTCGTCGCCATGACCGACCAGCCCGGCGAGGCGTCGGCGGCCCGGGCCGGCCACAGCCGGCGCCCGCTCGTCCTGGTGGCTGCCCTGCTCACGGCGTTCGTCCTGGTCGTCGACCGGACCGAGGCGCCGATCCCGCTCCAGGCCTCCTCGCCCACCACCACCCGGCCGTCCACCACCGTGGCCGAGGCCCCGTCGTCGGCGCCGGCGGGCGACGGGGGGTCCGGTGAGCTGGCGGCCACGACCCCGTCCACGTCCGCCGCCCCCTCCACCAACTCGGTGTCGAGTCAGGCCCTGGCCCGCGCCCGCGAGCCCTCGTCGCCCAAGCCGCTCCGGCTCGGCCTCATCGTGCCCACCACCGGCACCATGGCGGCGGAAGGCAAGGACGTCGTCGCCGTGGTCCGCCAGCGGGTGGAGAGCGCCAACGCCGCCGGCGGCGTGGCCGGGCTCCCCGTGCAACTGGAGGTGGCAGCAGCCGAGAGCGCCGAAGCGGTGGCGGGCCTCGTGAAGCGTGTCGACGCCCTGGTGGGCGGCTTCGGTGTCGAGCCCCCCCCGGGCCTGCCCTGGCTGCTCCCGGCCGACCCGGCCATCTCCGGACCCAGCGTCCTACCGGCCGAGATGACGTCACGCATGGCCGGGGCCCAGCTCGGCACGGTGCTCCGGAGCCAGGGCATCAACGGGCCGGTCGGGGTCGTGGTCGGCACCGGTCCGGACGCCGCCCTCGGCGCGGGCCTGGCGTCCAAGACACCGATCTCGTCGGTGGTGGCCCAGGAGTCGGGCACGTGCGCCCCCGAGATCGCGGCGCTGCGCAGAGCCGGGGCCGTGGCCCTGGCCGTGGCCGGGAACCCGCAGCTGGCCACCAAGTGCCTGCGGGCCGCCTTCGCAGCGGCGTGGCTGCCGGCGTTCGGGCGGATCCTGGCCCCCTCGGCCGCGTACGCGGGCCTCCAGATCATGCCCGAGGCCCTGGGCGCCCGCACCGTGCTGGGCCTGCCCTGGCCGACCTCCACCGCCCCGGGCGCGGCCCGCTTCCGGGCCACCACCGAGTCCACCTCGTACCGGGCCCTGGTCTCCTATGCCGCCGCCGAGCTGGCCATCGACGTGGCCCGCCAGCAGGGCGTCGTGTCGGTCGAGTCGGTGGGCGCCGGCACGTGGCGCACCGACCTGGTGGACCTGTCGGGGCTCACCAACCGGGTGAACACCCTGGTCTCCGCCTTCCTCGGCACCTGGCTCATCGCCGGCTAGTCCCGGGTTCGGCCCCGAGGGCCGACCGGAGGAAGGCCAGCAGCTGGTCCCGCCGGCGCACGAGGTCACGGGCGGTGGGCTCGAAGCCCAGGGCCCGGAGCACCTCGACCTCGGTGGCCATGCCGAGCACGGCCGAGTAGGCGGCCAGGAGCACCATGCGGGGGTCCTGCTCCCGCATGCGGCCCGCCTCCATCTCGGCCGCGAGGAACGAGGTGGCCCGGGCCATGAGCGGCTCGAAGGCGCCCAGGAGCCGGGTGGACGCCGGCGGCCCGAGCCGGCTCGCCTCCCGCACCACCCCGAGGAGCTCGGGCCGGCGCACCGAGATGCGGAAGACCGACTTCACCAGCGCCTCCACCCGGGGCCACCCCTCCCCCGCCCGGGCCAGCGAGCGGTCGAAGGCGGCGCCCAGGTCGGCGGCCGTGCGGTCCACCACCGCCGCCAGCAGGGCGTCCTTGCTCGGGTACCAGTAGAGGATGGTCTGCTTGCGCAGGCCCAGGCCCTTGGCCAGGAGGTCGAGCGAGGTGGCTTCGTAGCCTCTGGCCCCGAAGGACTCGACGGCGGCCACGAGGACCCGCTCCCCCGTCGTCGACCTCATCTACCGGATGGTAGAGGACGGCCGGGTTGGGCCGCCCGTCTACCAACTGGTAGACATGGCGCCGATGATCGCAGCCCGCCTCGACGGCAAGCGGATCGGCGTCACCGGGGCCACCGGCTTCCTCGGCACCGCCCTGGTGGAGCGCCTCCTGCGCTGCGTCCCCGGGTGCGAGGTCGTGGTGGTGGTGCGGGCCGGCAAGCGCACGCCGGCGACGGAGCGGGTACGGCGGGAGATCATCCGCAACGACTGCTTCGACCGCCTCCGAGGAGAGTGGGGCGAGTCCTTCGATGCCGAGGTGGCCCGGCGCCTGCTGGTCGTGGCCGGCGACGTGTCGGTCGACGGCCTCGGCCTCGACGACGCGGGCCGGGCCCTCCTGTCCTCGTGCGACATCGTCGTCCACTCCGCCGCCTCGGTCAGCTTCGACTCGCCGCTCGACGCCGCCGTCGAGGTCAACCTGCTGGGCCCGTCCCGGGTCGCGGCGCTGCTGGCCGAGGCCGCCGGCGACGGCCCGAGGCCCCACCTGGTGGCCGTGTCCACGGCCTACGTGGCCGGCACGCGCCGGGGCGAGTCACCCGAGGCCCTGCTGCCGGACACCCCGTTCGCCATCGACGTGGGGTGGCAGGGAGAGGTCGCCGCCTCCCGGCACGCCCGCTCCGACGCCGACACCGCCAGCCGCCAGCCCGAGCGCCTGACCGCGTTCGCCAAGCAGGCCCGGGCCGAGCTCGGCGCCGCCGGCGGGCCCCTGCTGGCCGAGAAGCTGGAGCGGCTCCGGCTCGACTGGGTGCGGGACCGGATGGTCCAGGCCGGCAAGTCGCGGGCCCAGGCCCTGGGGTGGCCCGACGCCTACGCCTACACCAAGGCCCTGGGCGAGCGGGCCCTGCTCGACTCGCGCCGCGACGTCCCGGTCACCATCGTGCGCCCCTCCATCATCGAGTCGGCCCTGGCCGAGCCGCGACCCGGCTGGATCCGCGGCTTCCGCATGGCCGAGCCCGTGATCATCTCGTACGGGCGGGGCCTGCTGAAGGAGTTCCCGGGCATCCCCGAAGGCGTGGTCGACGTCATCCCGGTGGACCTGGTGGTCGCGGCCATCATCGCGGTGGCGGCCAGGGGTCCGCTCGAGTCGGGTCCCGACGTGGTCCAGGTCGCCTCCGGCGCTCGCAACCCGCTCCGGTACCGGCGCCTGGTCCGGCTGGTGCAGGGGTGGTTCGAGGAGCACCCCCTCTACGACGCCGACGGCCAGCCCATCGTCGTGCCGGAGTGGTCCTTCCCGGGGCGGGGCCGGGTCCAGCGCCAGCTGCAGCGGGCCACCAAGGTCCTTTCCACGGCCGAGAAGGCCGTCACTTCCCTGCCCATCCGGGGCAAGCGGGCCGAGATGTCGTCCCGCCTGGAGGACAGGCGCAGCCAGGCCGAGCGGGCCCTCGGCTACGTGGAGCTGTACGGCGCCTACGCCGAGACCGAGGCCGTCTTCAAGGTCGACCGCCTCCTGGCCCTCTTCC
Organism: Actinomycetota bacterium; assembly: GCA_052387235.1. Classification (GTDB taxonomy): domain Bacteria; phylum Actinomycetota; class Acidimicrobiia; order Acidimicrobiales; genus JBQTJJ01. Next base: position 46,996 of record JBQTJJ010000047.1, read on the forward strand.
ACTCGCTGCCCGAAGACGACCGGGCGACGTTCGGCTTCGACCCGGCCGTCATCGACTGGGCCCACTTCGTGTGCGACGTGCACCTGCCCTCGATCGTCGCCCAGGCCCGGGTGCGCACCTCGCCCGGCAAGCGCAGGGGCGCATCCAGGGAGGACAGGGGCCGCAAGGCGGTGCTGTCCCCGTCGCGCCACCTGGCCGCCTTCGACCTCGAGAACACGCTCATCGCCTCCAACGTGGTGGAGTCGTACGCCTGGCTGGCGACCCGCCACCTCCCGGCCGAGGAGCGGGTCCGTTTCGTCCTGCGCACACTGCGGGAGGCGCCCACCCTGCTGTCCCTCGACCGGCGGGACCGGGGTGACTTCCTGCGCCACTTCTACCGCCGGTACGAGGGCGCCCCCCGGGCCCAGGTCGACGCCGACGCCTGGCTCATGTTCTCCGACCTCATCCTGCGCAAGGCCTTCCCGGCCGGCATCCGCAGGGTGCGCGAGCACCGGGCCCTCGGCCATCGCACACTGCTCATCACCGGCGCCCTCGACTTCGCCATCGCCCCGCTGCGGCCGCTGTTCGACGACATCGTGTGCGCCAAGCTCGGTACCGACGGCGACGGCCGGCTCACGGGCGAGCTGCTGGCCGGGCCTCCCACCGGCGAGGCGAGGGCCCTCGTGATGAAGGCCTACGCCGACGCCGAGGGGCTGCGGCTGGAGGAGTCGGCGGCCTACGCCGACTCGGCCTCCGACCTGCCCATGCTGGAGGCGGTGGGGCATCCCGTGGCCGTCAACCCCGAGGCCAAGCTGGCCACCATCGCCCGCAAGCGGGGCTGGCACGTCGAGCACTGGTCCAAGGCCCCCGGCGGTCCCCGCCCCCTCCTCCCCATCGGCCCGCTCGTCGAACGCGGCCGCTCCCGAGTAAATAAGTCCCCGATTCGGGGACTTATTTACTCGGGGTCGGCGGGGGACGACGAGTGAAGGCCCTCGTGTACGAGCGGTCGGTGCCGAAGTTCGCGGCGGCGAGGGTGGCCTCGGCGCTGGCCGCCGGCGCCGGCGCCCGGGTCGGCCCGCTGCACCTGACCGACGTGGACGAGCCGGCGCTGCCGGGACCGGGGTGGCACCGGGTCCGGCCCCGCCTGGCCGGCATCTGCGGGTCGGACCTGGCCACCGTGGACGCCAGGAGCAGCCGGTGGTTCGAGGGCGTGGTGAGCTTCCCCTTCGTGCCCGGCCACGAGGTTGTGGGCGACCTCGACGACGGCACGAGGGTCGTGCTGGAGCCGGTGCTGGCGTGCGCGGCGCGGGCCCTCGACCCGCCCTGCGCCGCCTGCTCCCGCGGCGACAACGGCAACTGCGAGCGCATCGCCTTCGGCGACCTCGAGCCCGGCCTGCAGACCGGCTACTGCGCCGACACCGGCGGCGGGTGGTCCCACGCCCTGGTGGCCCACGACAGCCAGCTCCACCGCGTGCCCGACGGCATGAGCGACGAGGCGGCGGTGATGGTGGAGCCCACCGCCTGCGCGGCCCACGCCGTCCTGTCGGCCGCCGAGCTCGCAGGCGGCGCCACCGTGGCCGTGCTGGGCGCCGGCACGCTCGGCCTGTGCACCATCGCCGCCCTGCGGCGCCTGGCCCTGCCCGGCACCGTGATCGCAGGCGCCAAGCATCCCCACCAGCGCCGGCTGGCCGTCGACCTCGGCGCCGACGAGGTGGTGGAGCCCGCGGAGCTGGCCCGGGCCGTACGGCGCCGGACCCGGTCGCTCGCCGTCGACGGCCAGCTCACCGGCGGTGCCGACGTGGTCGTCGACTGCGTGGGCAGCGAGGCGTCGCTGGCCCAGGCCCTCTCCGTCGTACGGCCCCGCGGGTCCATCGTCCTGGTGGGCATGCCCGGCCCGGTGCGGGTGGACCTCACCCCGCTGTGGCAGCGCGAGATCCGCCTGGTGGGCTCGTACGCCTACCGCTCCGACACCTTCGCCACCGCCTTCGACCTGGTGGCCGAGGCCCGCCTCGAGCGCCTCGTCTCCGCCCTCTACCCGCTGGAGCGCTGGCGGGAGGCCCTCGACCACGCCGGCGCCGCCGGCCGGCGGGGTGCCGTCAAGATCGCCTTCGACCTCCGGTCGACCAAGCCCAAGAGGTCCCGCTAGATGCCCCGTCCCGGCTTCGTGCTCGACGTCGACCGATCCACCCCGCCCACCCTGTTCTGGCACGGCGAGCAGTTCCGCATGGAACGGCTGCCGGTGGGGAGCCGGATCATCTACCCCCCCGAGCCCCTGGCGCCGCTGGCCGACCCGGACGCCGCCATCAGGGCGGCGCTGCTCGACCCGCTCGGGGACAGCCAGCCCCTCCCCTCCCTGCTCCGCCCGGGCATGAAGCTCACCATCTGCTTCGACGACGTGTCCCTCCCCCTGCCGCCCATGCGCCGGCCGGACGTGCGCCAGCGGGTCGTCGAGGCCGTGCTGGAGATGGCTGCCGAGGCCGGCGTGGACGACGTGGTGCTCATCGCCGCGCTGGCGCTCCACCGCCGGATGACCGAGGCCGAGCTGCGCCACGCCCTGGGCGACCGGGTCTACGACTCGTTCGCCCCCGCCGGCCTGCTCACCCAGCTCGACGCCGAGGACCCCGAGCAGATGCTCCACCTGGGCACCACCGACCAGGGCGAGGACGTCGAGATCTCCAAGCGGGCCGCCACCAGCGACCTCATCGTCTACGTGAACATCAACCTGGTGGCCATGGACGGAGGCCACAAGAGCGTGGCCACCGGCCTGGCGTCGTACCGCTCGCTCAAGCACCACCACAACGTGCGCACCCTCCAGCGAAGCCGCTCGCTCATGGACCACAAGCACTCCGAGCTGCACTCCAGCAACTGGCGCATGGGCCGCCACATCGCGGCCCAGGGGATCAAGATCTTCCAGATCGAGACCACCCTCAACACCAACACCTTCCCGGAGCAGTTCTCGTTCCTCATGAAGCGGGAGTGGGAGTGGTCGGCCAGGGACCGGGCCGGCTACGTGGCCGTGAGCAGGTCCCTCGACCGCACGCCGGCCCGCCTTCGCACCGCCATCTTCCAGTCCATGAAGGCGCCCCACCAGATGACCAGCGTCCAGGCCGGCGAGGTGGAGGCGGTCCACGAGGTCACCACCGCCAACGTCCACCGCCAGCAGCTGGTGGAGGTGCAGGGCCAGACCGACGTCCTCACCATGGGGCTTCCCTACATCTGCCCCTACAACGTGAACTCGGTGATGAACCCGATCCTCGTGGCCTGCCTCGGTCTGGGGTACTTCTTCAACCTCTACCGCGGCAGGCCCCTCGTGCGCGAGGGCGGCGTGGTGATCATGCACCACCCCACGCCCCGGGCCTTCCACCCCGTCCACCACCCGAGCTACATCGACTTCTACGACCAGGTGCTGGCCGAGACCACCGATCCGCTCGAGCTGGAGGCCAAGTTCGAGGAGCAGTTCGCCACCGACCCCTGGTACATCCACCTCTACCGCACCAGCCACGCCTACCACGGCGTCCACCCGTTCTACATGTGGTACTGGTGCGCCCACGCCCTCCAGCACCTGGGCGGCGTCATCGTGGTGGGCGGCGACACGAAGGCGGTGCGCCGGCTGGGCTTCAAGCCCGCCTCCACCCTCGACGACGCCCTCGAGATGGCCTCCGACGTGGTGGGCCCCAGCCCGTCGGTCACCCACCTCCACGCCCCGCCCCTGCTCATCGCGGACGTCAAGTGAACCGGATCCCCCACTCCCGAGTAAATAGCTCCCCATTTTGGGGAGCTATTTACTCGAAAGGCGCCTGATGCGACTGCGGCGGTTCCCGTTCGGGCCTCCGAGCTGGCCCGGGGGCGTGCCGCGGCCGCCGGTCGAGAAGCGCACGGGCGTGCACACGGAGACGGCGTGGGCCCGCCGGTACCCGGCCCGCCTGGCCCGGGCCCTGGTGCTGGACGGGGTCACCCGACCGTTCATCCGGGCGCTCGCCTCCCCCGACGTGGACGGCCTCGACCGCATCGAGTCGCTGCCGGCGCCGGCGATCTTCGCCGCCAACCACTCGAGCCACGTGGACACGCCGCTGGTCCTCACCTCCCTGCCCGAGCGGTTCCGCCACCGCACCGCGGTGGCCGCCGCCGCCGACCACTTCTTCGACAAGCGGTGGAAGGGCCGCCTCTGGGCCCTGAGCATCAACGCCATCCCCATCGAGCGGGCCCGGGTGAGCCCGCAGTCCACCAAGCTGGCCCTGTCGCTCATCGAGGGCGGGTGGAGCCTCGTCATCTTCCCCGAGGGCGGGCGCAGCCCGGACGGGTGGGGCCAGAGCCACCGGGCCGGCGCCGCTTACCTGGCCGTGCGCACCGGCGCGCCGGTGGTCCCGGTGCACCTGCACGGCACCCGCCGCATCCTGAAGAAGGGGGGGAAGGGGGTCCGCCCCGCCGCCACCGCCGTCACCTTCGGCCGGCCCCTGCGGGCGGAGGAGGGCGAGAGCGCCCATGCCCTGGCCGCCCGCATAGAGCGGGCCATCGAGGTGCTGGCCGACGAGCGGGCGTCCGGGCTGTGGGCCTCCCGGCGCCGGGCCGCGGCCGGCGCCACCCCGGTCCTCACCGGGCCGGCCGCCACCGGGTGGCGCCGGACCTGGGCCCTCGACGAGAACCGCCGGCGCACCGGGTCCTCCACGATCTGGCCCCCCGGGAGCTCGCGCCGGACCTGAGCGACCACCGGGCGCCGGCATCCCGGGGACCGGCCCTGCCCACCTTGCGGCCCGGGCGACCGGAGCCGCTTCGCTGTCGGCAGGGCGGGGACCGGCGGTACACTGGCCGACCACAGCAGGACCCGGGGCGGTGCCGGCGACGGCGCCTTCTCCCCAAACCCCCCCTTCAACGGAGAAGGCCCGGCCGATTTCCCCGAGCCGCAGCATGCGGCACCGAGCACACCGAGGTCAGCCCATGCGTGCAGAACGCGATGCCTGCGGCATCGGCTTCACCGCCGATATGCACGGGCGGTCCTCGCGGGCCATCGTCGAGGCGGCCCTGTCCGGCCTGGCCTGCGTCATCCACCGTGGCGCGGTGGCGGCCGACAGCCGCACGTCCGACGGATCGGGCGTCCTGCTGCCGATCCCGCCCGCCATCTTCGGTCCCGACCACGGCGTGGCGGTGCTCTTCGCCCGGGGCGACGACCCCAGGGCCGCGGTGGAGGCGGCCGCCGGCGCCGAGGGGATCGACGTGGTGGAGTGGCGCACCCCGCCCACCGACCCGTCCCAGCTCGGCACCCTGGCCCAGCAGAGCCAGCCGCTGCTGCTCCAGGCCGTCCTGGAGAGCCGGACCCCCCATGCCGTCAACGGCAGCAGCCCCGAGGCGGCCGCGTTCCGGATGCGCCGGCGCATCGAGGCAACCGCCACCGGCACCTACGTGGCCAGCTGCTCCTTCCGCACCGTGTCGTACAAGGGCCTGGTGGCCGCCGACCTGCTCGGGAGGTTCTACCTCGACCTGGCCGACCCCCGCTTCGAGGCCCCGTTCGCCGTCTTCCACCAGCGCTTCTCCACCAACACCCTCCCGACCTGGGAGCGGGCCCAGCCCTTCCGGAGCCTGTGCCACAACGGCGAGATCAACGCCATCGCCGGCAACGTGAACCGCATGCGCGCCCGCAGCGTGCTCGGCACCGAGGCCGCCGGGCTCGGCGGCGAAGAGCTGTTCCACCCGCTCCTCAGCACCGGCGACTCCGACTCCGGCCAGCTCGACTCGGCGGTAGAGCTGCTCGTTCGGGGAGGCCGCGACATCCGCCACGCCGTCGCCATGCTCGTGCCGGAGGCATGGGAGGGGGCGAGAGACCTCGACCCCGAGGTGCGCGGATTCTTCCGCTACCACGCCAGCCTGGTGGAGCCGTGGGACGGCCCCGCCGGCCTCATCTTCACCGACGGCCTCGGCGTGGGCGCCGCCCTCGACCGCAACGGCCTGCGCCCCCTGCGCTTCGCCATCTGCGACGACGGCCTCGTGGTGTGCTGCTCGGAGGCCGGCGCCGTCGACCTGCGCGGCCTCGAGCGGGTGCGGCGAGGGCGCCTCGGCCCAGGGCAGATG
>JBQTJJ010000048.1:0-3729 GCA_052387235.1 Actinomycetota bacterium
CCCGGTCGAGCGTGGTCGAGGCCTCGGTGAGCGAGCTCGACGTCGCCGTCCTGACCACGTCGTCCGAGGCGAAGACCACCAGCGGCAACGCCCGATCGGGCAGCTCCTTCGCCGTGCTCGAGGTGGGCGACCAGAGGCTGCTCGACTGCTCATCGTCCGCCATGGCCAACAACGGGACCAGTTCGTCCAGCGGGGACGAGTCGCTGGCCCTGCTGGGCATCCCGCTCCCGGTCGACTGCCCGGGCGAGTCCACAGCCACCCACGAGCGGACCGGCCCCCAGGGGTAGGGGTACCCGCCGAGGGGCGCACCCATAGCGACGACCGCCTTCTGCGTTCGGCCCGCCGGCGCCCGGGCCCGGACCCAGGCGGTAGGGTCGCGGCATGCGAAAGATCCTGAAGCTCGCGGTCCTGGGAGGGCTGGGGGGCGCCGGGTACTCGGCGTACCAGGCCTACTCCCGTGACGAGACCATCGACCAGATGGTGAACCAGGCGGCTCGCGTAGGGGCGGAATCGGCCGCGGCCGGCGCCGCCCTGGGGGTGCTGCTCACCTTCCGGGGGAAGCGCAAGGCCAAGAAGAAGGCGAGGCGGGCGGCAGCTGCTGCCGCCGCCGCCGCAACCCGGTCCGGCGGCCTGAGCGAGGTCGCACGCGCGGCCCGGCCTGCGTTCGAGCACGCCCTGGAGCAGGCGCTCCAGGTGGCCGTACACGCGGCCGAGACGGCCAAGCCGCACGTGGAGCAGGCGGCAAAGGTCACCCGCGAGCGGGCCTCGGGGGCAGCCGAGGCGGCCAGGCCCCGCGTGGAGCACGCGGCCACGCTCACCCGCCGCCAGGCCCGCAAGGCGGCACGCGCCGCCAAGCCCCACGTGGAGCACGCGGCCAAGGTCAGCCGGCGCCAGGCCGAGCACGCCGCCGCCCTGGCCAAGCCCCACGTGGAGCACGCGGCCAAGGTCAGCCGGCGCCAGGCCAAGAAGGCGGCCAGGGCCGCCCGCCCCCACGTGGAGCTGGCGGCCAGGCGGGCGTCGGACGTGGCCGGGCTGGCCCGGGAGAAGGCGTCGGACGTGGCCGACCTGGCCCGCGAGAAGGCCGTACGCGCCGTGGCCGCCTCCGACGCCACGCCGCACGTGCTGATCGAAGTGGCGTAGGAGCGTGTTGACCAGATGCGGCTGACCAAGGTCCGCGGACGTGCGGCACCGGGACGCGAGCAGGTCAGCCGGTCGGCCGCGAGGCGGCCGACCCGTAGAGCAACAGGCTCCTAACCGCTCCCCCCCGTGCCCGACCGGTCGCTGGTCGTCACCGGCCTGGCGCCGGTCAACGGCCCCTCCCTGCCGGACCACCTGGCCGCCTTCGTGGCCGCCCAGGGGCTGGTGCGGGCCGGGCGGGCAGAAGGGCACCGGCCGGCCTGGGCCCTGGGACTGGCCGCCGGAGGCCTGGCCGGGCAGTACGCGACCGAGGAGGAGCTGAGGCGGGAGGGCCTGGACAAGGCCCACCTGGGCCGGGCCGACTTCGCGGCCCGGGCCGACCGTCTGGACCGGGCCCGACGGGACGCCCTGGCGCCGGTCCTCGCCGGCCTCGGGATCGAGGCCGACGTGGAGGCGGCGGCGGCGGCGGGCCGGCGGGCCGCGCAGGCGGCACGCACCGCCTTCGTCCGGCTGTTCGAGGCCGGCCTGGTGCGCCAGGACGAGCGCATCGTCGACGTGTGCCCCCGCTGCGCGACGGTGGTGGGAGCGGGCGACGCCGTCGACGACCACCTGGCGGGCGAGGTGCTGGTCCTGCGGATGCCGGGCGCGGACGGCGAGATCGGCGCCGGCCCGGTGGAGGTGCGCTGCCTCGCCCCCGAGCTGCTGCCCGGCGTGGCGGCGGTGGCCGTGCCGCCCGGGCATCGGGCCGAGGGGCGGGTCGTCACCGTGCCCATGACGGCGGCCACGGTGCCCGTGCTGGCCGACCCGGGGGTCGACGAGCCCACCCTCGTGGTCCCGGGCCACGACGGCGCCGCCCTCGACCTGGCCCGGCGCCATGGGTGGCCGCCGGTCCGGGTCGTCGACGGCTCGGGGGTGGTGCGGGCGCCGGGGCCGCTCGAGGGCCTGGCCCGCTACGCCGCCCGCGCCGCCGCCCGCCAGCTGGTGGCGGCCGAGGGGGCGCTGGTGGCGGTCGAGGCGGCGCGGGAGCCGGCGGCCCGGTGCCCGGCCTGCACCACCGTGCTGGTGCCCAAGCTCGGGCGCCACTGGTTCCTGGCCAGGGCCGACCTGGAGGCCGCTGCCGCCGACGTGGTGCGGGACGGGCTGGTGGAGGTGACCCCGGCCTCGGCACGGGAGGAGCTGCTCAACAGGGCCGGCGAGGGCCCGGAGTGGTGCGTCTCCCGGCAGCTGTGGGTGGGCGAGCGCCTCCCTGTGGCCCGCTGCCTCGACTGCGGCCACATGGCCGTGTCCGTGGAACCCTCCTCCTCGTGCGGGCGCTGCATGGGCCACCTGGTGGCCGGTGAGGCCGTCCTTGACACCCGCTTCGTCGCCGGCGTGTGGCCCCTGGCGGCGGCGGGGTGGCCGCCCGGCTGCGACGGGGGCGCCGGCTGCACCCTCGTGATGGCCGCCAGCGAGCAGCCCGAGGTGGCGGTCGTGGTGGGCCTCGCACTGCGGCTGTCCGGGGCCGTGCCGTTCGAGCGGGTGACGGCGCTCATGGGCTGGACCTACGCCGAGGCCCTGGGCTGGCTCGACGGCCACACCAACTTCGAGGCGGCCGTGGCCGACCTGCGGCCGCCCACCCTCGACCGCATGCGACGCATCGTCGACCTCATGGGTGACCCCCAGGCCGCGGCGCCGGTGATCCACCTCACCGGGACGAACGGCAAGGGCTCCACGGCCCGGATGGTCACCTCCCTGCTCCTGGCCCAGGGCCTTTCCGTCGGCACCTACACCAGCCCCGACCTGGAGCGGGTGAACGAGCGCCTGGCCTGGGACCTGGTGCCGGTGGGCGACGGCGAGCTGGCCGGGCTGCTGGAGGCCCTGGCCGGGCTGGAGGAGCTGGCCGGGGAGCGCCTGACCCGCTTCGAGCTGCTCACCGCCGCCGCCTACCGGTGGTTCGCCGACGTGGCCGTCGACGCCGCGGTGGTGGAGGTCGGGATGGGGGGTCGCTGGGACGCCACCAACGTGGCCGACGCCCAGGTCGCGGTGGTCACCAACGTGAGCCTCGACCACGCCGAGGTGCTGGGGCCCACCCTGGTGGAGATCGCCCGGGAGAAGGCCGGCATCGTGAAGCCGGCCAGCACCCTGGTCCTGGGCGAGACGCGGGCGGAGGTGGCCGACGTGTTCCGGGGCCGGCTGTCGGCCGCCGTCTGGGAACGGGGCCGGGACTTCTCCACCCCGGCGAACCGGGTGGCCCACGGCGGCCGGGTCGTGGACCTGCGCACCCGCGCCGGCGCCTACGACGACGTGTTCCTGCCCGTCCACGGCGCCCATCAGGGCGACAACGCCGCCGTCGCCCTGGCCGCGGCCGAGGCCTTCTTCGAGGCACCCCTGGCCGACGAGGTGGTGCGGGAGGCCTTCGCCCGGCTCCGGCTCCCGGGGCGGATGGAGGTGGTGGCCCGCCAGCCCCTGGTGGTGCTCGACGGCGCCCACAACCCGGCCGGGGCCCGGGCCGCGGCCCCGACCCAGGCCCAGGCGTTAGGGACCGACCCGGCGCCGGGGCTGGTGGTGGGGGTGCTCCCCCGGGGCGAGGCCGGGGCCCAATAGGAAGAGCGT
>JBQTJJ010000049.1:0-11223 GCA_052387235.1 Actinomycetota bacterium
TCGACCCGCCCGAGGAGATCCGCTACGACTGGAAGATCAAGCGCGACACCACCAAGCGGGGCTACACCGAGGAGCAGGTGCGGGCCGACCTCGACAAGCGCGAGCCCGAGTCGGCCGAGTTCATCCGTCCCCAGCGGGCCCATGCCGACATCGTCGTGCGCTTCGCCCCGATCGAGGAGCGGGGCGAGTCGGTGTCCGACCCCCTGAGTGCCACCCTGCTGCTGCGGCCCACCATCTCCCACCCCGACCTGGCCAGCATCCTCACCGACGACACGCGCAAGGCCATCCACATGAAGCTGAGCCGGGACGACGACGGCAAGCCGGTCGACGCCGTCCACATCCACGGCTACGCCGACCCCGAGGTCACCGGGAAGGTCAAGCATGCCATCTGGGAGGAGCTGGGCGTGGACGAGCCGCTGCCGGAGTCGCTCGGCGAGCTGGAGCCCGGCGGCATCCGCAGCGAGCCCCTGGCCCTCACCCAGCTGCTCCTGCTCTACCACCTGATCCAGGCCCGCAGGGCCTGAGCCGGGAGGCCGCCGTCAGCGGTTGGCGGGCTCCTCGGCGCCGGCCCAGTGCACGGCGGCCCACACCCCGCCGAGCACCATCACCACCACGCCGGGCAGGGTGTGCCAGGCGGCCAGGCCGTACGAGACGGCCCCTCGGCGTGCGTCGGACACCAGTGGCAGGTGGGTGGCCGTCATCCAGAGGCCGGCCAGGAGGACGCCGAAGCCGGCCAGGAGCGGGAAGGCGCCGCCCGTGATCCCCCTGCCCTGGCGCACCAGCAGCGCCACCGACAGGCCGAGCATCACGACGCCGGGCACCACGTGGTCGGCGAACTCGTTCTTGGCCGACGCGTTCAGGTCGGGCCCGAGCAGCACGTACGGGGCGGCCAGGGCCCAGGCCCCGACGGCCAGGCCGAGGTAGGGGAGGCTCTGCTGCAGCGTGCTCGCGCGCGCCGGCTCGCCGGCCGCCTCCGCCACCTGGGTTACGCGGGCACCGGCAGCAGGCTGCGGGCCAGGTCGCACAGGGCCTTGACTGCGGGCGAGTCGGGGGCCAGGTCGAGGGGGGCGACGCCCTTGCGGTCGGCCTCCACGATGGCGGGGTCGTCGGGGATGGGGACGACCTCGTAGCCGGCGAACGCCTGCTGCAGCACGTCCATGTCGGCCTCGCCCCGCACCCGGCTGGCCACGACCACGATCCGGCCCAGCTGCTTCTCCCGCGCCAGCTCGGCGGCGCGGACGCCGACCTCGATCGACTTGGGGGTGGGCTCGGCCACCACCAGCACGGCGTCGACCCGCTGCTCGCCCAGACGGGTGAGCGTGCCGATCCCCGCCTCCAGGTCGGCGATCACGGTGAGACCCTCGAAATCAACGGATCCGAGCAACTGCTCGGGAGACAGCCCGCATCAGGCTCAGCCGGGTTGCGGGTTCTCGATCCGGCTCACCACCGCCAATCTCACACCGTCGGGGGCGTCGGAGCCGAAGCGGGCGATCAGGTCGTCCCAGCCGGGGGCGTGCTCCTCGCCGCCCTCCTCCAGGGACTCGCGCATGGCGACGAGGCGCTCGGTCTCGAAGTCGCCCACCCCGAGCGAGATGCCCAGGTTGGGATTGGAGTCGCAGTCGAGAGCGACCACCGACAAGCCATGGCGGGCCAGGGTGCGGGCCACCACCGCCGAGGTGGTGGTCTTGCCCGAACCGCCCTTGCCGACGACTGCGACCCTCATGCGATGCGCTCCTCGCTCAACTGCTCGACCAGTGATTCTACCGCCTGCACCGCGGCTGAGTCCGGGGCCAGGTCGATCGGCGCCGCCATCTGCCGCTCGGCCTCGGCCAGGGCCTCGTCCCACGGGATCGAGCCCACGACCTCGAGCCCGGTGCGCCTGGCCACCAGGTCGGCGTCGCCCGGCTCCCGCACCTTGTTGGCCACCGCCACCACCCGGCGGGGGTGCTCCTCGTCCAGGGCCATGCGGGCCAGGCGGCGGCCGGTGAGGAGGGACTTGGCCGTCGGCTCCACCACGACGAGGATGGTGCGGGCGTAGTCCCCCCAGCCCGAGAAGGGCTGGCGGGTGCCGCCGGGCAGGTCGCCGATGAGGCTCCAGCGGTCCTCGGGCAGCTGGCGGATGATCTGGCGGAAGGCGAACTGGGAGCGGAAGAGGGCGCGGGTCTGGCCCCGGTGCTTGCCGAACTGCAGGAACCGCACGCCGTCGGGGGCGGTGGCGGCGTAGGCCTCCACCGCGTCGACGGCGGTGAGGCCGGTGCGGAGGCGGAACCGCGGCCCCTCCTCGCCCTCCTGGCGCTCCTCGATGGCCTCGTCGGGGAGCGGGGCGTCGGAGATGGCGAGCCCGAGCGAGTAGGCCAGGCCCGGCATGGGGTCGGAGTCGATGGCAAGGACCGGCTCTCCGGTGCGGGCCAGGGCCCGGGCGAAGGTGCCGGCCACGGCCGACTTGCCCACGCCGCCCTTGCCCACGAACGCGATCCTCATGCCTCCACGCTCCTCGTCGTCTGCTCGGTGGTCACGCCGGGCTCCTCGGCCGCCGGGTCCGCGTCCGGGGGCGGCTCGTCGTGCCGCCGGGCCGGCTCCCGGCCCGAGAACCACCACACGGCCAGGCACAGGGCGCTGGCGAGGAGGAGGAAGCCGACCACCGGCAGCCGGGCCAGGGCCGGTGCGTCCTCGGTGGTCAGCTCGATCCTGGCCAGGGCGATGTCCTGGCGGGCCGTGTCCTCGGTGCCGAGGCGGGTGTCGGTCCACGCCGCCAGCGTCTCCTCGTCGTCGCTGTGCAGGCCGATCCGGGACCCGAAGTCGGCCTCCACCTTGGCGTTGGCGCTGAAGCCGACGCGGGAGTCGAACGGGGCGGAGGAGATCCTGAGGTTCTCGAAGGTCCTGCCGTCGTCGTCCGAGTAGGCGAGGAAGGCGTCCATCCGGATGTTGCTGGGGTCTCCCCGCCGGTCGTAGAAGGCGATGTCGACCCGCCCGTTGGGGGCCACGTCGACCTTGGGCATGTACTGGTCGGTGCCGTCGGCGGCCCCGTTGTCGTTGACCCGCACCGGGGGTCCCCAGGTGGCGCCGCCGTCGTCCGAACGGCGGACGAACACGTCGAGGTCGCCGTTGCGGCCGTCGGCCCACGCCACGTAGAGGGACCGGTCGGGGCCGGCCGCGATGGAGGGGAACTCGGGCAGGAAGACCAGGAAGCGCTTGGTGGGGACCAGGTCGTCGTCGACCTCGACGCCCTTCGACCAGGTCGTGCCACCGTCCTCCGACCGGGTGACCACCAGGGCGAAGGGGTCCTCCCAGACCGGCCCGTCGAGGTTCTGGTAGTCCCGGCTGTCGTTCTTGAAGTCCTGGTACAGCACGACCACGTCGCCCTCGCTGTCGATGGCGGGGCTGGCCGCGCCCACCCGCTGGCGCTCGGGGTCGCTGACGGCCACCGGCTCGGAGAAGGTGGTGCCGCCGTCGGTGGAGTGCACGGCCACGACGGGGCTCGGGTAGGCCACGATGGCGTAGGGCGCCACGTCGGCCACCTTGAGCCAGGTGAGGTGCACGACGCCCTCGGGGTCGACGGCGATGCGGGTCTGGAAGGTGAGGGCGCCGGCCACCTTGACGGGCTCGGACATGGAGCGGCCGCCATCGGTGGAGCGGGCCAGCCAGAGGTTGTCGGGCCGGTTGCCGGCGCCCTGGAGGTTCACGTAGGAGACGTACAGCGTGCCGTCCGGGGCGAAGGCGGCGTCCGAGGCGAAGGGGCGGTCGAGGCCGGCCGGCAGGGGGAGGGCCGTCGTCTGCCAGGCCCGGCCGCCGTCGAAGCTCGTCTGCACCGAGGCCGAGAACCCCGGGAGGTCGACCCGGTGCACGACCACCACGTTGCGGGGCTGGGTGGGGTTGCGAACGATGGTGGGCGAGTTGTTGGCGTCGATGGGCCCGGCCGGGTTCACGAACACGTTCTGGCCCACCTCGGCCGACGTGTCGGTGGTGATCAGCAGCACGGCGGAGGCGACGGCGAGGGCCGCGAACAGCCCGGCCAGCAGGGCGACGGCCGTCCGGCGCCGCTGCGCACCACCCCCCCGCGTCCTCATCACGGCGACTCTACCCGCGGCGCTAGGTGTGGGCTGTGACGAGCGTCACCAGCCGGCGCCATCCACCCCCCGGGCGGCCACGGTCCCCTACGATCACCAGCGGTGGGTGCGAGGTCGACGGGTGGGTCACTGCTGGTCCGGGTCGCCTCGGCGGCGGTGGCCGGGCTGTGGGCGGTGGCCGGCGCCGCCTGCAGCGATGGCGACGCGGGCACCGACGGCACCGCCCCGGGGAACGGGTCCACCTCCTCCAGCACCCTCTCGTTCGAGCAGCGCGACGCCGCCTTCCGGCTCACCTCGGCCGCCACCGGGATCAACCTGGTGGCCAGCGAGGTCGGCCTCCGCTCGGTGCGGGGCCAGGGCGGCGGGTACTGCCGCGACACGGCGCCGGGCGAGCTCGAGCCCCACCGGGCCGCGCTGGGTGCAGCGGCCGACGCCGACGTCCGCCGGGCGGCCGAGGTGGCGCTGGCCTCGCTCGCCAAGGCCATCGAGGTGTGCGCCGGCGGCGGGGACGGGGCAGCCGTCCAGCAGGCCATCGACGCCTACAACGCCGACTACGAGCGCCTGAGCGAGCGCATCGAGGCCGCCGGGCCCTGACGCGCGCTTCTGGTCCGCAGAACGACACGGAAACCATGTCGTCCTGCGGACCAGAAGGGGTGGCGGGTCAGAGCGACTCCGCCACGGAGGCCATGGCCGGGCCCAGGATCACGATCAGCACGGCCGGGAAGATGAAGGCCACGAGCGGGAAGAGGATCTTCACCGGCAGCTTGGCCGCCTTCTCCCGGGCCCGCTGGCGGCGCTTGTTGCGCATCTCCTTGGCCTGGGTGTGCAGGATCCGACCGATCGGCATGCCGAGGGCGTCGGCCTGGGTGAGGGCCATGACGAAGTTGTTCAGGTCGGCGACCTCGGTGCGCTTCTTCAGGTTGTGCAGGGCCTCGCGGCGGGGCAGGCCGAGCTCCATCTCCTTGAGGGTCCGGGACAGCTCCTCCGAGAGAGGGCACTCGAAGTGGGCGCAGACGATCTCCAGCCCGCCCTCGAAGCCGACGCCGGCCTCGACGGAGATGGCGAGCAGGTCCACCACGTCGGGGAGGTCGTTGAGGATGGCGTCCTTGCGCTCCTGCACCTTGCGGGCCAGCCAGCTGGAGGGGAGCAGGGCCCCGATGGAGGGGCCGAGCACCAGGACCAGGGTGGCCCTGCTGGTCGAGAGGTCCATCAGGGTGACGGCCAGGAGCGCCACCAGGATGCCGGCACCGGTGGCGACCGCCTGCCCGGTGATGAACTCCTCGGCCCGGACGGACCCGCTGAGGCCGGCATGGAGCAGCTGGCGGTGGATCTTCGCGGCGTAGTTGCGCGGCGTCAGCGACGCCACCCGGTCGAGGAAGCCCGAGCCCAGCGGCCGCATCACGCGGGACAGGAAGGGCAGGCGCATCCTGTGGGTGTACGAGTCGCCCTCGACCTCGGACATGGCGTCGAGCTCGAGGTCGTGGAGGTAGGCGGCGGGGTCGCCGGCCAGGCGGCGGCGCGACACGCCGGCCGCGACCGAGGCCAGGCCGGCCAGGGCCACGCCGATGGCGAGCAGCATGGTGATGTTCATCTCAGACCTCGATCTTGACCATCTTGAGGATGACGGCGACGCCGGTGGCGATGGAGGCGGCGGTCCCGGCCAGGACGACCAGGCCCCAGCCCTTGTAGAAGGGGGCGGCGTAGCCGGGGTTGATGAGCTGGATGGCGAACAGCAGGCCCACGGGCAGGGCGCCGAGCACCCAGGCCGAGATCCGGCCCTCGGCCGTGAGCACCTGCACCTCCCGGCGCACCTCCTCCCGGGAGCGGATGAAGTCGGCCAGGGTGTGGAGCATGTCGGCCAGCTTCCCGCCCACGGTCTGCTGGATCCGGATGGCCTGGACCACCCAGCGCAGGTCGGGGACCTCGAGCCTGATGGCCATCCGGTCGAGGGCGTCGACGATGGGGTCGCCGAGCCTGGTCTCGTAGACCACCCGGGCGAACTCCTCCGCCAGCGGGTCCTCCGCCTCCTCCGTCATCATCTGTATGGCCCGGAGGAACGTGTGGCCGGCCGAGAGCGACGACGCGATCAGCGACAGCGCCTCGGGCAGCTGGGCCTCGAAGGCCTTGCGCCGCCTCGTGATCTTCACCTTGGGGAGCAGGACGCCGACGGCGACGGCCCCGAGGAACCCGCCGACGCCGAGCACGACGGCGCTCGTCATGAGCCCGAGCAGGATGCCGCCCACGATGCCGGCGCAGGCGATGACGATCACGTACTCGCCGGGCTTGAGCGGGATGCGGGCCCGCTCGAGCATGAGCCGCAGCGAGCCCTTGGCGTCGAGCTGGCCCACCATGCGCCCCGCCATGGTGACCGCGCCGTGGGCCAGCGGGTTGCGGCCCTCGGTGACGGCCTCGACCGGCACGTCCCGCTCCCCGAAGGGGAGGTCCAGGATGTCGGCGAGCTGCTCGTCGCGCTCGCGGGTCCGCACCAGGAAGCCGATGGTGAGCAGGGCCAGGCCCGAGCCGACCAGCAGGGCGATGAGGACGGCGCTGTTCATCGGGCCCGCTCCAGTTCGGCCAGGTCGCGGGGTCGGGGCACGCGGGTGGTGCGGCCGGGGCGCTCCGGAACGGCGCGAGGCGTCCCCTTGGACTGGAACACCTTGGCCGGGACCTCGACGCCCGCGTCGGCCAGCTTCTCGAGGAACTTCGGGCGCAGCCCGGTGGCGACCAGCTCGCCGGAGGGCTTGCCGTCGGCACCCATGCCGGGCCGCCAGCGGAAGATCTCCTGGAGCAGGATGACGTCGCCCTCCATGCCCTGGACCTCGGTCACCGAGGTCACCACGCGGCGGCCGTCGCTGCGCCGGTCGAGATGCATGATCACGTCGATCGCGGCGTTGACCTGCTCGCGGATGGCCCGCACCGGCAGGTCGAACCCGGCCATCAGCACCATGGTCTCGAGCCGGCTGAGGGCATCGCGCGCGCTGTTGGCGTGGACGGTGGTCATGGACCCCTCGTGGCCGGTGTTCATGGCCTGGAGCATGTCCAGTGCCTCCGCGCCGCGGACCTCACCGACGATGATGCGGTCGGGCCGCATCCGCAGGGAGTTCTTCACCAGGTCCCGGATGCGGACCTCGCCCACGCCCTCGGCGTTCGGCGGGCGAGACTCGAGGTTGATCACGTGGGGCTGCTGGAGCTGGAGCTCGGCCGAGTCCTCGATGG
Organism: Actinomycetota bacterium; assembly: GCA_052387235.1. Lineage (GTDB taxonomy): Bacteria > Actinomycetota > Acidimicrobiia > Acidimicrobiales > JBQTJJ01. The sequence goes on from JBQTJJ010000049.1 coordinate 7,284, forward strand.
TGATGATGCGCTCACCGTCGGGGACGAACGACGACAGCACGTTGAGGTTGGTCGTCTTGCCGGTGCCGGTGCCACCGGAGACCAGGATGTTGAGCTTGCCCCGCACGCAGGCCTCCATCACCACGGCCAGGTCGAGGCTGAAGGTCCCGAAGTTGATGAGGTCCTTCACGGTGTAGGGGTCGGCGGCGAACTTACGGATGGTGAGCACCGACCCGTGGATGGCGAGGGGCGGGATGATGGCGTTGACGCGGGAGCCGTCGGGGAGGCGGGCGTCCACCATGGGCGAGCTCTCGTCGATGCGCCGGCCCACGGCCGAGACGATCTTCTCGATGACCTGGCGGTACTGGACGTCGTCGGTGAACGACAGCTCCGTCGCCTCCAGGCGGCCGCGCTTCTCCACCCAGATCTCGTCGAAGCCGTTGCACATGATCTCGGTCACGTTGACGTCCTGCAGCAGCGGGTCGAGGGGCCCGTAGCCGAGGGTGTCCTGGATGACCTCCTGCACGAACTTTCGGCGCTCGAGCGGGGAGACCTGCACCTCCTGGCGCTGAAGGATGCGGTCCAGGGCGCCCTTCAGCTCGGCGTTGAGGGCGTCACCCTTCAGCTTCCCCATCTTGGGCGCCACCTCGGCCAGCACCAGGGCCCGGACCTTGCGCTTCGACTCCTCCCAGGAGGCGTTGTCCTTCTTGGCCTTCGGAGTGGCGGCGGCCCTGGCCCGGTGCCGGCCGGGGCGGGTGGGACGGGAGGTGCCCAGGTCGGCGCCGGGCTCCTGCTTGCGCTCCTGCTCCTCGAGGGCGGCGAGACGTTCTGAGAGCTTCAAGGGGATCTCCTAGGCGACTGCTGATCTGGCGTCGGCCGCGGAGCGGCCGAGGCGCCTGACCAGCACGTTGGTGGTGAAAGCTGCGTCGGAAGGTTCGGTCAGGCGCATTTGATCCGCAGCCGCCTAGCGTGCCTGGTGGGCGGGTTGGCGGCGGAACAGGCGGCGCTTGTGGTTGTCGGCGACGTGTGCGACCGGGGCGAACGCGGTCTTCATGCGCTCGCTCTCGGGGAGCAGGGGGCTGAAGCCGTCGAGGATGAGCTTGCTGATGGCGGCGTTGGGCGACGAGGCCAGCACCGGGGTCCCGAGGTTGATGGAGCGGCTGACCTCCTTGGCGTAGGGCAGCACGGCGGTGAACCCCTGGGGGAACAGCCGGGTGACCTGGGCCACGTCGATGCCGACGTCGGTCTCCGCCTTGTTGAGGAGCAGCTTGATGTTGTCGCTCGGGATCTTGAGCCGCTCGAGGGCGCCGAGGAACACGCCCATGTTGCGGACGCTCGGCAGGTCCAGGGTGGCCATGGTGAAGAGGGTGTCGGACAGGTCGAAGGCGGCCAGCACGATCTCGTTCAACGCCGACGGCGTGTCGACCACCACGTAGTCGAACCGGGCGCGGGCCGCGTTGATGATCCGGCTCACGTGGATCGGGTCGATGCTGTCGGCCTCGGCCGGGTCCTTCGGCGCGGCCAGGACCGAGATCCCCGACTCGTGGGTGACCATGTACTCCTCGATGTGGGCCTGGAGGTCGGCCTCGTCGGCGTCCTCGCGCTGTAGGGCGTCGTGGATCGTGTACTTGGGGCGCAGCCGCAGGGCGGTCGAGACCTCGCCGAACTGCAGGTCCAGGTCGATGATGCAGGCCCGCTTCCCGCTGTAGTGGCCGAGCATGAAGGCCAGGTTGGTGGCGATGAAGGTCTTGCCGCACCCTCCGGTGGCCGACGACATGGTGAAGACCCGGCCCGCGGCCGGGCGATGCCCGTTGGTGGACACCCCGGCCGGCGCCTCGAGCCGGTCGGCCTCCTTGCGCTTGGCCATGTCGAGGATCCGCGTGATGCTCTCACGCAGCAGCTCGTCGTCCACCGGGAGCTGGACCAGGTCGACGGCGCCGGTCCGGACGATGTCGCGCAGGGCGGCGTCGGGCCGGCGGCCGAAGGCGAGGAGCAGCTGCATGTCGGGCAACTCGTCGTGGATGACCTCGAGGCGGGCCAGCCCGGTGCGGGTGGCCAGGCTCGGCCCGGCCACCAGGACGTCGAACGGACCCTCGGCCGTCAGCACGTCGGCGACCACGCCGACCCGGCTGGCGGTGCTGACCTCGGGACGGGGCCGGAGGTCGCCCACCACCCGCTCCAGCTGCTCGGCCAGTGCGGCGCTGCGCTCGAGGACCAGGATCTTGGGGTTGCGCATGTGTCGGTCGACCCGCTCAGATCGCGTTGCCGGCGGAGCGGCCCGGCGTACCGGGGACGGCAGGGGCGCCCTCGGCCGTGATCGACAGCCAGATGCCCTCGAACGAGGCCAGGTAGATCACCTTCTCGGCGTCACCCGGGTTCACGGCCAGCAGGTAGGTGGCCGTACCGCCCTCGGCGCCGGGGGCCGGAGCGGTGACGGCGAGGACCGAGGCGTCGGCCAGCACCAGCTTGGCGATCGGGATGCCCCGGGCCGAGGAGTTGGGCTGGCGGTCCTTGAAGGTCCCGTACACGTTGACCCGGTCGCCGACCTTCGCGTAACCGGCCAGGCCGGCGATGGTCGGGACCTGGACGGCGACCGCCTCCTTGTCGGCCGGCACCTTGACGGTCGCGGGGGCGGCGGCGGGCTGCGCTCCGGTGGCCGGCTGAGCCGAGGGCTGGGCCGTCGACCCCGACGCGGTGACCTTGCTGTCGTCGCCGTCATCGCGGACGATCAGGAAGGTCAGGGCGGCGCCGACGACGAAGACGGCTGCGCCTACGGCGATCAGGGCGGTGGAACGGTTGCGGGCCATGCGTCCTCCGTTGAGATGGGCTGCTTGGGATCGGCCAAACGGATATTCGGCACGCCAAACGGGGGACTACATGAGCCGGGAGGACCTTTTGCCGATGCTCACATCCGGCTAGTCACGGCCATGTGCGCGGTGCCGACCGGGCCATGACTGCCCAGACGGCCCCCCGGGAAATGAGCCGAACGGGCTATGCAGCGCGCGTCGGCTCCGAGCCGATAGTCCGCCAGAAGCATCAGGTCGGGCTTGGACTGGAGGCGCCGAGTGGACGTGCACAGTGGGGCGAAGGCCGGAAGGGGATCGGTTCGGGACGAACGGGGCAGCGTCCTGGTCGAGTTCGCGCTCGTGTTCGCCCTGTTCGTCCTCGTCATCTACGCCATCATCAGCTTCGGCGTGATCCTGGCCGCCAAGAACAGCATCACCCATGCCGCGGCCGAGGGCGCCCGCGCCGCCGTGGCCGTGGTCGACGATCCGATGACCTCGGTCGACGAGCGCGAGGAGCGGGCCAAGGAGAAGGTCGGGGAGAGCCTGTCGTGGTTCAAGGGCCGCTACGAGCCCGGTGACACCACCGCCTCGATCGGACCGTGCGTCGGGACCATCGGGGACTGCATCACCGTCACCATCACCTATCCCTACGACACGCGGCCGATCGTGGCGCCGCCCCCGGGCCTCGGTCTGGTCATCCCCTCGAAACTCGTCTCGACGGCCGTCGTCGAGCTCACATAAGGGAGAAACGGACAGAAGTGATCACCTTCGTGCTTCGGCGGATGGTGCGGCGCAACCAGCGGGGAGCGGTCCTCGTGCTCGCCGTTCCAGGGCTCATCCTGGCCGCTTCGGCCCTCGCCCTGTCGGTGGACCTCGGGCGCCAGGCGCTGGAGAAGCGCACCGACCAGAAGGTGGCCGACCTGGCCTCCCTCGACGCCGTGCGCGACATCGCCAACGCCCAGGCCGCAGCCGAGGCGTCGGCCCGGCGCAACGGCTTCGACCCCTCGGAGGAGGGCAACTCCGTCCTGGCCGAGCGTGGCTCGGTGGACGACCAGCGGGTCTTCGCCCTGGACCCGGCCGGCGACTCGGTGCGGGTGACCATCACGTCGGTGATCGACTACATCTTCGCCCCGGGGTCGAGGGTCGTGACGGCCAGGGCCGTGAGCGAGCTGCCG
>JBQTJJ010000050.1:0-12158 GCA_052387235.1 Actinomycetota bacterium
ACGATCACCTGGTCGTGCTCCTCCTGCCAGCGGGCCGCGATGGCTCCGGCCCGGCGCCGGGCCTCGGCCCGGGCCGCGTCGGCCTCGGCCGCCAGCCCGGCCCGCAGCCGGTCGTGATCGGCGCGGATGGCGGCCACCCGCTCCGGTGGGAGGGCGGTGGGCAGCTTGACCTGGACCGACTCCTCGACGTGGCGGCGCCAGGTGGTCATCGCCGCCGCCTGGTGGGGCTCCAACCCGCTGACCTCGAGCCGGCGCCCACCAGGCCGCACCACCACCGCACCGCCCTGTTCGACGGCGACGGTGGTGAAGTCGGCGGCGGTGCGGACCCCGCTGCGGGCCAGCCGGTCCACCAGGACGGGGCTCACGCCGCCGGCGGACGCCGCCACCAGGCTGTGCCGGCCGAGCTGCGACGCCAGCACGCCGGCCTGCAGCTCGGCGAGGGCCCGGGCCCGGGCGTCCTGCTCGGCCCGGAAGGTCGCCCGCTCCCGCTCGGCCAGGGCGGCCAGCTCGACCTCGAGCGCCGCCTCGACGGCGCGGGACTCCCGCTCCTCCCGGCCCCGCAGCTCGGCCCGGGCCCGCTCGGCCCGCCGGGCCGCATCGGCCTCCTCGCCGGCCACCTGGTCGCGCCGGCGGGTCAGCTGCCCGACCCGGGCCGCAGCCGCGGCGGCCGCCTGCCGGGGCCGGGCCAGGACCTGCTCGGTGCGCCGGGCGTCCGCCGCCTCGGGCGTGCGCCGGTAGAGCTGCCGCAGCCGGCCCAGGCCGGCGCCGGCCGTGGCACACGCGCCCACGAGGGCGGCGCCGGCGCCCGCGACCAGCGCCGCCAGCACGACGACCAGGACCATGGCCACCCCCGTGGCCGCCAGGGAGGTGCGGGCCCCGGACAGGTCGCCGGCGAAGCGCACCGGCCCGGCCGCCGGCCGGGGAGGCGGGCGGACCTCGGAGCCCTGCAGCGCGTCGTACAGGCTGCGCCGGCGGGCCAGGTCACCGGCGGCCGGCGCCGCGAGGGGCGCGCCGGCGGGCGCTGGGGGCCCGTCCGGCGGGGAGGCCGGCGCGCCCGGAAGCGCCAAGGCGGGAAGGGCGGCCAGGCCGGTGGACAGGGGCGGCACCTCGCCGGCCCTGCCGGCCAGGAACGACCGCAGCAGCCCGGCCAGCGCCGGCACGCCCGGTGCCTCGCTGGCCTCCAGGGCGGCCAGCGCGGGCGAACGGTCCGGGGAGGAGAGGTCGTGGTGGCGCAGGAGCAGCGCCTCCTCGCCGCCGTCGAGGCGCCCCCACAGCAGGGGGTCCACGGACAGGGCGGCCAGCGAGCCGTAGATCACCCAGCTGGAGAAGTGGTCGAGCCCGGGGCCGAGGTCGCCGATCTCCCGGCCCGGGTGCTGGTAGTTCCGGTGGCCCCGCTCGGTGCCGGGCAATCCGGCCAGCGCCGGCACGTACATGCCGTCGTAGTCCACCAGGCGGAGGTCGCCGCCGGGCACCACCAGGATGTTCCCGTGCTGGAGGTCCCCGTGGGCCACCCCGTCCTCGCGCAGCTGGGCCGTGAGGGCGGCGAAGCGCAGGGCCAGGTAGGCCAGGGCGGTGCCGTCCCAGAGGTGGCGCGCCACGTACGACAGCAGCGACGCTCCCGGCGTCCACGCCATCTTGACCACGGGCCACCACTCGCCGCCCACGCGGATCCCGCACGGCTGCAGGTCGAACCCGACCCGCCACGTCGACTCCAACCGGCCCAGGTGGGCGGCGATGGCGTCGTAGCGCCGGCGCTGCTCGTCCACCGGCCGCACGAAGCAGCGCACGGCCCAGCTCCGACCGCCGGGGCTGTCGACCCGGAAGACGGTGGCCACGTTGCCGCTGATCGCGCGGGGCAGCCCGAGCGGTCCGAGGGCCGGGGTGCCGGCGGCCAGCTCGGGGTCGGCGAAGCAGGTGGAGGGGTCCTGCAGGGCCTCCATGTAGTCGGTGGCGCCCGGGAGCCGCATCAGACCCGCACCACGCCCGCCCCTTGGGCGGCCTCCGCCGCCCGTGCCGAGGTGAGCTCGACCCGGAGCAGGGTCAGGTCGTCGTTGCGCAGGCGTCCGGCCGCGCGCTGCTCCCCGGCCCAGGCCTCGAAGGCGCCGGCGTCGTCGCGGACGATGCGGCCGAGCGTCCGCCACGGGCCGGCGCCGGTGCCGGCCGCGGTGAGGAACCACGCGGCCAGGGCATCGGTGGTGAGGAACAGCACGTCGCCGTCCTCCCATGTGCCCGTGGCCCGGTCGAGGGCGGCCAGCACCCGGCCGAGCTGGCCGGCGCGGGTGGGGACCAGCTTCGGGGCGTTGCCGAACTGGGCCGGGTCCTCCACCGGGAAGGCGCGCACCAGCGTGTCGCCCCGGACCTGGAAGAGGCACGAGTCGCCGAGCGACACCGCCGTCCACCCGCCCGTCCCGCCGGTCCCGGCCAGCTCGACGCCGAGCAGGGTGGCATGGGCCCCCCGGTCGAGCCCGGGCTGCTCGAACCACTCGATCGGGCGCTGCTCCGCCTCCCGGCCCTCGAGGTAGGTCCCGAGGGTGGCGTCCCACTCGGCCATGGCGGCGGCGACGACCGCGGCGGCCGGGCGCCGGCGGGACCGGCACCAGGTCCGCACCAGCAGGTCGGCCCAGAGCCCGCTGAGCATGCTCTCGCTGGCCCCGTCGGCCACGGCCAGGCGCAGGCGGGCGCCGGCCCGGGCCCCGCTGCGGCGGGGGCAGAAGGCGTCCTCGTAATGCTCGGTCCGGCTCCCCTCCCGCGGCAGCCAGAAGGAGCTGACGACGCAGCGCACGGTCAGCGCAGTTCCAGCACCTGGGTGCCGACGTCGAGGAACTGCACGATGGCGCTGATGTCGGCGTTGAAGGCGAAGCCGCGCGCCCCGTCGTCGAGGAACAGGTCCTGGCGGGCGGAGGCAACCCGCATCTGGTCCGGCAGCGGGCTGGACATGCGGTGGAGCTGGCGGGCGTACTCGTCGGGCAGGGCGTCGTCGGTGACGGGGAAGACCACCGGCTCGCTGCGGTCCGACGACAGGTGGAGGTTGAACAGCAGGACGTGGCCGTCGGCGCTGGTGAGGTTGCGGAGGGCCTCGGCCGCGGGTGCGGGATCGCCGTCGGTGGAGGCGCCGTCGGTGATGTTGACGACCACGGGCGGGAAGCAGCCGGGGTGGGCCCTCAGCCAGTCGCCGAGCACCGACGCGGCCCGGAGGAGGGCGCCGCGCATCGGGGTGTCGCCGTAGGCGACGGGGGAGAACCAGGTCGGGAACTTCACGGTGCGGCTGGCGGCGTGGCGGCCCGAGGGCCGGGCCCGCTGCTCCATCCGGGCCGGCCGGGCCGCCACCTCGCTGAGGGGCACCAGGTCCCGGCCGGCCAGGTCGCCGTCCAGGATGGGCTCCACCGCGGCGCCGTACCCGATCACGCCCACGTGGAAGTAGTCGCGGACGCCGTCCTCCTTGGCGCACTTGATCGACAGCTCCGACAGGATGCGGTTGACGGCGTCGGCCACCGCCTCCGCCTTGGTCATCGGGACGTCGCCCCCGCCGATCAGGTCCCGCATCGACTCCGACTGGTCGATGAGGAAGAGGAAGCAGGTGGGATTGGCCCGGCTGATCTCGGCCGAGAAGGGCATGACGGCTGTATCGGCGGGGCGAGGGGCGTGGCTGAGGCCATTTCGGCCCGCCCCGCCCGTCCGGGTTGCCACCATTCCGCGCCGGCGCCGTGGCACCATTCCCGCCACCATGCGCCGGACCCTCTCCCTCCTGGCGGTCGTCCTGGCCGTCACAACCCTCGTGCCGCCGGCGGCGCCGGCGGTCGCAGCCGAGGGGACGGGCGACGCCAGCGTGCTCGGCTTCGGCGCCGCCACCTTCCTCGGCGCCCCGGCCGTCGACTCCCTTCGCAGCCCGCTGGTGGGGCTGGCGGCCACCACCTCTGGTAGGGGCTACTGGCTGGCGGCGTCCGACGGGGGCATCTTCAACTACGGCGACGCCCCCTTCCTGGGCTCCACCGGCGCCCTGCTCCTGCGCCGGCCCATCGTCGGCGTGGCCGCCCTGCCCGCACCGGCCGACGCCGCCCCGGGCTACTGGCTGGTGGCGGCCGACGGCGGTGTGTTCTCCTTCGGGGCCCCCTTCCTCGGCTCGACGGGCGCCCTCGCCCTGCGCCAGCCCATCGTGGGCATGACGGCCACGCCCGCCGGCAAGGGCTACTGGCTCGTGGCCCGCGACGGCGGCGTCTTCGCCTTCGGCGACGCCCCCTTCCTCGGCTCCATGGGCGGCCAGCCCCTCGACCAGCCGGTGGTGGCCATGGCCGCCACGCCGTCGGGGCTCGGCTACTGGCTGGTCGCCGCCGACGGTGGCGTCTTCGCCTTCGGCGACGCCCCCTTCCTCGGCTCCATGGGCGGCAAGCCGCTGGCCCGGCCCATCACGGCCATGGCGCCCACCGCCTCGGGGCTCGGCTACTGGCTGGTCGCCGCCGACGGCGGCGTCTTCGCCTTCGGCGACGCCGCCTTCCTCGGGTCGGGCACCGGCAGCCTGGCTGCGGGCACGTCGGTGGTGGGCATGGCCCGCCACCCCGCCGGGGGCTACTGGATGGCGGCGGGTCGGCCCCAGCTGGTGCTCGGCGCGGTGGGCCCCGGCGTGGAGAACCTGCAGCGCCGGCTCCTGACCCTGGGCTACTGGGGCCCGGTGGACGGCCGCTACGGGGCCCTGACCACCCAGCAGGTCTACGCCTTCCAGAAGGCCAACGACCTGCCGCGCGACGGTGTGCTCGACGGCGCCGAGCTGGGGCTGTTGGAGCGGGCCCAGCGCTACGTGCCCCGCGCCACCACCGGGCGGGTGGTGGAGGTGGACAAGACCCGCCAGCTCCTCGTCGTCTCGGTGGACGGCCGGGCGGAGTGGGTGTTCAACACGTCCACCGGCAACGGCCGCCCCTACGGGAGCGGGTCGGTCGCCATCACGCCCGAGGGCCGCTTCCGCTTCACCCGCCAGATCGACGGCCTGCGCATCTCCGCGCTGGGGGAGCTGTTCCGGCCCAAGTACTTCGTGGGCGGCTACGCCGTCCACGGGTCGCCCAGCGTGCCGCCCTTCCCCGCCTCCCACGGGTGCGTGCGGGTGACCAACGCCGCCATCAACTTCATCTGGTCGACCGGCGTGATCCCGCTCGGCACCGAGGCCTGGGTCTACAGCTGACCCTCGGCCAGCAGCCGGTCCCGCCGCAGCTTGCCGCCGGGGGTGCGGGGGAGGCGGTCGGTCAGGACCAGCTCCCGGGGCGCGGCGAAGGCGGGGCGGCGCTCCTTCACCCACGAGCGCAGCCCGTCGAGGTCGGGCGGCGGGCCGGCGTCGCCCGGCACCACCACCGCCACCACCCGCTGGCCCCACTCGGGGTCGTCCCGTCCCGCCACGGCCACGTCGGCCACGGCCGGGTGGGTGCGCAGCACCTCCTCGACGTCGGCCGGCCACACGTTCTCGCCGCCGGTGACGATCAGGTCCGACCGCCGGCCCTGCACCACCACCGTCCCGCCGTCGCCCACCACGCCCAGGTCGCCGGTGGCCAGCCACCCGTCGCCGTCCTTCGGGTCGGTGCCGTCCCTGTAGCAGCGCAGGAGCATGGGGCCTCGCACCAGCAGCTCGCCGCCGGCGCCGGCCCGCACCTGCACGCCGTCGAGGGGCAGGCCGTCGTACACGACCCCGCCGCCGGTCTCGCTCAGGCCGTAGGTGTGGACCACGTTCGGGGACCGGTCGTGCCGGTCGGCCGAGCCGCCGGCCAGCACGACCCGGTACCGGCTGGTGTCCACCCGGTCCAGCAGGGTGGGCACGAGCGACACCAGGGTGGCGTCCACGGACGGGTCGAACGAGGGGCGCACGGTGAGGCCGGTGCCGGTGAGCAGGGCACGGGTGACCACCCCGAGGCCGCCCACGTGCGACAGGGGCAGGCAGGCCAGCCAGTGGTCGGCCGCCGGGTCGACGGCGAGGCGCTCGGCGACGGCGGCGGCCGAGGCGGCCAGGGCGTCGTGGGTGAGGACCACGCCCTTGGGCCGCCCGGTGGTGCCGCTGGTGGCCACCACCACGGCGTCGCCGGGCTCCACCGGTCCGCCCGCGCCCAGGGCCTCCTCCAGGGCGGCCCGGGCCGGCGCCGGCAGGCGGGGGTCGACGGGCAGCACCGCATCCCCCTTGTCCCACGCCCCGAGGAGGGCGTCGACGAAGCGCCGGTGCCCGGTGGCCTCGATGGCGACCAGCGACGGCACGCCGGTAGGGTACCGAACGCCATGGGTGACCGAGCAGCGGAGACGCCGGCCGCGTCCCCGGCCTGGGTGGCGTCGGGGACATGGACCGACATCCGGTACGAGACGGCGGAGGGGATCGCCAAGATCACCATCAACCGGCCCGAGGTGCGCAACGCCTTCCGGCCCCAGACGGTGTTCGAGCTGGGATCGGCCTTCACCCTGGCCCAGGACGACCCCGACGTCGGCGTCGTCATCCTCACCGGGGAGGGACCCCTGGCCTTCTGCTCCGGCGGCGACCAGCGGGTCCGGGGTCCCGACGGCTACATCGGCGACGACGCCGTGGCCCGGCGTGGCATCGGCCGCCTCAACGTGCTCGATCTCCAGATCCAGATCCGGCGCTGCCCCAAGCCGGTGATCGCCATGGTGGCCGGCTACGCCATCGGCGGCGGCCACGTGCTCCACGTGGTGTGCGACCTCACCATCGCCGCCGACAACGCCCGCTTCGGCCAGACCGGGCCCAAGGTGGGGTCGTTCGACGCCGGCTACGGCTCCGGGCTTCTGGCCCGGATCGTGGGGCAGAAGAAGGCGCGGGAGATCTGGTTCCTGTGCCGCCAGTACGACGCGGCCGAGGCCCTGCAGATGGGCCTGGTCAACACCGTGGTCCCGCTCGAGCGGCTGGAGGCCGAGACGGTGCAGTGGTGCCGGGAGATCCTGCGGATGTCGCCCCTGGCCCTGCGGGTGCTGAAGGCGTCGTGCAACGCCGCCGACGACGGGCTGGCCGGCATCCAGCAGCTGGCCGGCGACGCCACTCTCCTCTTCTACATGAACGAGGAGGCCCAGGAGGGCCGCAACGCCTATGTGGAAAAGCGCCCGCCCGACTTCTCGCGCTTCCCCCGGCGCCCGTGACCGGCGGGGCCGCGCCCGGCGGCGGCACCGTCGGGTCGCGCTGGCTGGCCGGGGCCCGGCCCCGCACCCTTCCCGCCGCCGTGGTACCGGTCCTCGCCGGCACGGCGGTGGCGGCGTCGCAGGGCGACGTGGTCTGGTGGCGGGCCCTGCTGGCCCTGATGGTGTCGCTGGCCATCCAGGTCGGCACCAACTACGCCAACGACTACTCCGACGGCGTGCGCGGCACCGACGACGTGCGGGTCGGGCCGGTGCGCCTGGTGGCGGGCGGGCTGGCCACCGCCGGCGAGGTGAAGCGGGCCGCCTTCGCCGCCTTCGGCGTGGCCGGGCTGGCCGGGCTGGTCCTGGCCCTGGTGGCCGGCCCCGAGCTGCTGCTCGTGGGCGCCGCCTGCCTGGCCGCGGGATGGTTCTACACGGGCGGGTCCCGCCCCTACGGCTACATCGGCCTGGGCGAGGTGGCGGTGTTCGTGTTCTTCGGCCTGGTGGCCACCGTGGGCTCGGCCTACGTGCACCTGGAGCGGGTCAGCGCCCTCGCCGTGCTGGCGTCGGTCCCGGTGGGGCTGCTGGCCACCGCCCTGCTGGTGGTCAACAACCTGCGTGACATCCCCACCGACGCCGCCTCGGGGAAGCGCACCCTGGCCGTGCGCCTCGGCGACCACACCACCCGGCTCCTGTACGTGGCCTGCATCGCCGGCGCCTTCGCCGTCCTGCCGCCGCTGGCGCTGGCCCGGCCCGCCGTCCTGGTGGCCTTCGCCGCCATCCTCCCGGCCCGCCGGCCGGTCCTGGCCGTCCTGGACGGCTCGCGGGGACGGGACCTGGTGCCCGTGCTGGTGGCCACCGGAAAGGTCCAGCTCGTGTTCGGCGTGCTCCTCGCCCTCGGCCTCGCCCTGTAGGCGCGGCGCCGGCGGCGCTCCAGGAGCCGGGCTTCAGCAGACGGTGGCGGGGTCGCCCCGCCGCACCGCGGCCCCGTCGTCGGCGCCGACGGCGGTGGCCACGGCCCGGCCGGTGACCATCCGGCCCCGCGGCCCGCCCGGGATGGCCTTGGCGAAGATGTACTCCACCCGGCCGGTGAGGATCACGCAGACCTGGTTGCCCGGGGCCCGGACCCGCTCGATGCCGGCGTCGCGCACGCCGCCCGGGGCGCGCCGGGCCAGGGCCTGCTCGGCGAAGCGGGCCGCCATCTCGTCGTCGATCTCGATGTCGCCCGGGCTCCCGTCCGGGCCGCCGGCGTAGAAGGACCGGTCGGACACGGCGGCGGTGGCGGTGTCGTTGGCCACGGCCGCCGCCGCGCTGGTGAGCTCGCGCTGGGCCAGGAAGGCGATGGAGAAGTCCACGGCGATGGAGCCGAGGACGAACAGGACCAGGATGGCGGCCGGGACCAGCATGAGCACGGAGCCGGCCTGCCGGCGCCGGTCAGCCACCGCAGGTGGCGGTGCCGGGCAGGCCGCTGCGGTAGGGGTCGACGACCTCGGAGTGGCGGGCCGTCACGGTGATGCCGTTGCCGGCCTGGCCCAGCAGCGGGATGGCGACGAGGGGGACGACGTAGCGCACCTCGGCCGCGGCCCGGGCGCAGCGTGCGAACCGGCCCGGACCGCCGGCGCCGTCCACCTCGATCTGCAGCTCGGCCCTGCTCCGGTCGCGGCCGTGGGCGGTGAGGGCGGCGTCGGACGCGGCCAGCGCGGCCGGGTAGGCCTCGCGCTCCGAGGTGGTCTCCACGTAGGTGCGGGCCGCCTCCCGGGCCGCCGACGTCACCGCCAGCTTGGCGTCGATCACGCCCCACGCGTTGGCCACCACCAGGGTGCCGAAGACGAACACGAGCACGCCGAAGACCAGGCCCTCGATGCCGCCGACCTGGCCCGCCTCGTCCCTCACCGCACCTCCTCCCGCCGCACCCGGACGGTGCGCACGATGTCACCCAGGCCGGCCGGGCCGGTGAGGCCGGCCGGGAGGAACGCGAGCCGCGGGGCCCGGGCCGTGAGCTCGACCACGTCCCCGCTCGCCGGCCCCCAGGTGAACGTGACCCGCCGGCCGAAGCTGCCCAGCTGGGCCTGGGCGTTGCGCTCGGCGTCGGCCATCGCCGCGGCGGAGCGCCCGGCGCCGAGGTCCGCCCCGGCCACCGCCTTGGCCGCGTCGTAGGTGGCGGCCGTCACCACCGACGTGGTGTACAGGCCCACCAGCACCTGGACGGCGAAGAGCAGCAGCAGCACGAAGACGCCGGCGCCCATGAGGGTGCCGATCATCCCGGCCCCCCGCTCGTCGGCGGGCCCCACCGTTACCGGATCTCGTCCAGCTTGTGGTTGACGTTGGTGTTCGACTTGGTGAGCGTGCCCTGGAAGAGCTGCCACATGAGCACGCCCAGGAAGGCCATGACGAGCACGGCGATGGCGGCCGAGATCACCCCCTCGCCCCGCTCGTCGCGGGCGAGGCGGTGGAGCACGGCGGCGCGGGCCGTGCGCTGCCAGACGTAGCCGGACAGGAGAAGGTCGCTCACTGGTCGCTCCTTGGTCACGAGCCGGAGAAGAGGCTGAGGGCCTCGATGAAGGGGATGGACAGGAAGATCACGCCCGGCACGAGGGTGGCCACGGTGACGGGGATCCAGACCTGCTGGCCCCTGCGCTCCATGGTCTCCACCAGCTCGCGCTGCACGTCGCGCCGGATGCAGCGGGCCTCGTCGGAGATGAGGCGGCCCAGGTCGCCGGCCTCGCGGTTCAGGGCCAGGACGGGGACGAGGCGGTCGAGGGCCTCGACCCTGGCCACCGCCGCCCACTCCCGGAGCGCGTCCACCTCGGACAGGCCGTGGCGGATGCGGCTGGTGACCCGCTGGAGGTCCCGGGCACAGGCGCCCTGGCCGCGCGCCGCCAGCCGGTTGAGGGCGGAGCCGAGGGAGAACCCGGCCGACAGCAGCATGGCCAGCTGCTCGCTCACCACCGGAAGCTCCAGGAACAGCCGGCGGCGCCACTGCTCCGACGCCCTGGCCAGCTGCTGCTCGAGCACCAGGAAGGCCAGCACGGGGCTCCCGAGGAGGAGCAGCACGGCGACGGCCGGGGCCGGGCGCAGGGCCACAGCCATCAGGGCGCCGAGACCGACGGCAGCCACGCTCCAGCCCACCTGGCGGACCCGGAAGGCGGTGACGTCGAGGGGTGAGTGCACCCGCTCGAGGCGCACCGACAGCTCCTCGCTGACGCCGAACAGCCGGGCCAGGCGCTCGCCCACCCGGCGCGACAGGGGGCCCACCACGTCGCGGAACGACTCCACCGACAGCAGGCCGCCGTGGTCGGGCCCGGCCATCCCGCCCGGGCTGTAGGGCCGCAGCCGCTGGACGAGCGGGGGCCGGGAGAACCAGCGCAGCTGGGACAGCAGCAGGGTGGCCCCTACCCACAGCACCAGGCCCGACACGGCGAACAGCCTCACGGCGGTGGCCGCCGGCGCCGGCTCTCAGGCATGGAACACCCGCTGCTCGTCGGGGAGCCGCATGAGCCGCCCGGCCCACAGCCAGCACGCCGCCACCACCGCCAGCCCGCCCGCCACCGCCAGCTGGCCACCCATGGTCCGGTACGCCTCCCGGCCGGTGCCGATGGAAAGGCCGGCCAGCGTCATGCCGAGCGGCACGATGAGCACGAAGCGGCGGGCGAACCTGACGCCGGCCTGCTTGGACTCGGCGTCCTTGCGCCCCTGGAGGTCCTGGATGCGGTCCTCCACCAGGGCCGACAGGCGCCGGTCGAGGTCGGAGCCGCCGATCTCGTAGGCCACGAGGAGCGTCTCGAGCGTGGTGTCGGCGGTGACGTCGGCCAGGCGTTCCTTCAGGACGGCCACGGTGCGGGGGAAGTCGGTGGACAGCAGCCACTCCCGCTCGGCCGCGTCGAAGGCGGGCCGCAGCTCGTCGGGGGCGTGCCGGCCCACCTCGAACAACCCCTGCGGGATCGACCGCCCCAGCGAGCCGGTCTGGAGGCGCAGCTCCTCGATCATGCGGGGCCACGCCTCCCGGGCCTCGATGCGCCGGCGCTCCCGGCGGGCCCGGTACGACGCCACCGGGAAGGTGGCGCCGAACAGCCCCGCCAGCAGCGCCGGCAGGGCGCCGGCGAACAGGGCGTAGGCGACGGCGGCGCCCACCACGAACAGCACGGCCACCACCGCGGCGAACTCGCGCGGCGCCACGCCCTCGAGGCCGGCCTGGGCCAGCCAGTCGCCGGCCCGGCGGCGGGCGGCCCGCCCGGACGGCGCGGCCGGGCCGAAGCCGACGCCCGTCCAGCCGAGGGCGAGGGCGGTGTAGACGAGGAACACGCCGTAGGCGCCGGCCAGGGCGAGGGCGAGCGCCACTACCGGCTCAGCTGCCGGCCCAGGCGGCGGGCCCGGACCCTGGTCCCGGCCGCCACCGGGCCCGGGTCCGACTGGGTCGCGGGCGGAGGGGCCGGCTCGGACCGGACCGGGGCCGGGGCGGGGGGCGGCCCGAACGGGGCGGCGCTGGCGTCGAGCAGGTGGCGCACGTCGTAGCCGGCCATCTCGAGGGGCCGGGCGGCCCGGGCCGGGAGGTTGCCGGTCCAGGTGAGGGGCGCGCCGGCCGTCTCCCGGCGGAACAGCTCGGTGACGGTGAAGGCGCTGGAGTCCCGGCCCGTCTGCAGGTCCTCCACCGCCACCACCTCGCTCACCCGGACCCGGTCCCCGGTGCGGGTGCAGTGGACCACGACGTCGACGGCCTCGCTCACGAGCGAGTTCAACGCCGGCAGGGACAGCTCGCTCGACGTGTCGGCCAGCTGGCAGATGAAGCGCAGGCGGGTGAGCGCCTGGCGGGCCGAGCCGGCGTGGATGGTGGTGAACCCCTTCACGCCCGACGAGAGCGTGAGCAGCAGGGGCAGGGCCTCGGCACTACCCCGAGAACGTTACCGACGATGCGCGGACCCTCTACCCGGCGGCGACGACGTGGAACGGGTAGTTCGCGGCGTCCGACGCACCGTGTCCCGGGTCCAACGATGCCGAGTCGGGGACGACTCCAGAAATCTCGACCGCCGGGATGAATCGGTGTCGATGACATGCGGGGCAGGGCACCCCTGTCG
>JBQTJJ010000051.1:0-13361 GCA_052387235.1 Actinomycetota bacterium
AGTACTGGCCCTTGGTGAGCCCGTAGATCTGGTTGTTGAACAGCAGCACGGTGAGGTTGACGTTGCGGCGCAGGGCGTGGATGAGGTGGTTGCCGCCGATGGACAGCCCGTCGCCGTCGCCGGTGACGACCCACACGTCGAGGTCGGGCCGGCTGACGGCCAGGCCGGTGGCGAGGGGCAGGGCCCGGCCGTGGATGCCGTGCAGCCCGTAGGTGTTCATGTAGTACGGGAAGCGGCTGGAGCAGCCGATCCCGGAGATGAAAACCGTGTGCTCCCGGCGCACGCCCAGCTCGGGCATGAGCATCTGCAGGGCGGTGAGGATGGAGTAGTCCCCGCAGCCCGGGCACCAGCGCACCTCCTGGTCGCTGGCCCAGTCCTTCTTGGTGGTGGGGGGGACGTCGATGCTCATGGTGCCTCCAGGAGGGCCACGACGGCCGCCTCCACCTCGGCGTAGAGGAAGCGCTGGCCCTGGACCTTGCTGATGACCCGGGCGTCCACCAGGTACCGGTCCCGGACGAGGGACGTGAGGTGGCCGAGGTTCAGCTCCGGCACCAGCACCTTGCGGTACCTGGCCAGCACCTCCCCCAGGTTGGCCGGGAACGGGTTGAGGTGCACGAGGTGGGCGTGGGCCACCCGCCGGCCCCGCCGGCGCAGGCGCTCCACGGCCGCGGCGATGGAGCCGTAGGTGGAGCCCCAGCCCAGGATCAGCACCTCGGCGTTGCCGTCGGGGTCGTCGACCTCGACGGGCGGGATGTCGCCGGCGATGCCGGCCACCTTGGCCGCCCGCACCCGCACCATCAGCTCGTGGTTGGTGGGGTCGTAGCTGATGTCGCCGGTGCCGTCGGCCTTCTCCAGCCCGCCGATGCGGTGCTCGAGTCCGGGCGTGCCGGGGATGGCCCAGGGGCGGGCCAGGGTCTCGGGGTCCCGGCCGTAGGGCAGGAACCGGGGTGGGCCGCCGGCGCCGTTGCCGGCGGTGCCGCCGCCGGCCAGGGCGAACGGCACCCGGATGTCGGGCAGGTCCTCCACCACCGGCAGCCGCCACGGCTCGGCCCCGTTGGCCAGGAACCCGTCGGACAGCAGGATCACCGGCGTGCGGTACTTGAGGGCGATGCGGGCCGCCTCGATGGCGGCGTCGAAGCAGTGGCCGGGCGTGCGGGCCGCCACCACCGGCAGCGGCGCCTCCCCGTGGCGACCGTAGAACGCCATGAGCAGGTCGGACTGCTCGGTCTTGGTGGGCATACCGGTGGACGGCCCGGCCCGCTGCACGTCGATGACGATGAGGGGCAGCTCCAGGCTGACGGCCAGGCCCAGCGTCTCGGCCTTGAGGTCCATGCCCGGGCCGCTGGTGGTGGTGACGCCGAGGTGGCCCCCGAAGGAGGCGCCCAGGGCGGCCCCGATGGCGGCGATCTCGTCCTCGGCCTGGATGGTGCGCACGCCGAAGTTCTTGTAGCGGGACAGCTCGTGGAGGATGTCCGACGCCGGCGTGATGGGGTACGAGGCCAGGAACAGCGGCAGCTGGGCCAGCTGACCGGCGGCGATGAGGCCCCACGCCAGGGCGGCGTTGCCGGTGACGTTGGTGTAGGTGCCGGGGCTGAAGGTGGTGGGCTTGATGTGATGGGGGGCGAACAGCTCCGCCGTCTCGCCGAAGTTGTACCCGGCCTTGAAGGCGAGGGTGTTGGCCTCCGCCACCATGGGCTTGTCCTTGAACTTCTCCTCGATCCACTTGAGCGTGACGTCGGTGGGCCGGGTGTACATCCACGACACCAGGCCCAGGGCGAAGAAGTTCTTGCTGCGCTCGGCGTCGCGCGACTTGGCCCCGCTCGGCTTCGTGGCCTCCAGGGTCATGGAGGTGATGGGCACCTCGTAGACGGTGAAGCCGGCGAGCGACCCGTCGGTGAGGGGGTTGGCGGCGTAGCCGGCCTTGGCCAGGTTGCGCTCCTCGAAGGCGTCGACGTTCACGATGAGCGTGCTGCCCGGCTCCACGTCGGTGATGTTGGCCCGCAGGGCGGCCGGGTTCATGGCCAGCAGGACGTTGGGGGCGTCGCCGGGCGTGAGGATGTCGTGGTCGGAGATGTGGATCTGGAAGGCCGAGACGCCGGCCATGGTGCCGGCCGGGGCCCTGATCTCGGCCGGGTAGTCCGGCATGGTGACGAGGTCGTTGCCGAACACCGCGCTCTCGACGGTGAAGCGGTCGCCGGTGAGCTGCATGCCGTCGCCCGAGTCGCCGGCGAAGCGGATCACGACCGTGTGCAGATCGGAGGTCGGTGCGTCGGTGCCGTCGGTCATCACGGAGCCTCCCCGGAGGTCGTCGCGACAGGGTACCGCCGCCCCGCCCCTGCCCTGGCCCTACACGGCCTGGGGCTCGACCTCGAAGGCCCGCCACATCTGGGCGTAGCGGCCACCCCGGCGCAGCAGCTCGGCGTGGGGGCCCTGCTCCACCACCCGCCCGGCGTCGAGCACCACCACCCGGTCGGCGCTGGCGGCCGACGGCAGCCGGTGGGCCACCAGCAGGGTGGTGCGGCCGGCGGACAGCACCCGCATGGCCCGGGCCACCCGGGCCTCGGTGACCAGGTCGAGGTTGGACGTGGCCTCGTCCAGCAGGAGGATGGCCGGGTCCACCAGGTAGGCCCGGGCCAGGGCGATGAGCTGGCGCTGGCCCGCCGACAGCGACCGGCCCCGCTCGCCGATGGGGTGGAGGTAGCCGCCGGGCAGGGCCGCGACCAGCTCGTGCGCCCCGACGGCCCTGGCCGCCGCCTCCACCTCGGCGTCGGTGACGTCGCGCCGGCCGTAGGCGATGTTGTCGCGGATGGTGCCGGAGAACAGGAACACCTCCTGGGGCACGTACCCGAGCTGGCGCCGGTAGGCCCCCAGGTCGAGGCCGGTGAGGGGCACGCCGTCCACCGAGACCACGCCGGCGGTGGGGTCGTAGAAGCGGGCCACCAGCTTGACCAGGGTGGACTTGCCGGCCCCCGTCTCCCCCACCAGCGCCACCCGCTCGCCGGGCCCGATCTCGAGGTCGACCCCGGCCAGCGCGTCGTCCTGCCCGCCCGGATAGCGGAACCGGACGCCCTCGAGGCGCAACCCGCCGGCCAGCCGGCCCACCGGCACCGGGGCGGCGGGCGCCGGCGTGGACGAGGGGGTGGCCAGGAGCTGGCCCACCTGGGTCATGGAGGCCCGGGCCTGCTGGTAGGTGTCGAAGACCTGGCTCAGCTGCTGGATGGGCGAGAACAGCTGGTTCAGGTAGAGCAGGAAGGCGATGAGCTCGCCAGGGGTGAGCGAGCCCGAGCGCACCTGGCCGGCACCCACGCCGAGCACGACCGCCGCCGCCACCTCCGACAGCAGCTCCACGAACGGGAAGTACGTGGCCACCAGCCGCTGGGCGTCGAGGCGGGCGTTGAAGTAGTCCTTGGTCACGCGGCGGAAGTCGCCGATGTTGCGCTTCTCCCGGCCGTAGGCCTGGGCCACCCGGACGCCCGACAGGCTCTCCTGCAGGTTGGCGTTTACGGTGGCGATGCGGTCGCGGGCCGTGTCGTAGGCCGCGGCCGACAGCCGGCGGAACCAGATCGTGGCCAGCACCAGCGGGACCAGGACGGTCAGCGTGGCCAGCGACAGCCGCACGTTCATGAGGAGCATGGCGCCGGCCACGCCGAAGAAGCTCAGGAAGCTCACCACCGCGTTGAGGAGCCCGTTCTGCAGCAGCGTGGAGAGGGTCTCCACGTCGGTGGTCATCCTCGTCATGATGCGCCCGGGCATCTCGCGGTCGTAGTAGTCGAGCCCCAGCCCCTGGAGGTGGCCGAAGATGCGCACCCGCAGGCTGTAGAGCAGCTCCTCGGCCGTGCGCCTGGTGTAGCGCTGCTGGGCGTAGACGTTGAACCAGTTGGCGAGGGCCACGGCGCAGAAGGCGGCCGAGGCGGCCCACAACGCCCCCTTCGACCCGGCCACCACACCCCGGTCGATCCCGTGCCGCACCAGGGCGGGTCCGGCCAGGGTGGCCGCGGTGTCGAGGACGACGAGCGCCAGCCCCACCGCCAGCTGGCGCCGGTAGGGCCGGACCAGGCGGCGCAGGGAGAAGCCGGCGCCGGTGCCGGCCACCGCCAGGGCGGCCCGGGGCGAGGGCACGTCGGTGGCCGGGGGCAGGGAGCCCACCGCCGCCATCAGGTCGGGCGTGGACGACATGCGGCCGACGAAGTCGCCGGCGGCCGAGCCGCCCCACGAGGTGCCGTGGCCGGCGCCGGTGACGGTGGGCCCACCGGGCGGCACCCAGCGGGGCCGGGGCGCCGGGCCGTCCACCGGGGGCCAGGCCGAGGGCGTGGTCCCCTCCGGGCCCGGGCCGGTGCCGTCGCCGGCGGCCGGGACCGGGGCGGGTGCGGCATCGGGCGGGCCGACGCTGTCGACGTCGTCGCCCGGCCCCGACAGGAGCTGGCGGTACAGCTCGCACCGGGCCAGCAGCTCGGCATGGGTCCCGGTGTCGACCACCACACCCTCGTCCACCACCGCGATGCGCGAGGCCAGGCGCAGGCTCGACCGGCGGTGGGCCACCAGCAGGGTGGTGCGGCCCTCTAGGAGCCGGCGCAGCGTGGCGTGGATGTCCTCCTCGACCTGGGAGTCCACGGCCGAGGTGGCGTCGTCCAGGACGAGGATCCGGGGGTCGGTGAGCAGGGCCCGGGCCAGGGCGATGCGCTGGCGCTGGCCCCCCGACAGGGTCAGGCCCCGGTCACCGAGGACGGTGTCGTACCCGTCCGGGAGGCGCGTGACGAACTCGTGGGCCTCGGCGGCGCGCGCCGCGGCCACGACCTCGTCCTCGGTGGCGTCGGGCCGCCCGTAGGCGATGTTGGCCCGCACCGACTCCGAGAAGAGGAACGTCTCCTCGAACACCACCCCCACCTGGCGGCGGAGGGAGTCGAAGGTGACGTCCCGGACGTCCACGCCGTCGACCCGCACCGCACCGCCCTGGACGTCGTAGAACCGGGGCAGCAGCATGGCCACCGTGGACTTGCCCGACCCCGACGCGCCCACCAGCGCCACCGTCTCCCCCGGCGCCACCGTCAGGTCGAAGCCCCGCAGCACGGGCTGGGAGCGCAGGTAGCCGAAGCGGACGTCGTCGAAGACCACCTCGCCCTGCAGCTGGCCGAGGCGCACGGCCCCGGGCCGCTCCTCCACGTCGGGGTTGGAGTCCAGGACCTCGAAGATGCGCTCCACGCTGGCCCTGGCCTGCTGGGCCACCACCAGCAGGGCCGACAGCATCTTCACCGGCGACACCAGCTGGATCAGGTAGGAGGAGAAGGCGAGGAAGGTCCCCACGCTGATCCGTCCCTCCATGGCCAGCCACCCGCCGAAGGCCAGCACCGCCACCTGGGACAGGGCCGGCACGAGCTGGAAGCTGGCGGTGGAGCGGGCCTCGATGCGGCCGGCCCGCATGCGGGACGCGAACAGCTCCCGGCTGGCCGAGGTGAGGCGCTCCAGCTCGCGCTCCTCCTGGCCGAACGCCTTCACCACCCGGACGCCGGTGACGGCCTCGTCCACCACGCCGGCCACCTCGCCCGCCTTCTGCTGGGCGTCCCAGGCGGCCGGGAAGACGGTGCTGCGCAGCCGGACCGCCAGCCACAGCAGGGCCGGGACCGCCACCAGGGCCACCACCGTGAGGAGGGGTGACAGCACGGTCATGATCACCAGCGACAGCACCAGCAGCACGATGTTGCCGCTCATCAGGGGCAGGAAGGCCATGAGCCCGCCGATGATCATCACGTCGGAGCTGGCGCGCGACACCAGCTGGCCCGTGTGAGAGGCGTCGTGGCGCGCGAAGTCGAGGCGCTGCAGGCGGGCGAAGATGTCGTTGCGGAGGTCGTTCTGGACGTGCAGGGCCAGCCGGCCGCCCACGTAGCGGCGGACGTGGGCGGCGCCGAAACGGGCCAGGCCCGCCACCACCAGCAGGGCCAGCCAGGGCGCCAGGGACCGCCGGCGGCCGAGCACCACGTCGTCGACGATGAGCTTCTGGACGAGGGGCGTGAGGGCGGTGACGGTGAGGCCGCCGATGGCGGCTCCGAAGCACAAGAAGGCGTCGCGGCGGTGGGCGGTGACGTAGGGAAGGGCGCGGCGCAGCCAGCCGCGACCGGGGGCCGCGGGAGGCGCAGCCGCCTCGTTCGGTTCGCCGCCCAGGCCGGTGTCCTCCAACCCCGGGCCTACGAGCTGATGTCGACGCGCTCGCGCTTGCGGTTCCGGGACACGATCGACCATGCCGCCACCGCGAACGCCACCGAGACGAGGGCCAGCACCATGTGCACGGCCTTGAAGGCGAGCTCCCGCTCGTCGTCGCGGAGGATGTTCCACATGCGGGTGACCCATACGTACACGGTCCAGCCTGCGAAGGCTCGCAGCACGAAGGCGTCACGCCGGCTCATGGGTGCACGGTACTGCAGGGCCCGCCGTTCCTCCGAGTCACAGGACCTTGGACAGGAAGGCCCTGGTACGGGCCTGGCGGGGGGCGCCGAGGACCTCGGCCGGCGGGCCCTCCTCCACCACCAGGCCCCCGTCCATGAACACCACCCGGTCCGCCACCTCGCGGGCGAAGCCCATCTCGTGGGTCACCACCACCATCGTCATGCCGGCGCCGGCCAGGTCCCGCATCACGGCCAGGACCTCGCCGACGAGCTCCGGGTCGAGGGCCGACGTCACCTCGTCGAACAGCATGACGGTGGGTTCCATGGCGAGGGCGCGGGCGATGGCCACGCGCTGCTGCTGGCCGCCGGAGAGCCGGGCCGGGTAGGCGTTCTCCCGCCCGGCCAGGCCGACCCGCTCCAGCATGGCGCGGCCCCGGGCGTCGGCCGCGGCCCGGTCCATCTTCAGCACGGTGCGCAGGGCCAGGGTGACGTTGCCGAGCGCCGACTTGTGGGGGAAGAGGTTGAACTGCTGGAAGACCATGCCCATCGAGGTCCGCACCCGGTCGAGGTCGACCGAGGGGCTCGTCACCTCCACCCCGTCCACCACCACCCGCCCGGCGGTGGGCTCCTCCAGCCGGTTGATGCACCGCAGGAGGGTCGACTTCCCCGAGCCCGACGGTCCGATCACGCACACGACCTCCCGGCTGGCCACTTCCAGGTCGATGCCGCGCAGCACCTCCTGGTCCCCGAACGACTTGCGCAGCCCGGTGACGACGATGGTGGGGCCGGCGCCGGCGCCGGTCATCGGGACGCCCGGCTGCGGGCCTCCAGGTACGCCACGGCCCGCAGGAGGGGCAGGGTGATGACGAGGTAGGCCAGCCCGCCCGCCACCAGGGGGGACGTGTTCCCCGTCCGGTTCACGGCGTCCCGTACGTACTTGAGGATCTCCTTCCCCCCGGCCTCGGTGCCGAGCACGGCCAGCAGCGACGTGTCCTTGAACAGCAGGGCCAGCTCGTTGGTGAGCGGCGGGATCACCAGGCGGAAGGCCTGGGGCAGCACCACCCGGCGCATGGCGGTCCGGTACTTCATGCCCAGCGAGCGGGCCGCTTCCATCTGGCCCCGGGGCACCCCCTCGATGCCGGCCCGCACCGTCTCGGCGATGTAGGCGCCGGCGACGATGGCCAGGGCGAGGCAGCCGGGCGTGTACTTCGCGAAGGGGTAGGTCAGGCCGGGGAAGGCGATGGGCACGCCGAAGCCGATGAAGACGATCACCAGCAGGGCCGGCAGGCCCCGGAACGTGTCGACGACCGCCGCCGCCGGCCACCGCGCCCAGCGGGTGCGGCTGATGCGCATGAGTGCCAGCACGAGGCCGAGCACCATCCCCCCGGAGAAGCCGAGGAGGGTGAACACGAGCGTGTTCTTCATGGCCTCGGTGAGGAGGCCGGGGAACAGTTCGGCGATGATCTCGAAGTCGAAGAACTCCCGGCGCAGACGGTCCACGACCGGGTTGGCTCCGCTCCGGTCCGGTTAGATCTGGCCGGCGGTGTCGCCCAGGAAGCGGCGCAGGATCGTGGGGTAGGTGTCGTCCGACTTCACCTGCTCCAGCGCCGAGTCGATGGCCTGCTTCAGCTGGGTGCTCCCCTTCTTCATGGCGAAGCCGTACTGCTCCGGCTCCGACTCGGTGAAGACCTTCGCCACCACCGTCTCGCCCGTGGTCTGGGCGTGGTAGGCGTTCACCGGCCGGTCCTGGAGGGCGGCGTCGACCTGGCCCGCCTTGAGGGCGGTGAACAGCTCGTCGGCGCCGGTGAACTCCCGGATGGTGGAGCCGGCGGCGTTGGCTCGGGCGTAGTCGGCGCCGGTGGTCTCGGACTGCACGCCGATGGTGCGGCCCTTCAGCTTGTCGAGGTCGCCGTACGTGGCCTCGTCGCCCTTGCGCACGAGCAGGGACTGGTTGATGGAGAAGTAGCCGTCCGAGAAGTCGAGCGTCTTCAGGCGCTCCTCGGTGATCGACACCGACGAGGCGACGATGTCGCACTGGCCGGCGTTGAGGGCGGTGAAGATCGAGTCGAAGTCGACGTCCTTGAAGTCGGCCTCGAGCGACAGCCGGCCGGCGACGGCCCGGACCAGCTCGATGTCGATGCCGTCGAACTGGCCGTTCGTCTCGAACTCGAACGGCGCGTACGGCACGTCGGTGCAGGTCGTGAGCTTGCCCGACTGCACCGTCTCCAGGTCGGTCCCGGTGACGGGGGTGTTGGACGCGGTGGTGTCGGTGCCCCCCGAGGCGTCGTCGTCATCGTCGCCGCAGGCGCCGGCGACCAGCACCAGGGCGGCCAGGAGCACCAGCAGTCGGATGTGGCCAGCAGGGCGCGTGCGGGTGGTCACGTCGATACCTCCTCGAACAGATCGGCTTGGGACGGAAGGGGCGACGGGCGCGGGCCCCATGGCAGGTTGTCCATGAAGACCCAGCTCCGGCGGTGGATGGAGGTCGGACCCCAGGCCTTGAGTGCGGCCTTGTGGCGGGGGCAGGGGTACCCCTTGTTGCGTTCGAAGTCGTAGCCGGGGAAGTGGGGGGCCTCGGCCCGCATCAGGCGGTCACGGGTGACCTTCGCCAGCACCGAGGCGACCGCGATCGACAGGCAGGTGGCGTCGCCCTTGACGATGCGGGTGGTGCGGTCCGGGCCCTTCCCCACGAAGTCCCAACGGCCGTCCACCAGCACGTGGTCCGGCTCCACGCCGAGGCCGGCGATGGCCCGGCGGGCGGCCAGGCGCTGGGCTTCCGACATCCCGAGGCGGTCGCACTCGTCCTGGCTGGCGTGGCCCACGGCCCACGCCGCGCACCACGACGCCACCCGGTCGTAGAGCCGCTCCCGCTCCACCTCGGTGAGCATCTTCGAGTCGCGGACCCGGTAGACCCGCCGGTCCCGGGGGACGACGGCAGCCCCCACGCTGACGGGCCCGGCCCACGCCCCGCGGCCCACCTCGTCCACGCCGACGACCACGCCGTGGCCGCGCCCCCACAGGGCCCGCTCCACCTCGAGGGTGGGCGCCGACGGGCGCAGCGACGGTCGGAGCTGTTGGCGGCGTGTCGCCACGGCCGGGAACCTAGCGCCGGCTCATGCCAGCATGACGGATGGCGCGCCGTCAAGGACCTCGCCGATGGTGGTGAAGCCGGCTCCGGCCAGGCGCTCGGCGTCGGCCGGAGCGACCGACGCCAGCAGCCCGCCCGACGTCTGGGGGTCGTAGACCAGGGCCTCGAGCGCCGGCGGTGCCGAGGAGTTGACGTGGCTCTCGAGGTGGGCCCGGTTGCGGGCGTCGCCGCCGGTGCGCACGCCGGCCTCCGCCGCGGCCAGGGCGCCGGCGTAGAGCGGCAGGGTCGACGAGTCGATGCGCAGGGTCGCCCCGGAGCGCTCGGCCATCTCCCACGAGTGGCCCAGGAGGCCGAAGCCGGTCACGTCGGTGACGGCGTGGGGCGCACCGTCGCCGAGGGCCGAGAGGGCCTCCGCCGCGGCCCGGTTGAGCTCCCGCATGCGTCCGATGGCGGCCGCCTTGTCGGCCTCCTCGCCGCCGGCCAGCAGGATGCCGGTGCCGAGGGGCTTGGAGAGCACGATGGCGTCGCCGGGCCGGGCCCCCGCCTTGGTCCAGACCCGGTCGGGATGGACGAGGCCCTGCACGGCCAGCCCGAAGATCGGCTCCTCGGAGCGGATGGTGTGGCCGCCGGCCACCACCCCGCCGGCCTGGCCCACCACCTCGGCGGCGGCGCCGAGCACGGCCGCCACCGCCTCCACCGGGAGGCGCTCGGGGAAGGCCGAGATGTTGAGGGCAAGCACCACCCGCGCCCCCATGGCGAACACGTCGCTGCACGCGTTGGCGGCGGCGATGGCGCCGAAGTCGGCCGGGTCGTCCACCAGGGGCGGGAAGAAGTCGGTGGTCGACACCAGGGCCAGGTCGTCGGTGAGCCTCAGCACGGCGGCGTCGTCGAAGGGCGCCAGCCCGACGAGGAGGTCGGCGGACGCGGCGGCCAGCTCCCGCACCAGGGCGTTGAGCGGCGCCGCACCCCACTTGGCGGCGCACCCGCCGCACGACGTCCACTCGGTCAGCTTCAGGTCGGTGACGGTCATGACCCAAGCGTAGGGCCGGGCCCGCAGTTAGGGACCCGCCACCTCGGCGTCGATCCAGGCCAGGTAGCGGTCGCTGCCGCCGGTGACGGGCGTCACCGTGATCTCGGGCGTCTCGTAGCTGTGGCGCCTGCCGATCTCCGCCACCGCCTCGCCGGCCCGCGCCGCGGTGGTCTTGGCCACGCACAGCCACTCCTCGGCCGCCTCGATCCGGCCCTTCCACCAGTACCGGCTCCGCACGGGGCCCACAACCTGCACGCAGGCGGCCAGCCGGGCCTCCAGCAGGGCGTCGGCGATGAGCGTCGCCTCGTCGCGGCTGGCGGCCGCCGTCGTCACCTGGACGTGCCCGGAGGGGGCCGGCGTGGTCATGGGGCGACCGTAGCCGGGGGCCGAAGTGACCTTCGGCCCTACCGGTGCGGCCGGGCGCCGGCGACCATGGCCCCGCGACCAGGTAGGCGCCCGTGCCCGTGCAGGCCACGGGCGGACGGCGGGGCGGTCCCGCCAGGAGAGGAGCGACCAGTGCGCACCATGGAGGCAGTCCGGCGGTCCGGCGTGGGGATCGGGATCGACCGGCCCATTCGTGACGCCGCCGCCATCATGGAGGAGGCCGGCGTCGGGGCGCTGGCCGTCCTCGACGGCGAGCAGCTCGTGGGCATCGTCACCGACCGGGACCTGGTCCGGCGGGCGATGGCCCGGGGCCTGCCCCCCGATGCCCGGGTGGACGGCGTGATGAGCTCCCCCGTCGTCACCATCGCGGCCGAGGCCGACGTCCACCACGCCTTCGCCCTGTTCCGCGCCCACGGGGTCCGTCGCCTGGCGGTGGTGCGGGACGGGCGCTTCGTCGGCATGCTCAGCGTGGACGACCTGCTGGTGGACCTGGCCGCCGACCTGGCCGACCTGGCCGGCCCGGTCAGGGTGGGGATCGAGTCGGCCCACCACGACGCCGGCGTGCCCGTCGTCCTGTGACCCGCCTGCGCTCGTCGCCCCGCCCGGTTCCGGCGACAATGGACGGGTGCGTCGCCGGCTGAGGTCCGAGGGTCGCGGAGGTGGCTGACCAGACCGTTCCCGCAGCACCGCAGCCCCGGCGGACCGTCGCCATCGTCCCCCACACCCACTGGGACCGTGAGTGGTTGGGCTAGGTCCGTGACCTGCGGCTACGCCCAGGAACCCGCCCTTGACCTGCGGTTTCGCTGTTCGGCGTTGCTCACCGTTTGGCGCCGTTTCTCGCTGAGTTGAGGACTGGCTGAGGACTGGCTGAGGACTCCCACCCTCGGCTCACCGCCGAGTGGTCGCGCTTCTCCGGGCCAACCGGGCTCCGAGGCCCTTGTCGGCTGCAGCCTTCACTGCTTCGTCGCACGGGCGGGCGACGGGCTTCGTCGCTCATCCAAGCCACGCTAGGGCCGCAGCCGTCCCGTGCGCTTCGCCCACCGCTCGACGTCGGGCCAGTTCCACACCAGCACGTTGCCGGTGACGGTGGCGACGGGAGCCGGGAAGTCAGCGTGACGCCGGCGCCAGTCGTGCACCACCTGGGGGCGCTTCACGCCGAGCCGCGTGGCGATCTCGGTCGTGCCGACGAGCTGCTCCACGTCCACCCTCCTCCCCACCAGCCCAGAAGGTAGGTGGATTGCCCATTGCGTAACTTATGTCGCACCTCTACGGTACTCGCTGCGTCTCAACTGACGCAGACACGAGAGGAGAACCGACCATGCCAGACACGATCACGGAGGAGGCGCAGCGCCACCTCGAGGAACGGCTCATCGATGCCGGGATCGAGCGCATCACCGCCAAGGTGGACGAGATCATGGGCCGCGTCGAGGCTGTGGCCGATGCGCTCGGGTTGACCCTGTGACGGCCACGGAAGTCCTACCGATCCAACTCGGCCACTTCCTCGATGCCGGCGGCGACCTGACGGCGGTCCCGGACCTCGACAACTACGCCCGGGTCATCATGAACCGCCACCTCATGGACCCCGAGGAGCGCGAGAGCCTGACCGTGTTCTTCCTCGACAACTACCTCAGGTGGGAGATGGGAGGGGTCGTGCTGATCGAGGGCGTGGTCATCGAGAAGTCCATGGTCCGCATGCGTCACGCCCTGTGGCTCGCGGAGGCCCTCCACGATGACGTGGTGGCGGAGCGGTTCGTGGCGGCCCTCCCGGCTGAACTGCGGGAGAAAGTCGAGCGGGAACAGGGCGGGTGAGCGGCCAACGGCACCGCTGAAACCGAAGGCGTCAGGCGGCCGGCTCCTCGGGGTCGGCCGCCTTTCGCGTCTCAGCCCGGAGCGCCTTTCGTGCTCGGGCGTCGAGTCCTCCCCACACGCCCGCCTCGTCGCCGTCGATGCCGGCCTGTCGGCACTCGAACGCCACGGCGCAGCGCGCACAGATGGCCCGGGCAGGGCCCGGCGTCTGGCCCCTCTCGGGGAAGAAGCTGACGCCGGGGTACTCCCGGCACAGCGCGTCCCGCATCCACTCCGGACGGGCCCGCTCGATGAGGTCGAGCAGGTCGGCGACCCCGGACGAGGCGGGCCGGATCACGCCGGTGGCGTAGTGGTGATCGAGCGCCAAGGGGCCCAGCGTAGAGGCGAGCAGCGCCCGGGTGGGGACGGCGTCTTGATCAGACGTCGTCGCCCTCAGCCGCTACGTGCGGAGATATGGAGTTCGAATCATGATCTCCATGCCGACCAGTGCGCCGAATCTCGCCGGACTCCTGCCCGCGCCGGATGGCGAGCCCGATGCCACGCTCGGCGCTCGGTGATGTCCACCTTGGTGGAACTCGCGTCCTCCGGCGGCGGCGAGAGCGGTCCCGGCCCGCTCAGGGGGAGCCCGGACCGCTCGCGGCTGGGGCGCAGGCGGGGTCACTGGGCAAGGAGCGCC
>JBQTJJ010000052.1:0-33362 GCA_052387235.1 Actinomycetota bacterium
AATGTCGGTCCCTATCCGATGCAGCCGTAGGAATCCTGAGGAAGGCTGTCCCTAGTACGAGAGGACCGGGACGGACGCAGCTCTCGTGTGGCAGTTGTCCTGCCAAGGGCACCGCTGCTTTGCGACCTGCGGAAGGGATAAGCGCTGAAAGCATCTAAGTGCGAAGCTCGTTCCAAGATGAGGATTCCCACAGGGTTAACCTGGTAAGGCCCGTGGCCAGACGACCACGTTGATAGGCCGGAGGTGTACGCACAGCAATGTGTTCAGCCGACCGGTACTAATCGGCCGAGGGCTTGGGACAATCTCGCTCGTGCTCGCTATGGAACGCTTAGGGGAGGCTTGTGCCTCGTCCTTCTTTGACAACCTGAGCACCGGTTTCCGGTGGCCATAGCGGCGGAGTCACACCCGTTCCCATTCCGAACACGGAAGTTAAGCCCGCCAGCGCCGATGGTACTTGGGGGGAGACCCCCTGGGAGAGTAGGTCGCCGCCGGATTTTTTCGACAAGAAGCCCCCGCAATGCGGGGGCTTCTTTGCGTTGCAAGTAGTCTCGCGTCATGGCCGATCGGGAAGCCCGCCGATCAGGGTCACCCTCAGCACGATCCGGGGGGCAGGGATCCTCGTCGAGGACCGGTGGGTCGGGAGGGACCTCCGCCGGCCGGGGCGCTCGCTCGGGCGGAACCGGTGCGCCGCGGGTCGGAGCAGCCGGACGTCGAACGGGAGCGGCACCGCAGGCCAGGACGGCACGGGCAGGCGGCGGCGGCTCGGCGAAGACCCGGGCGTCATGGTCGGGCGGTGACCGCACGGCGCGGCCGCCCCGTGCCGACGGTGCCGGCGCGCGTCCGGTCCGGGCTGTGCCGGCGGCCGGTGCGAGCTCGGCCCGACCGCCCCGGGCCGACAGGTCCGGCCGTGCCGGCGAGGGGTCCGGCCGGCCGGCCAAGGCGGGCAACGGAGGGTCGGTGCGGCCGGCGGCGCCCGGTGACCGACCGGCGGGCGCGATCCGGTCTCGGCCGTCGGGTCAGGCGCCGCGTCCGGCGCGAGCTGCACCCGGGCGGGGTGGCGGCGCCGGGGAGGGCCGGCACGGCGCCGAGCGTCCCGGGAGGGCGGCGGCCGGGCGGCCGGCGAGCTCCGGGACCGGATGGGCCCGCGCCGCAGCGGCACGGTCCGGCGACCGTCGACCTGCACGGACGGATGGTCCGCGGTCCGGGGACGATCCGCGGGCGGGGGGCACGGCGGGCGGTCCTCCCGGCGCCCGAGCCGGCCGGCCCCGCACGGCAGGCGGCAGCACGGCGGGCGGTCCTCCCGGCGCCCGAGCCGGCCGGTTCCGCACAGCAGGCGGCAGCACGGCGGGCGGAGCTGGGTCCGGCCGGCCCCGCACGGCCGATGGCAGCGGCGCCCGGGCCGGCGACCGCACCGACGACCGGGCCCCCCGGCCGGCGCGTGCCGCCGGTCGGGCCGGTGGGCGTCCGGGGAGCTCGGGTGCGCCGAGACGGGAGGGTGGGCCGGAGCGCCGGGACCGGCAGGGAGAACCTGGGCCCGCCACCCGCGTGCCCCGGACGTCGTCTGCCGGCGCCTCGGGAACGTGGGGGGTGCGCCGGGAGCGGGACGAGCCGGGCCTGCGGCCCGATGCCCGCCGGGCCGTGGCGCGAGGTCGGGCGGGCGCGGGCCGGCCGGGGTCGCGTGAGGCGGCGGAGGCGGCGGCGCGGGCACGGCTCGACCAGGACGTGGCCAAGCGCTTCCGCGGCAGCGTGGCCCGCAAGGGCGCCCGTGTCGTGGCCTCACCCGACCCGGAGCGGTGGACGGGTGACGATCGTGACCGCCGGGCCGGTGCCGAGCGGACGGAGTGGGAGCCGGAGGTCTGGGTCGAGGAGGAGGACGAGGCGGCCGAGCCCGTGCCTGCCGGCGCCGGGCCTTCCGAGGGGCCGGCGCGTCGCCCCAGGCCCCGACCGGCCGTGCCCGAGGAGGTGGAGGCCGAGCTGCACGACACGGTGGACCGGTCCCAGGCGGAGCGGGTCCAGCGCCGGCTGGCCGAGGCGGTGCGGGCCTACGAGCGGGACCGCTACGAGGACGCCCTCCGGACCCTGCGGCCCGTCGCCAAGCTCGCGCCGGCGTCCCCCACCGTGCGCGAGCTCCACGGGCTCACTCTCTACCGGCTGGGCAGGTGGCGCTCCGCCGTCAAGGAGCTGGAGGCCTTCCACGCCCTCACCGGGTCGTACGACCAGCACCCGGTCCTGATCGACTGCCACCGGGCCACCAGCCGGTGGGCGGCGGCAGACCGGGCCTGGGAGGAGCTCAGGACGGCGTCGCCGACTCCGGAGGTCCTCACCGAGGGCCGGATCGTCTTCGCCGCCTCCCGGGCCGACCGGGGCGACCTGGCCGGCGCCATCGAGCTGCTGGAACGGGCGAGCACGAAGGAGCGGCCGCCGCCGCTCCACCACCTGCGGCTCTGGTACGCCCTGGCCGACCTGTACGAGCGGGCCGGCGACGTGCCCCGGGCCCGGGGCCTGTTCGACAAGGTGCTCCAGCACGACGCGAGCCTCTTCGACACCCGGGAGCGTCTCGTCGCCCTGCGTTAGTCCGTTGACGACCGGCGGCCCGCGTGGACCCTAAATGTCACACCCCCCGCCTACGCTCGGCAGCACGCGCTTCCCCCGCTGCGTACCGCTGCGAGAGGAGAAGTGCGTCGTGACGAACGTCGTGGTCCTGCGGGGCCGGCTCACCCGACCCGCCGCCCTGCGGTCCCTGCCCTCGGGGGACCAGCTGGTGGCCCTCGAGATGTCCATCCCCAGGGAGGGTGAGCGGGCCGACACCGCCCCCGTCGTCTGGCCCGATGCCCCGGCCTCGGCCGCCACCCTCGACGTCGACCAGGAGGTGGTGGTCGTGGGGCGGGTGCGCCGGCGGTTCTTCCGGGCCGGCGGCTCCACCCAGAGCCGGACCGAGGTCGTGGCCGAGGTGGTGCTCCCCGCCTCCCAGGGCCGGCGCGTGCGCGCCGCCCTGGCCCGGGCCGCGGCCCGCCTGGAGCCGGAGGCGGCCGGGGGCGCGCCGGCGTCGAAGGCCGGCTGACCGGCTCAGCCGGGGACGGCCCGGAACACCATGCCGGTACGGGGCTTGGGCGTGAAGAAGGTGGTCTTCGGGGGCATCCGGGCCGCGCCCCGGCTGACCTCGGCGATCTGGGCCACCCCCGCCGGGCGCAGGAACACGGCCGCGTCCACCCGCCCCGTCTCCACCTCGGCCGCCGTCTCGTGGGCGCCGTGCTGGTACGCCAGGAGGTGGGGGGGAAGGGTGGCCAGGGCCACATCCAGGCGGCTGGAGTCCAGCCGGTGCTCGGCCGCGGCCTCGGTGGCCGGCGTGGGCCGGAGGAGCCAGGTGCCGTCGGCCGTGGCGAGGGCCAGGGCGCCGGCGCCCGCCATCCGCTCGGCCAGGTCGGCGCCCGGGGGTGCGGTCTCCTCCAGGTCGAAGAAGGCCGAAAAGGCGGCCACGATGTCGTAGCCGTGGGGAAGCCCGGACACGAGGCGGTGGGTCGGCGCCACCGTCAGCTGGTCCTCCGTGGCCTCCACCACCCAGGCGAGCACCGCGTCGTAGGCGCCCGCGGCGCCCCTGGTGGCGGCCCGGCGCTCGTCGCGGTAGGCGAGGGCGGTCTCGTAGCGGTGGTGGCCGTCGGCGATGATCACGGGGTTGGCGGCCACGGCGCCGGCGATGGCCTCCACCACGCCGGCCTGCGCCACCCGCCACAGGCGGTGGTGGACGCCGTCGTCGTCGGTGCCGCGGGCGTCGGGCGGGCCGGCCGGCTCGCACAGCTGCGACAGGCCCTCGGTGGGCGACAGCACCCAGATGGGGGAGAGGTTGGCCCTGGTGGCCCGGAGGAGGTCGAGGCGGTCGGCGCGCGCCTTGGGGGTGGTGTGCTCGTGGGGGAGGACCTGGCCCTCGTCGGTGGTCGACAGCTCCAGGGCACCCAGGACGCCGGTGGTCTGGCGGGGCCGGCCCGCTTCGTCCTTGTAGCCCATGCGGTACACGTAGAACGACGGCTCGTCGTCGGTGCGGAGCACGGCCTCGGCCTGCCACGCCTCCCACAGGGCCGCCGCCACCTGGTACCGGTCGGTGCCGCCCTCGTCGGCCGGCAGCTCGATCCGCACCGCGTTGTGCTCGCTGCGGTCGACCAGGCGCTGGCGTTCCTCCGGCGTTATGACGTCGTACGGCGGGGCGAGGACATCGTCGAGACGGCCGTCGGCGGCGTCGTAGCGGACGCCGGGGAAGGGCTGGAGTCGGGGCACGGGTCATGCGTAGCACACGGCTGCGCGGCCCTCGGCGGCCGCTGCCCCGGCCGGTGGGGCTGGCATCATGAGGCGCCATGGCCAACACGACGGTGCGTCGCCTCTTCGCCGTGGTGGCCGCGTTGCTGGTGGCCGGCGTGGTCGCCGTCGCCTCAGGCGTCGAGGACGAGGGCGAGGCCAGGGTCGACGACTACCTGGACGGGAGTCCCGGCCGGGTGGTCGTCATCGGCGGCGCCGGCGGGCTCCGAGCCGAGTTCCCGGCCCAGCCGAAGCGCCGGACCCAGTCGGTGGAGGTGGCCGGCACCCGGGTGCCGGTCGTGGACTACACGGGCGGCTCGAGCACCTCCACCTTCACCGTCTCCTATGCCGAGCTGCCCGAGGGCCAGGACGTGGGTGACCCCCTCGCCCGGCTGAACGCCAGCGCCAACGGGGCTGCGGCGGCGGTGAAGGGCACCCTGCTGGCCGCCGGCATCACCGCCTTCCTGGGCCAGCCGGCGGTCGAGTACGTGATCTCGACCGGAGGCAGGTACGTCAAGACCATGAGCTTCATCTCCGGCCGCCGCCTCTACGGCATCCAGGTGGTGGGAGAGGACAACCCGCCGGCGGGCTACGACCGCTTCGTGTCCACCGTCCGGCCGGCCGGCTGACGGCACCCCGGTTGGTGCCGGGCCACGGCCA
Organism: Actinomycetota bacterium; assembly: GCA_052387235.1. GTDB lineage: Bacteria > Actinomycetota > Acidimicrobiia > Acidimicrobiales > JBQTJJ01. The sequence continues at coordinate 4,948 of JBQTJJ010000052.1, forward strand.
CCGACCACCATGTCGCCATGACCTGGGCCCTGGACCTCGACGGCGTCCTGTGGCGCGGCGACACCGCCATCGCCGGCTCGGCCGGCGCCGTGGCCGCCCTGCGGGGACGGGGCGAGCGCGTGGTCTTCCTCACGAACAACTCCCACCAGCGGGTCGAGGCCTACGTGGCCAAGCTGGAACGGGTCGGCGTGAAGGTGGACGCCGACGACGTGATCACCTCGGGCCAGGCGGCCGCCTCGCTCCTGGAGCCCGGGACCACCGCCCTCGTGTGCGCCGGCCCGGGGGTGGACCAGGCGCTGGCGGCCCGGGGGGTGCGGACGGTGCGGGAGGGCGCCGCCGACGCCGTCGTCGTGGGCTGGCACTCCGACTTCGACTACGCCCGCCTCACCGCCGCCCTTGCCGCCGTGCTGGGCGGGGCCCGACTCGTGGGCACCAACGACGACGCCACCTACCCCACCGAGGACGGGGTGATCCCGGGCGGCGGCGCCCTACTGGCGGCCGTGGCCTACGCCGCGGGCGTGGAGCCCGAGGTGGCGGGCAAGCCGAACGCCGCCATGGTGGCCATGATCGCGGGCCGGGTGGGTCGGGTGGACGTCATGGTGGGCGACCGCCCCGACACCGACGGACGCCTGGCGAGGGCCATGGGGGCCAGGTTCGCCCTCGTGCTGAGCGGGGTGACCAGCGAGGCCGACCTCCCGGTGGAGCCCGAGCCCGACCTGGCGGCCCCGGACCTGGCCACGGTGGTCACCCACTGGGCCGGGGAGACGCAGCCGGCGTCCTAGAAGCTCCGCCAGGTCTCTCCTAGAAGCTCCGCCAGGGCGTGGGCTCCGGGTAGCGGGGTGCCCGCGCCTCCGGTTCGCCCGTGGCGCGGAGCACGAGACCGGCCACCACGCCGAAAGCGAAGCCCCCGACGTGGGCCATCCAGGCCACGCCCTCACTCGGGTTCACGAAGAACTGCGTGACCAGCCAGATGCCGAGCAGCCACTTGGCGGCGATGTCGCGGAACAGCACGAAGAACCCGAGGAGGAGCAGCGTGCGGATCCGGACGTTGGGATAGAGCACCAGGTACATGCCCATGACCCCGGCGATGGCGCCGGACGCACCCACCAGCGGGACGGTGCTGGCCGGCTGCACCCCGATGTGGGCGGCCGTGGCCACCAGCCCGGCCACCAGGTAGAAGCCGAGGTACGGCCCGTGGCCCAGCCGGTCCTCGATGTTGTTCCCGAAGATCCAGAGGAACAGCATGTTCCCGAGCAGGTGGAGCCAGCTGCCGTGCATGAACATCGAGTACAGGACGGCCAGGTACTCGCTCTTGTCCGGGAAGTAGGGCGGCCCGGTGGACTCCGACATGCACGCCGTCGCGTCGTCGAACTGGACCGTTTCGCGGATCTCGTCCTGGCTGAGCGGGCGCCCCTGGATCACCTCGCAGGGGATGGCGGCCGTCTCGAAGGTGAAGGCCAGGTCGTCCTCGCGCTGGCCCGCCTGCTGGACGACGACCCACACCACCACGCAGATGGCGATGAGGACCAGCGTGACCGCCGGTGTGCGGTGAGCCGGGTTGTCGTCCTTGAGGGGGATCACGTCGGCGTCGAGGCTAGCTTTCGTCTCGGCCGCCTCCCGCGCCCCTAGACTCCTCGCCATGACGGACAGCGATCCGCTCCGCAGGTACGTGGAGGCGGGGCTGGCCCTCACCCAGCTCACCAGGGCCAAGGCCGAGGCGCTGGTGCGGGACTGGGTGAAGGCCGGCGACCTCCAGCGCGAGCAGGCCCAGGACCGCGTCGAGGAGCTGCTCGACAGGAGCAGGAAGGGCACGGACAGCCTGGTGGCCATGATCCGCCGGGAGATGGCACAGCAGCTCTCCTCCATGGGCTTCGCCACCAAGAAGGACCTGGCCGCCATGGAGGCCCGGCTCATGAGCCGCCCGGCGGGCGCCGTGGGTGGTCCGGCGGGCAAGGGCAAGGGCAAGGGCAAGGCGGGCACCGGGTCGCCGGGGGCGGCCCCGAAGACCACCAGGGCGGCACCCGCCGGGAAGGCGGGCACCGGGTCGCCGGGGGCGGCCCCGAAGGCCACCAAGACGGCACCTACCGGGAAGGCGGGCACCGGGTCGCCGGGGGCGGCCCAGAAGGCCACCAGGACGGCACCCGCCGGGAAGGCGGGCACCGAGGCGGCCACTCCGCCCGTCGGCACGGCGGCCCGCAAGGCGGCGGCCACCCGGCCCTCGCGCCGCGGCCCGAGACCCGGCGCGCCGGACGAGTCCTGAGCGGCCGGCCCTCCGGCGGTGCCGTACTGAGCCCGCGAAGGCGCCTCGACGCCGAGCTGGTGCGCCGGGGCCTGGCCCCGAGCCGGGAGCAGGCCCACCGTCACATCGCGGAGGGCAGGGTCCTGGTGGCCGGCGCGCCGGCCGACAAGGCGTCGCGCCTGGTGGACAGCGGCGAGCCGGTGGAGATCGTCGGGCCGCCGCCCCGCTTCGTGAGCCGGGGGGGCGAGAAGCTCGATGCCGCCCTCGAGCGGTTCGGCATCGACGTGGCCGGTCGTACCTGCCTCGACGCCGGCGCCTCCACCGGCGGCTTCACCTCGTGCCTGCTGGCGCGGGGGGCGGCGTCGGTGATCGCCGTCGACGTCGGGTCCGGCCAGCTCCACGAGCGGCTCCGCCGCGACCCCAGGGTGGAGGTGCGCGAGCGCACCAACGTCCGCCATCTCGTCCTCGGGGCGCCGGTGGACGTGGTGGTGGCCGACCTCTCCTTCATCTCGTTGCGCGTGGTGGCCCCGTCCCTCGTCGGTCCCAACGCGGCGCCGGGCGCCGACGTGGTGGCCCTCGTCAAGCCCCAGTTCGAGGCGGGCCGGGCCGAGGCGTCCCGCGGCAGGGGCGTCGTGCGCGACCCGGCCGTGTGGCGGCGGGTGCTCGAGGAGGCACGCTCCGCCCTCGGCGGGCAGGGAGCGGCGATGATGGGGGCCATGGTGTCGCCCCTCACCGGGGCCGACGGCAACGTCGAGTTCCTGGCTCACCTGCGCGCCCACGAGCACGGGACGGCACCAGCCGTCGACCTGGACGCGGTGGTGGCCGAGGCCGCGGACCGCGAGTCGGCCCGCCGGGCGGGGCGCTGACGGTGGCCACCATCGCCCTCGTCCCGCACCGGCTCCGGCCCGAGGCCCTCGCCCTCGCGTCCCAGGCCATCACCTGGCTGGAGGAGCGGTCCCACCAGGTCCGGGTGCCGGACGAGGACGCCCGCACGGACGAGCTGCGCCGCTACAGCTGCCCGGCCGAGAAGCTGACGGTGGACCTCGACCTCGCCGTCAGCCTCGGCGGGGACGGCACCATGCTCCACACCGTCGACCTGGTGGCCGGCTCGGACGTGCCCGTGCTCGGGGTGAACGCGGGCCGCCTCGGCTACCTCACCGAGGTCGAGCCGTCCCACCTCACCGACGGGCTGGAGCGCTTCCTGGCCGGCTCCTACCGGGTCGAGGACCGCATGTCCCTCGAGGTGGAGGTCGGGTCGGGCGAGGCCCGCCAGGCCCACATCTGCCTCAACGAGGCCGTGCTCGAGAAGACGGTCTCCGGCCACACGATCCGCATCGACGTGGTAGTGAACGACCAGCGCTTCACCACCTGCACGGCCGACGGCCTCATCGTGTCCACGCCCACCGGGTCCACGGCCTACAACTTCTCGGCCCGCGGCCCCATCGTGTCGCCCCGGCACCGGGCCCTCATCGTCACACCGGTGTCGCCCCACAGCCTCTTCGACCGGTCGCTCGTCCTCGGGCCCGAGGAGTGGGTCCGCCTCGACGTCCTCGAGGGCCGCCCCGCCGCCCTCGTCCTCGACGGCCAGGAGCTCGGCGCGCTCCGGCCCGGCGACAGCATCACGTGCCGGGCCGGCACCCACGACGCCCGGTTCGTCACCTTCGGCGAGCGCGACTTCCACCAGATCCTGCGGGCCAAGTTCGGGCTGGGCCGCTGAGTGCTCGTCGAACTGGCCATCCGCGACCTCGGCGTGATCGCCGACCTGCGCGTCGACCTGGCGCCGGGGATGACGGCGGTCACGGGCGAGACGGGCGCCGGCAAGACCATGCTGGTCGAGGCCATCGAGCTCCTGGTGGGGGGCCGGGCCGACGGCATGCGGGTGCGCTCCGGTGCCGCCGAGGCGTGGGTGGAGGGCCGCTTCGTCGTGGGCGGCGACGAGACGGTGCTGGCCCGGGCCATCCCCGCCTCGGGTCGCTCCCGGGCGTACGTGGACGGGCGCATGGCGCCGGTGGCGGCCCTGGCCGAGGCCGGCTCCCGGCTGGTCGACCTCCACGGCCAGCACGCCCACCAGTCCCTCCTGTCCCCGGCCGCCCAGCGGGCCGCCCTCGACGCCTTCGCCGGCGTGGACCACGGGCCGCTGGTGGCGGCCCGCCTCCGGCTGCGGGAGATCGACGCCGCCCTCGCCGACCTGGGCGGCGACGAGCGGGGCCGCTCCCGGGAGGCCGAGCTGCTGGGGTTCCAGCTGGCCGAGCTGGAGTCGGCAGCACTCACCGACCCCGGCGAGGACGACGTCCTCGAGGCCGAGGAGGACCGCCTGGCCGACGTGGCCGCGTCCCGGGAGGCGGCCGCCGTCGCCGCCGCGGCCCTGGCCGGTGACGACGGGTGGAGCGACCCCCTGGACGCGGCCCTGGTGGCGGTGGCGGGGCGGCCGCCCCTCGCCGGCCTGGAGGCGCGGCTGCGGGCGCTGGCGACAGAGGCGGCCGACGTGGCCGGCGAGCTGCGGGCCGTGGCCGAGCAGCTGGAGGACGACCCGGAGCGGCTGGCGGCGGTGCGGGGCCGGCGCCGCCTGCTGCGCGACCTGCGGCGCAAGTACGGCGACACCCTGGCCGACGTGATGGCGTTCGCCACGGGCGTGCGAGCCAGGCTCGACGCCCTGGAGCACCACGCCGAGCGGGCCCGGGAGCTGGAGCACGAGCGAGACGAGGCCCGGGCCTCGCTGCGGGCGGCCGAGGCGGTGGTGGCGCGCGACCGGCGGGCCGCCGCCCCGCGGCTGGCCGCCGCCGTCGAGGCCCACCTCCACCAGCTGGCCCTTCCGAGCGCGTCCCTCGACGTGCAGGTGGGCGCCGGCGACCCGGGGGACGACGTCGTGTTCCTCCTCGCCGCCAACCCGGGCGAGGAGCCGCTCCCGCTGGCCAGGGTGGCCTCGGGCGGTGAGCTGGCCCGCACCATGCTCGCCCTGCGCCTCGTGCTGGACGAGGAGCAGGCGCCGCCCACCCTCGTGTTCGACGAGGTCGACGCCGGCATCGGCGGCGAGGCGGCCCTGGCCGTGGGCCGGCGCCTCGCCGCCCTCGCCGCCCGTGCCACCGGCCCCGGCGCCGGCCGCCAGGTCCTGGTGGTCACCCACCTGCCCCAGGTCGCCGCCTTCGCCGACCACCAGCTGGCCGTGCGCAAGCACGAGCAGGACGGGCGTGCCGTGGCCGGCGCCGGGCCGGTCGACGGCGAGGCCCGCATCGAGGAGCTGTCCCGGATGCTGTCGGGCCACCCCGACAGCGCAGCGGCACGCGGCCACGCCGAGGAGCTGCTGGCGGTGGCGGCACGGGACCGGGGCCGGTGATGGCCCGCCGGGTGGCGCCGCCGTCCGTCACCACCGGTCCCGCGCGCGTGGGCCGGCGCACCAAGGACCTCACCAAGGTCCTGGCGCCGGGCGACATCGCCGTCATCGACCACGAGGACCTGGACCGGGTGGCGGCCGAGGCCCTGGTCCGGGCCCGGCCCGCCGCCGTCGTCAACGCCGCCGCCTCCCTGTCGGGCCGGTATCCCAACGCCGGCCCGCTGGTCATCGCGGCCGCCGGCATCCCGCTCCTCGACGGGGTGGGCAGCCACGTCCTCGACCTCCTCGCCGACGGCCAGCAGGTGCGCATCGAGGGGACCGAGATCTGGGCGGACGGCGCCATCGTGGGCAAGGGTGTGCGCCAGGACCCGGCATCGCTCCAGCACGACTACGAGGCGGCCAAGGAGACGATGGGGGAGGCGCTGCAGCGCTTCGCCGCCAACACCCTCGAGTTCCTGCGCCACGAGCACGACCTCGTGCTGGAGCCGCCGCCGCTTCCCGACCTGAAGGTGGACGTGCGGGGCCGCCACGTGCTGATCGTCGTCCGCGGCTTCGACTACCGAGAGGACCTGGCCCACCTGCGCGGCTACGTCCGGGAGATCAAGCCGGTGCTCATCGGGGTGGACGGCGGCGCCGACGCCCTGCTCGAGGCCGGCCTGCGGCCGGACGTCATCATCGGCGACTTCGACTCGGTCTCCGACGGCGCCCTCCGGTGCGGCGCCGAGCTGGTCGTGCACTCCTACCGGGGCGGCGAGGCCCCCGGCGCGGTCCGCCTCGAGGCGCTGGGCGTCCCCTACGTGACCTTCTCGCCCACCGGCACCAGCGAGGACGCGGCCATGCTCCTCGCCTACGAGAAGGGCGCCGAGCTGCTGGTGGCGGTGGGCACCCACGTGTCGATGGTGGAGTTCCTGGACAAGGGCCGGGCCGGGATGGCGTCCACCTTCCTCACCAGGCTCAAGGTGGGCCAGCTGCTGGTGGACGCCAAGGGCGTGAGCAAGCTGTACGAGAGCCGGATCCGCAAGCGCGACCTCGTGTTCTTCCTCCTGGCCGCCATGCTGTGCTTCGTCGTCGTGGTGGTGGCCGTCTTCCCCCGGGTGTTCCTGGAGAGCTTCTGGCTGCTCATCCGGGAGGGCTGGCGCTCGGTCACGCACTGAGAGCGAACCGTCCATGATCAACTTCCGCTTCCATCTCGTCTCGCTCACCGCCGTCTTCCTGGCCCTTGGCATCGGCATCGCCGTGGGCGCCACCGTCGTCGACCGGGCCACGGTGGACTTCCTGGAGACCCGCCTCGAGGGTGTGGAGGCGCGCCTCGACACCACCGACACGGAGAACGAGCAGCTCCGGGCCGAGCTGAGCAGGTGGTCGACGTTCTCCGAGCAGGCCCGGGACGAGGCGGTGGCGGGCCGGCTCGAGGGCGTGCCCGTGCTGGTGGTGGGCGTGCAGGGCATCGACCGGGAGCCGGTGGACGAGCTGCGGCGGTCCCTCGCCGCGGCGCGGGCCCAGGTCCAGGGGACGCTGTGGTTCACGTCCAAGCTGAGGCTGGAGAAGGACGAGGACGCCGACGCCCTGGCCGGCCTGCTCGAGGTGGCGCCCCGCGGCCGCGACCCGGTGCGGCGGTCGATGGTGCACCTGCTGGCGGCCGAGCTGGCCGGTCAGCAGGCCACCGGCCTCCTGGCCAAGCTGCGGGACGGCGCCTTCGTGGAGTTCGAGGCGCCGGGCGGCGGGGCCGGCGACCTGGCCTCGGTGCCGGCCGAGGGCACGCGGTTCGTGCTCGTGTCGGACGGCGGGGCCGAGGTCGGCAACGACGAGCTGGCCACCCCCTTGGCCGGGCAGCTGGCCGAGGCGGCCCGGGCCCGGGTGCTGGCGGTGGAGGCGGGGCGGGTGGCGCGGGGGGACGACCCCGCCCGGCGGGCCGTGTTCGTCGGCCCCCTGCGGGCCCAGGGCCAGGTGTCGCCGCTCCTGTCCACGGTGGACAACCTCGAGGACTTCCGGGGCCGCTTCGCCGCCGTCTACGCGCTGCGCGACATGGGCGTGTCCAAGGTGGGCCACTACGGCGTCGGACCCGGGGCGGCACGGCTGGTGCCCGAGGCGGCGCCGTGACCGTGACGCCCCGGCTGGGCTCGACGGTGGCGGTGCCGGTGGAAGGTACCGCCCCCGCCCACGCCGACGCCGACCGCGTGCCGCCGGCCGGCGTCGGCCGGGCCGCCCTCACCATCTCGGCGTGGAACGGCCTGTCGCGCCTCACCGGGTTCGTACGGGTGCTGGCGGTGGGAGCCGCCCTCGGCACCACCTTCCTCGGCAACACCTACCAGAGCGCCAACCTCGTCTCGACCCTCACCTTCGAGCTGCTGGCCGCCGGCCTTCTCTCGGCGCCCCTGGTGCCGGCCTTGGTGGCCCTGCTCGACCGGGGCCGTCCGGACGAGGCCGAGGACCTGGCCGGCACCCTCCTCGGCCTCGGCCTGGCGGGGCTGGGCACGCTGGTGGTGGTGCTGGGCCTGGCCGGCCACGGCGTGATGCGCCTCCTCACCGCCGGCGTCGACGACCCGTCCGTCCGGGCCCGGGAGGTGCAGCTCGGGGCCTTCCTGCTCTGGTTCTTCCTTCCCCAGATGCTGCTGTACGCAGCCGGGGCCGTCGCCACCGCCTTCCTGAACGCCCGGCGCCGCTTCGGCGCCGCCGCCTTCGCGCCGGTGGCCAACAACGTGGTGGTGACCGCCACCATGCTCGTCTTCGTGGCGACGACGGCCCGGTCGGAGCGGGGCCTCGACCTGGCCCTCGCCCCCCGCCTGGTGCTGGCCGTGGGCACGACGGCCGGCGTGCTGGCCATGACGGCGGTGCCGGTGATCGCGCTGGCCCGGGCCGGCGTGCGCCTGCGGCCCCGGCTCGATCTCGGCCATCCCGGCCTCGGCGCAGTGGTGCGGGCCGGGGCGTGGGGCGCGCTCCTCCTGGCCGCCGTGCAGGTCCTCCTCGGCGCCACCCTGGTGCTGGCCAACCGGGTGGAGGGGGGTGTGGTGGCGTCGCAGATCGCGTTCACCTTCTTCCTCCTGCCGTTCGCCCTGGTGGCCCATCCGGTGCTGACCGCCCTCCACCCGGCGCTGTCCTCGTCGGCTGCCGCCGGGCGGTGGCACGACTTCGCCGCCGACCTGGGCGCCGGCCTGTCCCGCACCCTGCTGCTGGTGGTGCCGGCCGCGGCCCTTCTGGCCGCCCTCGCCGCGCCCGTCCTCGGCCTGGTGCGCTTCGGCGCCCTCGACCGTGCCGGCGCCGACCTGGTGGCGCGCGTGCTGGCCGCCTACGCCGCCGGGCTGGGCGGCTACGCCGCCTTCCAGCTGCTGGCCCGGGCCGCCACCGCCGCCGGCCTGGCCCGCCTGGCCGCCCTGGTGGGCCTGGGGGTGGCCGCCGGCGGGACCGTCCTCATGGTGGCGGGCGCGTCGGCGGCGTCGGGCGCCGACCGGGTGGTGGCCCTGGGCCTGGCCCATTCGGTGGCCATGACGGCCGGCGCCGTCGCCCTCCTGGTCCTGCTCCGCAACCGGCTCGGCGTCGGCGTGGACGTGGTCCCGGCCGTGGCCCGGTCCGTGGTGGGCGGGATCGTGGCCGGCGGGCTCGCAGTGGGCGCCGCCGCCATGGTGGGCGGGAGCGGCCGGGCCGGCGCCCTGGCCGACCTGGCCGTGGCCGGGCCGGCGGGCGTGGCGGGTGCCGGCGCCGCCCTGTGGCTGCTGCGGGCGCCCGAGCTGGCCGTGGTGGCCGGCCTGGCCCGCCGCGGTGTGCGGGCATGACGCCGGCGCCGGACGGCGCGGCCGGGGACCCGGTGGTCGTGGCCCTAGTGCCGGCCAGGGACGGGGCCGGCTCCGTGGGCGCCACCGTCGCCGCCCTGGCCCTCGTGCCGGGCGTCGACGAGGTGCTGGTGATCGACGACGGCTCCACCGACGCCACCACTCGGGAGGCCCGGGCCGCCGGCGCCCGGGTCCTGCGCCTCCCGGTCAACATGGGCAAGGGCGGCGCGGTGCGGGCCGGCGTGGAGGCCACGCCCCACGCCGACGTGTACCTCCTGGTCGACGCCGACCTCGGGGACACGGCCGGTCGGGTGGGCGCGCTCCTCGTGCCCGTGCTCGGCGGGGACGCCGACATGACCATCGCGGTCCTGCCTGCGGCGGGGCGCCGTGGCGGCTTCGGGAGCGTGAAGCGCCTGGCCGCGGCCGGCATCGCCCGGGCCACGGGCGAGCAGTTCCAGCCCCGCGCCCCGCTGTCGGGGCAGCGGGCCGTGCGGGCTGCGCTCCTGCGCTCGCTGCCGCTGGCCGAGCGCTTCGGCCTGGAGACGGCACTGAGCATCGACGCGGTGCGGGCCGGCGCCCGGGTGGTGGAGCTCGACGTGGAGCTGGACCACCGCCACACCGGCCGCTCACTGGCCGGGTTCCGCCACCGTGCGCTGCAGGGCCTGCACGTCACCCGCGCCCTGTGGCCACGGGTGACGACCCGCCGGCAGAGGGCCGGGATCGTGGTCGCCGGGTCGGGCCTGGTGGCCGGCGCGGCTGCGGGTCGTCGGCGGTGGCTCCGGCCTGGGCGGGCGGGGCGGCCCTGATGCCTCCGGCCTGGGCGGGCGGGGCGGCCCTGACCCTGGCGATGTGCAGGAGCCGGTCGGCCCCCCGCAGCCTGCCGGCTCCGGGCCGGGCGGGCGGGGCGGCCCTGGCGGCGGTCCCCGGATGACCGTGGCACTCGGCGCCCTGGCCGGCTTCGTCGCGGCCCGGGCGCTGTGGATCCTCCTGCGACCGTCGCTCGCGCAGCCCGTCCTGCTCCGCCCCAACTGGCGGGACCGGAGCGTGCCCACCGCCATCGGGTTCGTGGTGGCGCTCGCCGTGGTGATGGTGGAGGGAGCCAGGGTGGTGGCCGGCGCGGCCGGGATCGGCTCCGGCACCATCGAGCCAACCCGCGCCTCGGTGATCGTGGTGGTGGCCGGCATGGCCCTCGTCGGCCTCCTCGACGACCTGGCGGGGGCGGACGAGGCACGAGGGTTCCGCGGCCATCTGGGTGCCCTGCGGGAGGGACGGCTCACGACCGGGGGGGCGAAGCTGTTCGGTGGGCTGGCGGTGGCGGTGGTGGCGGTAGCGGTGGCGGGCGGTGGCCGGGATCCGTCCGTGCCGCGCCTGGCCGCCGATGCCGCCCTGGTGGCGCTCGCCGCCAACCTCGGGAACCTGTTCGACCGCCGCCCCGGCCGGGTGACGAAGGTCGCCATCGCGTCCTTCGCCGCCCTGGTCCTCGCCACGGGAGCCACCCATCGCCTCGCGGCGGTGGCGGTGGTGGTGGGGGCGGCGGCTGCCCTGCTCCTCGACGACCTCCGGGAGCGGCTCATGCTGGGCGACACCGGCGCCAACGCCCTCGGCGGTGCCATCGGCCTCGGGGTGGTGGTGGGCTGCGCGCCGGCCAGCCGGACGGCGGTGCTGCTGGCGGTGGCGGCGCTCAACCTGGCCAGCGAGGTGGTCTCGTTCGGTCAAATCATCGATGCCCTGCCGCCACTGCGGGTGGTCGACCGCTGGGGCCGGCGGGCGTAGTCCCGAGCAGCCACGGGGCGAGGAGGATGGCGGCTGCGAGGGGACCCGCGATCCAGGCCAGCCCCACGGCGTAGCCGGCCACCAGGTCGCTCGCCCAGTGGGCGCCGCGCAGCAGGATGGCGAAGGAGACACCGGCGCTGACCAGCACCGGAACGGTGGCTGCGGCCACTCTGGCCCGGCGCCCGAGCGGCCCGACGGCCACCAGGGCCGCCAGCATGCCGTAGACGAGGACGGCCTGGGCGGCGTGGCCGGAGGGGAAGCTCCGCGCCACGTCACCCGGCAGGTCGTACGGCTCGGGACGGTGCAGCAGCTTCTTGGTCGGCCCCACCACCATGGCCATCCCTAGGTAGCTCCCGACCAGGAGGAGCAGCGGGCCCGGCGAGCGCCGCCGCCACCAGAGGAGCCCGCCGCCGGCCAGGAGCGCCGGCACCAGGACCTCGCGCCCGCCGAGGCGGGCCAGGGGGATCACCGTGTCGCGGTTGGCGTCGGTGGCGAGGGACGCGAAGAAGTCCCGCACGGCGCCGTCCAGCGGCAGTGGCCCGCGGTGGACGGCGACGGCGAGCACGAGCGCGACGAACAGCGCCGCTGCCGACCCGGCGACCAGCAGGAGCAGCCGGGGCCGGGCGAGGAGGATCATCGGAGGGGGGACACGGCGGAGCTGGCCCACCGGGTCGCCGGCGACCCGGCCTGGCGCCTCTCGGCGTCGCCGCCGCCGTCGTGCAGTCCGAGCCCACCCGGGGCGGCGAGGCGCTGCCCGATGCCGCTCACGGGTGCCTGGCCCTGGAGGTACGCGGTGACCGCCGCCAGCCCGATCACGCCGTTGATCAGCAGGACGGGCCCGGAGTCGTTGGAGAGCGCGCCCACGACGCCCCCGGCCAGACCGCCGACCAGCGCGGCCCTCCAGGCGGCTGTGCGCACCGGTGCGTACAGCAGGGCCCGGTTGCGGATGGCGAACGACACCGCCAGAACGGCGCCGGCCACCCGCAGCAGGGTCGACGGGTTCGTGAGCGTGACGGCCATGAGCTGGTAGCGCCGGGCGACCAGCTCGGCCAGATCGGTGAACCCCTCGCTGCGCGTCAGGTTGCGGCTGAGGTGGGCACCCCCGCCCAGGCCCAGGTCGACGACCACCAGGGCGAGGAGGCCGGCCACCGGCACCACCAGGGCGACCAGGGCGGAGCGCCGGGTGAGGCGACGGCCCCTGACGACCAGCGTGGCGGCGGTGAAGGCGCCGGTCACAGTGATGACCCCGCCGACGTCGGCGCCGAGGCGGCCCCATCCCATCAGGAACCCGAGGCCGATCCCCACCCCCCCGTAGATCGCCGGGAGCCGCCACGTGGCCGGCCGGGAGCCCACCAACGCGGCCAGCCCGACGAGGGCCAGGATCGGGAGCAGAGGCTCCAGCTCGTTGGATATCCCGTAGAACCGGCCTCCCGACAGGATGCTCGGGCCCAGCACCGAACGGGTGAGCAGCTCCCCCCCGGTGGCCAGGTCGGCCGTGTAGGCCAGAAGGCATGCCGCCGCAGGGAGCACCGGACCCCGGGGCCAGCGGAGCACCGCGTCCGTGGCGAGGCCGGCGAGCACGGAGCTGACCGCTATGAGCAGGACCTCATGGAAGCGCGCGGCTGGAGCGACGGCGGCCGCCCCCAGCACCATGACCGGCCACCACATGACCGCCAGCGCGCCGGCCCGAAGGGCGGGCCTGGCGGCGGCCCCCGCTCCCCTCAGGGTGCCGAGCAGCAGGAGGACCACCGCCGACATCGCTACGACCGTGTACAGCGACGAGGCCTGGCGTCCGCCCCGGACGTCGCTCCATCGACGCCGGGCCTGCTCCAGCTGCTCGGCCGAGCGCTCGGCGCCGGCGCGAATCGGCTCCCCCCGCATGGCGGCGGGAACGGCCAGCCCCAGGTGGCGGAGGACGGTCGGTGCGATGTCGACCGTCGACACCAGGCCACGGCGGCGGGTGGTGCCCGACGTCACCGACCCGGTGCCGCTTCCGCCCGCCAGCCCGAAGGCGGGGAGCGCGTAGAACCGGGCCGGAACCCGGCCGACGGCGCCCTCGATCGGGGTGGGTGGCAGGTGGGACACGAGGAGGAGCTGGCCGGGAAGGCGGCGCCGCTCCAGGTCGAGGAGGGCCGCCCGGCCGGCGGCGCCATCCGGCAGTGCGACCACCACCAGTTTGCTCGTCCCGAGGGCTCCCGCGGCACGACCGGCCAGCGTGGCCGCGGAACCGAGCGACACCGTGGCCACGCTCCCGACGCGGTCGGCGGCGACGATCGCCGGATCGAGGGCGCGCCCGCGCACGCCCACGAACGCGGCCCCGCCGGGCACGGAAGCGGCGAGGAGGCCGGGGCGGAGGGTGGTGGACACCCGCCGGGCCCGGTCGCGGACGACGTCCCACCCGGCCACGCTGGCCCCGGCCCCGGCGAGCTGGACCCTCAGGGCCGGCGCCGACCGCGGGTCGTACAGCGAGCCTGGCTGGCGGCTGCCCTGGGAGATGTCGAGCAGCGCCTGGAGCCGGTCGTAGCGGCCCTGGCTCGCGGACACGAGACCCGGCGCCATCCCCATCGCGTCGATGTGCCGCAGGAACGGATCCGCCGGCTCACGGGAGCCCGCCACGGGGCGCAGGTTGTCCACCGGGGACGACGTCCACACCGCGACGACCGCCGTGGGCGGGGCCGTTGCGGGCGGCTCCTGCTCCTGGGCGGACGCAGGCGACACGGGGAGCGCACCCAGCGCCGCGGCCATCACGAGCACGACCGACCGGGAGCGCATCGCCACCAGGCTATTGCAGGGGTCCCGGCCGCCCCGGTGGCATCGGCCGGCCGCGCGCGGGTGCGGTCGGGTCCATCCGTCGGGCGCCCCGACCCCTGCGGTAGTCTCGGAGCCCGTGGCGAAACACATCTTCGTGACGGGCGGAGTGGCCTCGTCGCTCGGGAAGGGCCTCACCGCCTCCGCCCTGGGCCGCCTCCTCAAGAGCCGGGGCCTGCGGGTCACGATGCAGAAGCTCGACCCGTACATCAACGTCGACCCCGGGACGATGAACCCGTTCGAGCACGGGGAGGTCTTCGTCACCGACGACGGGGGCGAGACCGACCTCGACCTCGGCCACTACGAGCGCTTCATCGACGAGAACCTGCACCGCGAGTCGAATACCACCACCGGGTCGATCTACCAGTCGGTGATCGCCAAGGAGCGGCGGGGGGACTTCCTCGGCAAGACGGTCCAGGTGATCCCCCACGTCACCAACGAGATCAAGGAGCGCATCACCCGTCTCGCCACCGACGACGTGGACATCGTCATCACCGAGGTGGGCGGCACGGTGGGCGACATCGAGATCCTGCCGTTCCTGGAGGCGATCCGGCAGTTCCGCAAGGACGTCGGCCGCGAGAACGTCTGCTACATCCACCTCACCCTGGTGCCCTACCTCGGCCCGAGCGGCGAGCAGAAGACCAAGCCCACGCAGCACTCCGTCACCGAGCTGCGCAGCCGGGGCATCCAGCCCGACGTCATCGTGTGCCGGTCGGACCAGCCCATCTCCGACGGCCTCAAGCGCAAGATCTCCCTCCTGTGCGACGTGCCGGAGAACGCGGTGGTCAGCGCCGTCGACACCAGGAACATCTACGAGATCCCGCTCGTGCTCCACGAGGAGGGCCTCGACGACGAGGTGTGCCGGCTGTTCCACCTGGGCGGCACGCCCGACCTCACCCGGTGGACCCGCCTGGTCCACCTGGTGGAGGCCGCCACCAAGCCGGTGCGCATCGGCCTGATCGGCAAGTACGTCAACCTGCCCGACGCCTACCTGTCGGTGGTGGAGGCGCTGCGCCACGCCGGCTTCCACCACGGGTCCAAGGTCGAGATCGACTGGATCCAGGCCGAGGAGGTCACCGGCCTCCTGGCCGAGGGCCGCCTGCGCAGCCTCGACGGCATGGTGATCCCGGGCGGCTTCGGCGAGCGCGGCATCGACGGCAAGGTGGCGGCCGCCCGCTACGCCCGGGAGAACGAGGTGCCGTGCCTGGGCCTGTGCCTCGGCCTCCAGGTCATGGTGATCGACTTCGCCCGCAGCGTGGCCGGCCTCACCTCGGCCAACTCCCGCGAGTTCGACCCCTCCTCGCCGGAGCTGGTCATCGACCTGATGGACGAACAGCGCGAGGTGGTCAACATGGGCGGCACCATGCGCCTCGGCTCCTACGTCGCCCGCCTCAGGCCGGGCTCGCTGGTGGAGAAGGCCTACGGCGAGCCCGTGGTCTACGAGCGTCACCGCCACCGCTACGAGGTCAACCCCCGGTATCGCCACCGCCTGGAGGAGGCGGGCCTGGTGTGCTCGGGCACCTCGCCCGACGACCGGCTGGTGGAGTTCATCGAGCTTCCCGGCCACCCGTGCTGGGTCGGCACCCAGGCCCACCCCGAGTTCAAGAGCCGGCCCGACCGGCCCCACCCCCTGTTCTTCGAGCTGGTGGGCGCCGCCCTGGACCGGGCCGAGGGCCGGAACCCGCAGCTTCCCGACGTTTGAGCGGCTTCCGCAGGCTCGACGAGCGCGAGGTCTGGCGGGGCCACCTGGTCAGCGCCGGCGTGGGGCGCTACGCCGCCCCCGACGGGTCGGAGTTCGAGCGGGAGGTGGTGCACCACCCCGGCGCCGTCTCGGTGGTGCCCGTCCTCGACGGGGGCGCCACCGTGCTGCTGGTGCGGCAGTACCGGTCGGCCGTGGACCGGGAGCTGCTGGAGATCCCCGCCGGCAAGCGGGACGTGGACGGCGAGGAGCCGGCCGTCACCGCCGCCCGGGAGCTGGAGGAGGAGGTCGGGATGCGGGCCGGCCGCATGGAGAAGCTGGGGGAGTTCTTCAACTCGCCCGGCTTCTGCGACGAGCACTCCCACGTCTTCCTCGCCCTCGACCTCACCCCCTGCGACGCCTCGGCCCAGGGCGTGGAGGAGCGGCACATGACGATCGAGCGGGTGGCCATGGACGACGTGGCCGGCCTGGTGGCCGCCGGCGCCATCGTCGACGCCAAGACCATCATCGGCCTCTGCCTGGCCCGCGCCCGCCTGACCCCGCTTTCGAGTAAATAGCTCGCCAAAATGGCGAGCTATTTACTCGAAAGGCGGTCGGGGCGACGGGCGGCCGGCCGGCGTAGTCTGCTGCGGTGATCGTGGGGGTGCCGGCCGAGGTCAAGACGGGGGAGAACCGGGTCGCCATCACGCCCGACGGCGTGCGCGAGCTGGTGGCCCACGGCCACCGGGTGCTGGTGGAGC
Organism: Actinomycetota bacterium; assembly: GCA_052387235.1. Classification (GTDB taxonomy): domain Bacteria; phylum Actinomycetota; class Acidimicrobiia; order Acidimicrobiales; genus JBQTJJ01. The sequence continues at coordinate 21,305 of JBQTJJ010000052.1, forward strand.
GGGGCGCCGGCGAGGGCTCGTCCATCGCCGACGCCGACTTCGCGGCTGCCGGCGCCGAGCCGGTGAGCGGGGACGAGGCGTGGGGCGCGGACATGGTGGTGAAGGTCAAGGAGCCGCAGCGGGAGGAGGCGGCCCACCTGCGCCGGGACCAGATCCTGTTCACCTACCTCCACCTGGCCCACTACCCGGAGGTGGCCAAGGCCCTCCTGGCCGCCGGCACCGTGGCTTTGGCCTACGAGACGGTCCAGCTCGCCAACGGCGCCCTCCCGCTCCTGGCGCCCATGAGCGAGGTGGCGGGACGCATGGCCACCCAGATCGGCGCCCACTACCTGGAGCGGGAGAACGGGGGGCGGGGCGTGCTCCTGGGCGGTGCGCCGGGCGTGCGCCCGGCCCGGGTGGTGGTGATCGGCGCCGGCAACGTGGGCTGGAACGCGGCCTGGATCGCCCAGGGCATGGAGGCCGAGGTGTGGCTGCTCGACAAGAACCTCGACCGCCTCCGGTTCGTGGACCAGATCCACAAGGGTCGGATCCTCACCCTCGCCTCCAACCGGGGGGCGGTGGAGCGGGCCGTCGCCGAGGCCGACCTCCTGATCGGCGCCGTGCTGGTGCCGGGCGGTCGGGCGCCCATGGTGGTCACCGAGGACATGGTCCGGGCCATGAAGCCGGGGGCCGTGATCATCGACATCGCCGTCGACCAGGGCGGCTGCGTGGAGACCACGCGCGAGACCACGCACGACGACCCGGTGTACGAGCGTCACGGCGTGCTGCACTACGCCGTGGGCAACATGCCCGGTGCCGTGCCCCACACGTCCACCTACGCCCTCACCAACGCCACCCTCCCGTTCGTGCTCGAGGTGGCCCAGCGGGGCGTGGCCGGAGCCCTCAGGCACGACCCCTCCCTCCGGCTCGGGGTCACCACGGTGGCGGGCCGGGTCACCAACCCGGTGGTGGCCGGGGCACTGGGGATGGAGGCGGCCGACCCGCTGGCCTGCCTGGGCCGCTGAGCCCCGCCGGGCCGCTCAGCCCCGCCGGGCCGCTCAGCTCGGAGGCCGAGGGCTTCCTGGCCGACCTGCACGAGCGCGGCCGGGCCGCCAACACCGTCGCCGCCTACCGCCGCGACCTGACCTCGTACGAGCGCTTCCTCGGGAGCCGCGGGCTGGCGGTGGCCGGCGCCGGGGAGGACGACGTGGCGGCGTACGTGGCCGCCCTCACCGGCGCCGGGCGCAAGCCGGCGTCGGTGACCAGGGCCCTGGTGGCGGTGCGGGCCCTGCACCGCTGGTGCGGCAGCGACGCGGCGGTGGAGGTGGACCGCCCGCCGCCGGCGCCGGCCGGCCCCAACGCCCTGAGCGAGGCCGACGCGGCAGCGCTGGTGGAGTCGGTGGCGGGTGCCAGCGCCGTGGCCCGGCGCGACCGGGCCCTCCTCGAGGTGCTCTACGCCACGGGCGCCAGCATCCCCGAGGTCGTGGCCCTGTCGTGCGACGACGTCGCCGGCGGACTGGCCCGTTTCGGCGGGCGCCACCCCCGCGCCGTTCCCCTCGGCGGACCCGCCCTCGCCGCCCTGGCCGCGTGGCATGCGCCCGGCGGCCGGGACACCATGGCCCGGCCCGGCCCGGGGCCGGGTGGCGCCCTGTTCCTCAACCAGCGGGGGGGACGCCTGTCCCGGCAGTGGGCGTGGGAGGTGGTCCGGGCCGCGGGGGAGCGGGTCGGGCTCTCCACCCCCGGGCCCCACGTCCTGCGCCACTCCTTCGCCCTGCACCTGGCCGGGCGCGGCGCGCCGGCGGGCGTCGTCCAGCAGCTCATGACCGGCCAGCCCGAGGCGCTCACTACCGACGAGCTGGTGCAGTGCCACCGGCGGTGGCATCCGCGTGGCGGGGCCCGGGGGTCACCGGAGCACCGGTCGAGCTACTAGCCTCTCCTTGTGGCCAGTGATGCACCTTCGGTCGACCAGCGCGCCATCCTCGAGGAGGAGCGCGACGTCCTGCTCCGCCAGCTGGCCGAGCTCGGCTTCGGCGAGGGAGGAGGGCTCACCTACGACGCCAACTTCGCCGACTCCAGCCAGGTGACCGCGGAGCGGGGTGAGGCCGAGGCGCTCGCCGCCAGCCTCCGGGAGACCCTCGAAGACGTGCAGCTCGCCCTGACCAAGATCGAGGACGGCACCTACGGCGTGTGCGAGGGCTGCGGGCAGCGCATCGACCCGGCCCGGCTGGAGGCCAAGCCGGCGGCGCGCTTCTGCATGGACTGCGCCTCCCGACGCTGACCGGCGACGACCCCGACGTCCCCCCCGAGGGACCGGCGACCGGCCCCCCGGGTAGATGGCAGCTCCCTGACGCCCCCGGCGGCGGCGAACCCGGCAGCGGCCCACCCCTGGCGCCGGCGGCCGGGCCTCCCGCGGCCCCACCGCCGGCCGCCGGCCCCCCACCCGAGAGCGACGCCCCGGCCGTCCCCGACGAGCCGGCTCCGCCGGGCCGGAACCGGAGCCTGCTGCTGGCCGCGGCGGGCGCGGTCGTCGTGTTCCTCCTCGTCCGGCGGGACGTCATCGGGCCCGACACGGTGCTGCTGCTGGGCGTGCTGTTCGGCTCGGTGATCCTGCACGAGGTGTCGCACGGCGCCGTGGCCCTCGGCTTCGGCGACGACACGGCCAAGAAGGCGGGGCGCCTCACCCTGAACCCGCTGCCCCACGTCGACCCGCTCGGCACCCTGCTCCTGCCCGCCATCCTGGTGCTGGCCAACGCCCCGCCCTTCGGCTGGGCCAAGCCGGTCCCGGTGAACCCGCGCCAGCTCCGGAACCCGAGGAACCACACCGTGGTGGTGAGCCTGGCCGGGCCCGCCGTCAACATCGCCCTGGCCCTGGCGGCCGCACTGGCCCTGCGGACCCTCCATCCCGACACGGCGCTCCTGGAGCTCTACCGCGACGGCGCCTCCACCACCGACCAGGCCCTGTTCTACCTGGGCGCCGTCAACGTCATCCTCGCCGTGTTCAACCTCATCCCCCTCCCGCCCCTCGACGGCTCGGCCGTGGTGGAGCGCATGCTCCCGGTGCGGTGGTGGCCCGGCTACCTGCGCCTGCGCCAGTACTCCATGCCCATCCTCTTGGTCCTGGTGCTGGCCCTGCCCGGTGCCCTCGACCGGCTGTTCGAGCCCGCCCTCGACGCCTGGATCAGCCTGCTCCGCTGAGTGGAGCGGCTCAGCGGGGGAGCAGGCCCACGGCGTCGCGGGCGGCGGTGAGGGTGGGGGCCGCCACCTCGGAGGCCTTGGCCGCGCCCCGCTCCAGCACGGCGGCGGTGGCGGCCGGGTCGGCCGCCAGCTCGTGGTACCGCGCCTGCAACGGGGCCAGGAGCTCCACCACCGCCTCTGCCGTGTCCTTCTTGAGGTCGCCGTAGCGGCTGTAGCCGCCGGCCAGCTGCTCCGGGTCGCCGCCGGTGGCGGCGGCCAGGATGGTGAGGAGGTTGGACACGCCGGGCTGGCCCTCGGGGTCGAAGCGCACCTCGCTGCCGGTGTCGGTGACGGCCCGCTTGATCTTGCGCTCGATCACGGCCGGCTCGTCCAGCACGAGGAGCGTGCCCTGGGGGGAGTCGGACGACTTCGACATCTTCGAGGTGGGGGTCTGCAGGTCCATGATCCGGGCGCCGATGCGCGGCACCGCCGCCTCCGGCACGGTGAACACCGGGCCGTAGTTGGCGTTGAACCGGTTGGCCAGCTGGCGGCACAGCTCGAGGTGCTGGCGCTGTTCGTCGCCCACCGGGACCCGGTCGGCCTGGTACAGGAGGATGTCGGCGGCCTGGAGGACCGGGTAGGTGAACAGCCCGACCCGGGCGTCGCGCTCGCCGCCCTTGCGGGCCTTGTCCTTGAACTGCACCATGCGCTTCAGCTCGCCCATGCTGGCCACGCACTCGAGGATCCACGACAGCTCGGCGTGCTCGGCCACGTGGCTCTGGACGAAGAGGGTGCACACGTCGGGGTCGAGGCCGGCGGCCAGCAGGACCAGCGCCGTCTCCAGGGTGCGGGCCCGCAGGTCGGCCGGGTCCCGGGGGACGGTGAGGGCGTGGAGGTCGACCACGCAGTAGAAGGACTCGTGCTCGTGCTGGTCCGAGACCCAGCGGCGGACGGCGCCCAGGTAGTTCCCCAGATGCACGTCGCCGGTGGGCTGGATGCCCGAGAGCACTCTCGTCACCGGGGCATGGTATTCGCGGCCCGTCCCGGCTCCGCCGGTAGTCTCGGGCAGTGCCCTACGAGGTCTCCACACCGGTGTTCGAGGGCCCCTTCGACCTGCTGCTGCACCTGATCACCCGCCAGCAGGTCGACCTCTACGAGGTGCGGCTGAGCGCCATCGTCGACGCCTACCTGGCCCACCTCGACGTCATGGAGACGCTCGACCTCGACGTGGCCACCGAGTTCCTCCTGATCGCCGCCACCCTTATCGAGCTCAAGAGCAGCCGCCTCCTCCCCGGCCTGGCCGATTCCGAGATGGACGAGGAGCTGTCCCTCTGGGAGGAGCGCGACCTGCTCCTGGCCCGGTTGCTGGAGTGCAAGACGTTCAAGGACGCGGCCCGGGCCCTGGACCGCCTGTCGGCCACCGCCGACCGCTCCCGGCCCCGGGTGGCGGGCATGGAGGAGCGCTTCTTGTCCCTCGTGCCGGACGTGCTGGCCGGCGTCGGCCCCGAGGACCTGAAGGCGGCCCTGCTGCGGGCCCTGGCCCCCAAGCCCCCGCCGCCCCGGGTCGACCTCGGCCACGTGGCCATGATCAAGGCCAGCGTGCGGGACTCGGTGGAGGAGCTGAGCGCGGTGCTGCCGGCCACCGGCCCCACCACCTTCCGCCGCCTCACCGCCGGCATCGGGGAGCGCATCGAGGTCATCGTGCGCTTCCTCGCGCTGCTGGAGCTGTACAAGGACGGGCTGGTGGAGCTGGACCAGGCCACCACCTTCGGCGAGCTGCTGGTCACCTGGATCGGCCCGCCCGTCGGCGCGGTGGCGGCGGCCGCCACCTGGGCCGCCTCGGCCGCGGTGTCGTCCGGGGGCGAGGAGGGGTGAGCCTGTCCGAGGACCTCCGGGCCATCGAGGCCGTGCTCATGGTGGCGGCCGACCCGGTGGAGCCGGCGCTGCTGGCCCAGCTGCTCGAGGTCACGCCGGCCCGCCTGGACGAGCTGTGCGCCGAGCTGGCCGCCTCCTACGAGGCCGAGGAACGGGGCTTCGTGCTGGCCCGGGTGGCGGGCGGCTACCGCTTCCAGAGCGCCCCCGACATGGCCCCGTACATCGAGCGCTTCGTCCTCGACGGCCAGACGGCCCGGCTGTCGGCCGCCGCCCTCGAGACCCTCGCCATCGTGGCCTACAAGCAGCCGGTGTCGCGGGCCCAGCTGTCGGCCATCCGGGGCGTGAACGTGGACGGCGTGGTCCGCACCCTGCAGCAGCGGGGCTACGTGGCCGAGGTGGCCCGGGACCCGGGGCCCGGCCAGGCCGTGCTCTACGGCACCACCAGCGCCTTCCTCGAGAAGCTCGGCCTCGACACGCTCGACGACCTGCCCCCGCTGGGCGACTTCGTGCCCGACGCCGGGATGGTGGAGACGCTGGAGCAGGGCCTGCGTCCCATGGAATGACGCCCACGGTCCCCGCGCTGCCGGACGGCGAGCGCCTGCAGAAGGTCCTGGCCCGCACCGGCTTCGGTAGCCGGCGGGTGTGCGAGGACCTCATCGCGGCGGGGCGGGTCCGGGTCAACGGCGAGGTGGCGGTGCTGGGCCGGCGGGTCGACCCCGACCATGACCGGGTGGAGGTGGACGGCGCCGGCGTCGGCGTCCGCGCCGGCCTGGTCCACTACCTGCTGAACAAGCCGAGAGGGGTGGTGAGCACCGCCGCCGACCCCCAGGGCCGCCCCACCGTCGTGCAGCTGGTCCCGGCCGAGCCGCGGGTCTTCCCGGTGGGCCGGCTCGACACCGACAGCGAGGGCCTCCTGCTGCTCACCAACGACGGTGAGCTGACCCACCGCCTCACCCACCCGTCGTTCGGCGTGGAGAAGGAGTACCTGGCCGAGGTGGACGGCACGCCGACGCCGGCCGCGCTGCGGCAGCTGCGCGAAGGCGTGGTCCTCGACGACGGCCCCACCGCGCCGGCGCGGGTGGCGGCGGTGCCTCCCCGGGCCCTGCGCCTCGTGATCCACGAGGGCCGCAACCGCCAGGTGCGGCGCATGTGCGAGGCGGTCGGGCTCCCCGTGGTGCGCCTGGTGCGCACCCGCATCGGGCCCCTGGCCGACCGCGACCTGGCTCCCGGCGCGTGGCGGGAGCTGTCCCTGGCCGAGGTCCGGGCCCTGGCCACGGCGGCCGGGGCCGGGGGAGAGCCTGAGTAGAGTCGGCCCGTGCCCGCCACGGTCCGTGCGCTGCGGGGCGCCACCCGGGTGGACGCCGACACGAGGGAGCAGGTCACCGAACGCGTCCAGGCCCTCGTCACCTGCCTGCTGGAACGGAACCAGATCACCGGCGACGACCTGGTGAGCGTGATCTTCACCGCCACCGACGACATCCACTCCATGTTCCCGGCCGAGGCGGCCCGGGGCGTGGGCCTGGGCGACGTGCCGCTGCTGTGCGCCCAGGAGCTCGAGGTCGACGGCAAGCCGACGCGGTGCATCCGCGTCCTCATGCACGTCACGACGGAGAAGGCGCGCTCGGAGCTGCACCACGTGTACCTCGAGGGCACGGCCGTGCTGCGCGATGACCTCCCCGAGTGACACCGGGGCCCGGGCCCAGGTCGTCGGCACCGGGCTCATCGGCGCGTCGATCGGCCTGGCCCTGCGGGCCCGCGGCTGGCACGTCACCGGCCGCGACCGGGACCCGGCGCGGGTCGAGGAGGCCCGGGCCGCCGGCGCCCTCGACGACGTCGGCACCGACCCGGCGGCCGAGATCACGTTCGTGGCCACGCCCGTGTCCACCGTGGCCGGCGCGGCCCGGGAGGCGCTGGCCGGCGGCGGCGTGGTCACCGACGTCGGCAGCGTGAAGGGCCCCATCGTGGCCGAGCTGGCCTCGCCCCGGTTCATCGGGGGCCACCCCATGGCCGGCTCGGAGCAGGAGGGGGTGCGGGGCGCCGACCCCGAGCTGTTCGAGGGCGCCACATGGGTCCTCACGCCGACGGAGCAGACCGACGCCGCCGCCTATGCCCGGGTCCGCTCGGTGGTGTCGAGCCTGGGGGCCGACGTGGTGGCCGTCACGCCCGAGCGCCACGACTCGCTGGTGGCGCTGGTGTCCCACGTCCCCCACCTCACCGCCGCCACCTTGATGTGCCTGGCCGCCGACGGCGCCGAGGCCGACGGCACCCTCCTGCGCCTGGCGGCCGGGGGCTTCCGGGACATGACCCGCGTGGCCGCCGGCCACCCCGGGATCTGGCCCGACATCTGCGCCGAGAACCGGGCCGCCATCGTCGACGCCCTCGACCGGCTGGTGGCGTCGCTGGCCGACATGCGCACCGTGGTGGCGGCCGGCGACCGCCCGGGCCTGCTCCGGACCCTGGACGCGGCCCGCCACGCCCGCAGCAACCTTCCCCGGGGCGTGGCCCGGCCCGAGGGGCTGGCCGAGGTCCGGGTCCCGGTGGCCGACCGGCCCGGCGTGCTGGCCGAGGTCACCACCCTCGCCGGCGAGCTCTCCGTCAACATCGAGGACCTGGAGATCGCCCACTCGGCCGAGGGCGAGCGGGGCGTGCTCCTCCTCGTGGTCGACGCCGCCGACGCCGAGCGCCTCCGGGCCGCCCTGGTGGGGCGGGGGTACCGCCCCTCGCTGCACCCATTGTCATGAGCGGCGACGGCGTGCTGGTGGTGGAGGGGGGGCGCCCGCTGCAGGGCCGCATCCGCGTCCCGGGCGACAAGTCGGTGTCCCACCGGGCCCTGCTCCTCGCCGGCCTGGCCGAGGGGACGTCGACCGTCACCGGGCTGTCCGGTGGGGACGACGTGGCCCGGACCGCCGCCGCCCTCCGGGCCCTCGGGGTCCGCATCGAACACGGCGCCGGCGGCGAGGTGGTCGTGCACGGCGGCGGGCGAGCGGCGCTGCACCGGCCCGACGACCGGCTGGACGTCGGCAACTCGGGCACCGGCATGCGGCTGCTGGCCGGCTTCTGCGCCCCGCTGCCGTGGGTGACGACCCTGGCCGGCGACGAGTCCCTCGGCCGGCGCCCCATGGACCGGGTGGCCCGCCCGCTGCGGGCCATGGGCGCCGCCGTGGCCGGGAGCGGCCCCGACGACCGGCCGCCGCTCGTGGTGGAGGGTGGCGCCCTCACCGGCATCGAGTACGACCTGCCCGTCCCCAGCGCCCAGGTGAAGGGGGCGGTCCTGCTGGCCGGGCTCGGCGCCGAGGGCGAGACGGTGGTGCGCGAGCGCGTCCTCACCCGGGCCCACACCGAGGAGCTGCTGGCCCTGTTCGGGGCGGACGTCGAGGTGAGTGGCGACCGCCTCACCACGCGGGTCCGGCCCTCGATCCTGTCGCCGGTGCGGGTGCAGGTGCCCGGCGACCCCTCCCAGGCCGCCTTCTGGGTGGTGGCGGCGTGCATCACGCCCGGCAGCGACCTGGTGGTCGAAGGGGTGTACGTCGGGCAGGCCCGGGCCGGCTTCCTCGGCGTGCTGGCCCGCATGGGCGCGTCGATCGAGGTCGAGCGCCACTACGACGGCACCGCCGACGTGCGGGCCCGGGCCGGCGCCCTGCAGGGAACCACGGTGGACGGCGACGAGGTGCCGGGCCTGATCGACGAGATCCCCGCTCTGGCCGTGGCCGCCTCCGTCGCCGACGGGCCCACCACCTTCGCCGGCGCGGCCGAGCTGCGGGTGAAGGAGAGCGACCGGGTGGCCACGCTCGCCTCGGAGCTGTCGGCCGTCGGTATCGTGGTGGAGGCCCGGCCCGACGGGCTGGTGGTGACCGGCGGCGGCCGGCCGGCCGGCGGTGCGGTGCGCTCCCACGGCGACCACCGCGTCGCCATGGCCCTGGCCGTGGCCGGGCTGGCCTCGCCGGCCGGCGGTCCGCCGACCCGGATCGAAGGGTGGGACGTGGTGGCCACCAGCTACCCCGGATTCGAGGAGGACCTGCGCCAGCTATGCCGGTGATCGCCATCGACGGTCCGGCCGGGTCCGGCAAGTCCACCGTGGCCCGGGCCGTCGCGGCGCGGCTCGCCCTCGACCACCTCGATACGGGTGCCATGTACCGGTCGGTGGCCTTCGCCGCCCTGCGCGACGACATCGACCCGGCCGACGAGGCCCGGGTCGCGGCGCTGGCCCGGCAGGTGGAGATCGAGGTCAACGACCACGTGCTGGTGGACGGCGCCGATGCCACCGACGCCATACGGGGGCCGGCGGTGAGCCTGGCCGTGAGCGCGGTGGCCCAGAACCTGCACGTGCGCACCGAGCTGGTGCGGCGCCAGCGGGAGTGGGTCGCGGCCCGGCCCGGCGCGGTGGTGGAGGGGCGCGACATCACCAGCGTGGTCCTGCCCGACGCCGACGTGAAGGTGTACCTCACCGCCTCGGACGAGGAGCGGGCCCGGCGTCGGGCGGCCGAGACGGGCCAGCCGGCACCGGCCGATGTGGCGGCCGACCTGGCCCGGCGCGACCACATCGACTCGAGCCGGGCCGCGTCCCCCCTGGTGATCGCCGAGGGGGCGGTGGTGATCGACACCACCCACCGGTCGGTGCCGGAGATCGTGGACGCGGTCCTGGCCCTGCTGGCGGGCGCGGCGTCCTCGGGTCCGGGGCCGTCCGCCGGCCCGGGGGAGCCGTCGTGAGCGCAACGCCCACCCAGCTGCAGCTCTACCGGGTGTGCCGCAACGCCCTGGTGGGCTTCTGCAAGGTGTTCTGGCGGCTCGAGGTCCACGGGCGAGAGCACCTGCCCGAGGGGGCCTACGTGCTGGCGCCGGTGCACCGGTCGAACATCGACACGCCCCTGGTAGCGGGCGTCACCACCCGCCGGCTGCGGTACATGGGCAAGGACTCCATGTGGAAGCTGCGGGCGCCGGGGTGGCTGTTCAGCGCCCTGGGCGCCTTCCCGGTGAAGCGCGGCACCGCCGACCGCGTGGCCCTGCGGCGCTGCCTCGAGGTCCTGGCCGAGGGGGAGCCGCTGGTGGTCTTCCCCGAGGGGGGCCGTCGGTCGGGCCCGGTCGTGGGCGAGATCTCCGAGGGCGCCGCCTACCTCGCCATCCGGGCCGGCGTCCCCCTGGTGCCGGTGGGGATCGGCGGCTCGGAGCGGGCCATGACCAAGGGCTCCAAGGTGCTGCGCCCCGTGCCCACCGCGGTGGTGGTGGGCCCACCGCTCCTGCCGCCGGCGGGCGAGGTGAAGGACGGCCACGCCCCGCGCCGGGCCGTGCGCGAGCTCACCGAGCGGCTGCGGGAGGAGCTCCAGCGCCTGTTCGACGACGCCCAGGCACGGGTGGGCAGCTGAACGACGGCGGCGGTCCGGCCGGCCGGGTGGCCCTGTCCGGCGCCGCCCCCGTCTCAACCGGAGGGGGCGGCCGGTCGACATACCCGCCTGTGAGCGTTCTCGACGACGCCGTCTCCGGCCTTCTCGCACCCGGGCGGCGGTGGGGCGGGCGCCCGCGCCGGCGGTCCCGGCCGCCGGCACCCGTGCAGCCGAGCCGCTGGCTCGCCGTGGCCATGGGCGCGGTGGCGGTCCAGTCCCTCACGGTCCTGGCCGCGACGGCCGGACTCGGGTACGCCGCCATGGTCTTCGGCACCGACGACCTCCTGTTCGTGCTCGGGCTCATCGTCCTGCCCCTGGCGGTGACCGGCATGGGCATGGGGCTGTCGGCACTGGCCTGGTTGGCGAGGATCGCCCTGCGGCTGGCGCGCAGGGACGGCAACGCCCGCATCGACCTCGTGGTCATGGGAATCGCCGGGCTCTTCGTCGGCGCCTGGACCGTGGCGATGGGCCTGGTCGGTCCCGGGCTGCTCGTCGTCGCTCCCGCGGCCGTCGCCCTCGTGGTCGCGTCCGTACCCGGCGCGTGGCGCTCCGCCGACCGGCCGGTCCCGCTCGAGGGCGTCGGACGGGGCTGCTGACGGGCCCGCTCCCGCACCGCTGGCCCCACGCGGCTAGCGCGGGACGAGGCCGGCCAGCTCGTCGAGGACACCACTGGCCGCCACCGAGCGGTCGTCGGACAGCGGGACAGCGGGGTCGGCCGGCACGAACAGCGAGGCGCTCACGGCCGCCACCGCGGCCCGGAGCAGGTCCCGCAGCTCGCGGGGTGGGGGGAAGTACTCGTCCTCGTCGGTGAGCGACACCAGCTCGACGCCCCCGGCCGGGGCCAGCCGGTCGATCACGGCCCGCACCAGCTCCTCGGGCGCAGAGGCGCCGGCCGTAACGCCCACCGTCCCGGTGAGGCCGGCGGGCACCTCGTCGGCCCCGTTGACCCGCACCACCGTCGGGCACAGCGACCGGGCCACCTTCTCGAGGGCCCGGGTGTTCGACGAGTTGGCCGAGCCGATGACGACGACGGCGTCGGACCGGGCCGCGATCGCCTTGAGCGCCGTCTGGCGGTTGGTGGTGGCGAAGCACAGGTCGCTGCGGCCCGGCAGCCACATCCCGGGGAAGCGGGCGGCGGCGGCGTCGCGCACCCCGGCCCACTCGTCCATGCTCAGGGTCGTCTGGGCCAGGAACGCCACCGGCGCGTCCGGGTCGAGGTCGAGGGAGGCCACGTCGTCCTCCGTCTCCACCAGGCGGACCGACGCCGGCGCGACGGCCATGGTCCCCACCGCCTCGTCGTGGCCCTCGTGGCCCACGTACACGACGGTGTAGCCCTTTCCCGACCGGACCTTGACCTCGTGGTGCACCTTGGTGACCAGTGGGCACACCGCATCGACCACGACGCCGCCGTTGGCCCGGGCCGCCGCCACCACCTCGGGTGCGGAGCCATGGGCGCTGAGCATGACGGGAGCGCCCGGCGGGACCTCCGACACGTCGTCGACGAACACCACGCCGAGGCGCCGGAAGCGGTCGACCACGATCTGGTTGTGCACGATCTCGTGGTAGCAGTACACGGGCGGGTCGAAGACCCGCACCATCCACGCCAGCGCCTTGATCGCCATCTCCACGCCGGCGCAGAAGCCCCGGGGTGC
>JBQTJJ010000053.1:0-29682 GCA_052387235.1 Actinomycetota bacterium
CGACCCAGTACAGCGACTCGGCGATCCGGCTCAGCACGGCCTGCCACCCGCCTGCTGCTGCTGGGCCACCTGCGTCGACGCCGGGCCCGCCTCGGGCCGGGTGGCGGCGTGGCGCACGGGGGTGGCGGGACCGGTGGCCACGAGCTGGGACGGCGTCGCCGCCCCGCCGTCGGGTCGCACGTCGCTGGCAGCCAGGACCCAGGTGTCCTTGGACCCGCCGCCCTGGCTCGAGTTCACCACCAGGCTGCCCTCCCGCAGAGCCACGCGCGTGAGGCCCCCGGGGACCACCCACACCCGCTCGCCGTCGTTGACGGCGAACGGGCGCAGGTCCACGTGCCGGGGCCGGAGCCGGTCGCCCACGTGGGTGGGCGACGTGGACAGCTGCACAACCTCCTGGGCGATCCAGCCGCGGGGGTCGGCCACGATGGCCTCGCGGGCCCTGGCCAGCTGCTCGTCGCCGGCGGCGGGGCCGATCACCAGGCCGTAGCCGCCCGAGCCGTCCACCGGCTTCACCACCAGCTGGTCCAGCCGGGGCAGGACCGAGTCCAGCTGGTCCGGGTCCTCGAGCCGGTAGGTGGGGACGTTGGGCAGGACGGGCCGCTCGCCCAGGTAGTACTCGATCATGGCCGGCACGTAGGTGTAGACGAGCTTGTCGTCGGCCACGCCGTTTCCCACGGCGTTGGCGATGGTGACGGTGCCCGCTCTCGCCGCGTTGAGGATGCCGGGGCAGCCCACCACCGAGTCGCTGCGGAAGTGCAGGGGGTCGAGGTAGTCGTCGTCCACCCGGCGGTACACGACGTCGACGCGCTGCTCGCCCTCGGTGCTGCGCATGTAGACCCCGTTGTCCCGGCACACCAGGTCCCGCCCCTCCACCAGCTCGACGCCCATCTGCCTGGCCAGGAAGGCGTGCTCGAAGTAGGCCGAGTTGTAGACGCCGGGGGTGAGCAGGACGACGGTGGGCTCGCCCGTGCCGCCGGGGGCGGCCGCCCGCAGGGCCTCGAGCAGGCGGGCCGGGTAGCTGTCGACGGGCCGGACCCGGTGGCTGGCGAACAACTCAGGGAAGACGCGGGCCATGGTGCGGCGGTTCTCGATGACGTAGGAGATGCCCGACGGCGTGCGGATGTTGTCCTCGAGCACGTGGAACCGCCCGTCGCCCCGCACCAGGTCGACGCCGGCCACGTGGACCCGGACCCCGTTGGGGGGCTGGACGCCGTGGGCGGGCCGGTGGAAGTGGGAGGCCGTGGTCACGCAGCGCCGGGGGACGACGCCGTCCCGGAGGATCTGGCCGTCGCCGTACACGTCGTCCAGGAAGGCCTCGAGGACGCGGACCCGCTGGGCCACCCCGGCCTCGATCAGGGCCCACTCCTCGGCCGACAGCACCCGGGGGCACAGGTCGAGGGGGAACAGCCGCTCCTCGCCCGAGGAGGAGAAGGTGATGCCCTGGTCCCGGAAGGACCGGTCCCGGGCCACGCAGCGGTCGGCGAACTCGTCGGCCGACAGCGACTGCAGGGCCTGGTGCAGGGCGGCGTAGCTCGGGCGGGGCATCCCCTCGCCGTCGAGCATCTCGTCCCAGCCCGACGCGCCGGCGTAGTCGTCGAGGAGGTCGGCCACGCCCCCATCGTGCCAGCCGCTGATTACCAGGGCGTTACGTCCGGCCCGGAGAGGAGGTTGGGGGGCGGCCGGCGGGGGAGGATGGGGGCATGCGGATCCGGGTGGGGTGCTGCTTCGTCCACACCACCGGCGCCCCGGTGCCGACGGTGTGGCAGGTCCGCCCCCGCCCCGACGGTCCCCACCGGGTCGTGCAGTCGACGTGGCGGACCGAGCCCGAGGCGGCCACCACGAGCTACGTCGACCGCTTCGGCAACCTGTGCGACCGCCTGCTGCTGCCGGCCGGGCCCAGCACGGTCCGGTTCGACGCCCTGGTCGAGGTGCCCGACGGGCCGGACGAGGTCGACGCCGCCGCCGCCCAGGTGCCCGTCGAGTCGCTCCCCGACGACGTCCTCGTGTACCTGCTGCCTTCCCGTTTCTGCCTGCCCGACCTGCTCTTCGACCAGGCCTGGGGGACGTTCGGCTCCACCCCGCCGGGCTGGGCCCGGGCCCAGGCCGTCACCGACTGGGTCCACGACCGGGTGAGGTTCGACTACCTGGCCACCTCGCCCGCCACCACCGCCGTCGACGTGTGGGAGCGGCGCACCGGCGTGTGCCGCGACTTCGCCCACCTCGGCGTGACCCTCTGCCGGGCCCTGAACATCCCGGCCCGGTACGTCTTCGGCTACCTGCCGGACATCGGCGTGCCGCCGTCCGGCGACCCGATGGACTTCTGCGCCTGGATGGAGGTGTGGCTGGGCGGCCGCTGGTGGACCTTCGACCCCCGCAACAACCAGCGCCGGGTGGGCAGGGTCCTCGTCGGGCAGGGCCGGGACGCGGTGGACGTGGCCATGCTCACCAACTACGGGGCGGCCCGCCTCGACTCGATGACGGTGTGGGCCGAGGCGGCCGGCGCCGGCGCCGCCCCGCCCTTCAGCTCCCCGGCGCCTCCCCCATCTCCCTGAGGGCGGTGCCGAGCGCCGCCCGCAGGCGCCGGGCGCTCTCCGGGGCCAGGTGGCCCACGACGCCGGCGCCGGGGCTGCCCTCCTCCTCCAGGGTCAGCTCCACCCGGAGGTCGCCGCACTCGTCGCAGTCGTCGAAGGCCGCCACCGCCCACGCCGTGCGGGCCCGCTCGGGGTCACCGCCGGGATGGTCGTCCAGCCCGTAGCCGGCCAGCTTCTTCATGCGGGCCGGAGGCCGGCCGGGCGGTCGTCGATGCGGTCGTGGTGCCGGCCCATGGCGCCAGTCTCGTACGATCCGCGCCCGATGGCAGATCCCGCCGCCGGCGCCGACCCCGGCTGGGAGCGCCGCCACCCCGGCGGGCCCGAGTCGTGGTCGTTCGACTTCGTCTCGGCCGGCGGGGGCGTGGGCGGGTTCGTGGCCCTCACCATCTGGGCCCGGCCCCGCCTGGCCTGGTACTGGGCCGCCCTGGTCGGCCGGCGCCGGCCGTACCTGCTGGTGCGGGACCTGGAGGTGGCGCCGCCCCGCTCGCCGGCGTCGCGGGAGATCCGCTCCGAGGCCCTGTGGGCCGACGTGCACTGCGAGACGCCCCACGACCACTGGTCGCTCGGGCTGGAGGCGTTCGGGGTGGCCCTCGACGACCCCGAGGTGGCGCTGGGCGACGAGCGGGGCCACCGGACCGGCCTGGGCCTCGACCTGGAGTGGGAGGCGGCGGGGCCGGTGGTGGGCGGGGCCGGCTCGTACGGCCAGCCCTGCGCCGTGCACGGGGAGGTCCTCGTGGGCGGCGGCGGGGGCGAGGTCGAGACGCTGGCCCTCGACGGGCACGGCTGGCGGCGTCATGCATGGGGTGAGGCGGTCGACTGGTTCGGCCCGTCGCGGTGGGTGGGGGGCCGGCTCGACGGCGGGGAGCCGTGGTCGGGCGAGGGCCCGGAGGCCGCCGACGTGGCCGTGCTGCACCGGGCCCCGCTGCGGCTCGAGCTCGGGTCGCGGCGGGCCACCCTCGAGCGGGCCCTGTGCCGCTTCCGCACCCCGGCCGGCGACGCCGGGCTCGGGTGGTCCGAGGTGGTCGTCCCGGTCTGAGCCGGGGCGCGCCGGTCAGGGCTGGGGCTGGAGCGGCGGGGCGAACGGCGTCAGCAGGACGTGCAGGGTGGCCTCGTCGATGACGCCGGTGGCGGGCAGGCGGGCCGCCTCCTGGTAGGCCCGCACCGCCGCCGCCGTGGACTCGGCCCAGACCCCGTCGATCGGCGCGATGAAGCCGAGGCTGGAGAGCAGGGTCTGGTACGCCTTGATCTGCCCCGGTGTGTAGCGCGCCGGGTCGCCCACCGGGAGCCGGAACTCGGCCGCGTCCTTGATGGCGGTCCAGGCCTCGTGGTCGGCGTGCTGCCAGGACCACCAGGACACGCCCGCCGCCCCCAGCTTGTCGCCGGCCTGCATGAAGCGGATCAGCTCCTCCCGCGACGGCACCCCGGGCGGGCCACCCTCGGCCGAGCCGTCGTAGGCCTGGCCCACCGGGAGGATCGGCTTGCCGTAGGCGGCGAGGTCGCGCAGGGCGCCGGCCAGGTGGTTGGCCGGGTCGGCTCCGAGCCAGTACACCATCGGCGCGATGGCGTCGAAGGCCGCCACCAGGTCGGCGAACGGGTAGGCCTTCAGGGCCGGGTTGGGGCGGGGCACGCAGGCGATCAGGGGGTAGTTGGGGCCCACCGCCCGCCGCAGCGCCACCCCGAAGTGCTTGCCGGTCTGGGGGGTGATGTTCACGCCCATGCTGCGCAGCTCGACGTCGGCGGCGTACCCGTCGACCCGGTGCCCGTCGGGCGTGAGGTAGCTGATGGCCTGGACGGCCCGGGCCACGTCTGCGTCCACGTTGTCGAGGTAGGGGAAGTCCCAGGCGTAGACCCGGATGTTGTTGGCGTGGGCCAGCGGCAGGAGGCGGTCGAGGAAGGGGCCGGCGTAGAACCCCTGGTCGAGCGACGCGGTCCGCACGTAGAGGTGGGTGAGGCCCACCTCCTTGGCCCGGGCCACGATGGTCTCGGCGCTCCCGCCCTCCACCTGGTCGGCCAGCCAGATCCACATGCCCTTGCCCACCGGGAGGGCGCCCCGCTGGGCCGGGATGGTGCGGTCGGCGGCCGGCGCCGCGGCCGGCGGCGCGGCCTCGAGGAGGGGGGCGGCCGGCGCGGCGCCGCCCACCGTGTCGGTGGCGAGGCCCCGCACGGCCCGGGCCGCCTCGGTGCCCTGGAGGGCGGCGAGGGCCTGGGCCTGGACGTGCCCGCCCTGGACCAGCCGCTCGAACACGAGGGTGTCGCCGGTGGTCCGCAGGTTGGCGCCGGTGGCGAGGGCCAGGACGCCCAGCACGGCGGCGGCGGCGCCGGTGCGACGGGCCACGCGGAGCTGGACGGCGGGGGAGAGGGACAGGCGGGTGCGGCGCCGGACCGAGCAGTCGGGCGACACGAGGGTGACGGCGGCCAGCTGGTGCCGGACGGCTGCGGCGCCGGTCGACGCCCTCCGCCGGGCCGGGGTGGTCCGGCGGTGCACCCGGCCCGAGGAGCGCGACGTCCATCCCAGGAACGCCAGCTCGGCCAGGAAGAAGATGCGCACCGGGCGGGGGGCGCAGAGCGCCTTGCGCCGCACCCACGCCTCCCAGCCGGCCCGAGGCGGGCTCGACCGTGGTGTCGTCCGATGCCTGCCCGCCTCCGCCGCCGCCATCACCGTCCCCCGGGGCCCCGGAGCGCCGGCCGTCGCCGCTCCCGGTCGTCGTGGACGGTGTCGCCAGCCGCCCCTGCACCCCACCTGGGTTGAAGGTTCGGCGCCCCCCGCCGGTTTCCTGCCGGACCTCCCGAAGGTGCCGGCCCAAGTGGCTGTTACCCCCCAAACCGCCCGCGGGTCAGATGCGGTCGGTGAGGATGGCCCGCTTCACCTCCTGGATGGCCTGCGTCACCTTGATGCCCCGGGGGCAGGCCTCGGTGCAGCTGAAGGCGGTCCGGCACCCCCAGGCCCCCGAGCGCTGGTTCAGGATGTCGAGACGCTGCTCGCCGGCCTGGTCCCGGCTGTCGAACACGAACCGGTGGGCGTTCACGATGGCGGCCGGGCCCACGTAGCCCTGGTTGGGCCAGAACACCGGGCAGGCGGTGGTGCAGGCGGCGCAGAGGATGCACTTGGTGGTGTCGTCGTACCGGGCGCGGTCCTCGGGCGACTGCAGGCGCTCGGTGTAGCCGGGGTCGTCGGTGTTCACCAGGTAGGGCAGCACCGAGCGGTACTGGGCGAAGAACGGTTCCATGTCGACCACCAGGTCCTTGATGACGGGAAGGCCCCGGATCGGCTCGACCGTGACCCGGCCGCCGTCCGGGCCGGCCGCGTCCTGCACCAGCTCGATGCAGGCCAGGGCGTTGGCGCCGTTGATCATCATGGCGTCGGAGCCGCACACGCCGTGGGCGCACGAGCGCCGGAAGCTGAGGGTGCCGTCCTGCTCCCACTTCACGGTGTGGAGCACGTCCAGCACGCGGTCGGTGGGCGCCGCCTTCACCGCGAAGTCCTGCCAGTGGGGCTTGGAGTCGGAGTCCGGGTTGTAGCGCTTGACCCGCAGCTCCACGTCGACGAGGGCCATCAGTACTTGCGCTCCATGGGGAGGTAGTCGCCGGCCGCCACCGGCTTGTAGGACAGCGCCACCGAGCCGTCCTCGCGGCGGGTGGCGAGGGTGTGGCGCATCCAGTTGGCGTCGTCGCGCAGGGTGTGGTCGGTCCGGAAGTGGGCGCCCCTGCTCTCGGTCCGGGCCCGGGCGCTGGCGGCGGTGGCCTCGGCCAGGTCGAGCAGGTAGCCCAGCTCCAGGGCCTCGGT
This sequence comes from Actinomycetota bacterium, assembly GCA_052387235.1. GTDB lineage: Bacteria > Actinomycetota > Acidimicrobiia > Acidimicrobiales > JBQTJJ01. Next base: position 6,376 of record JBQTJJ010000053.1, read on the forward strand.
GAGGTCGTAGTTGAAGGTGGGGCCCTTGTCGTCGATGGTGACCTCCCGGTAGCGCTCCTGGAGGTCCCGGAGCGAGTCCAGGGCCGAGGCCAGCAGCTCCTCGTTGCGGAACACGAACGCCTTGTCGGTCATCGTCGCCTGCAGGTCGGCGCGCACGGCCCCGACCTTCTCGGCGCCGGCGCCGGCCCGCATGCGCTCGATGCGCTCGGTGACCTCGTCGGCGGCGCCGGCCGGGAGGGGCGGGAGGTCGGCGGCGGCGGCGAAGGCGGCCATGGCCCGCCCGCCCCGCTTGCCGAAGACCACGATGTCGAGCAGCGAGTTGGTGCCGAGCCGGTTGGCGCCGTGCACGCTCACGCAGGCGCACTCGCCCGCCGCGTACAGGCCCGGGTAGACGGTGCCGGCGCCGTCGACCGTGACCTCGGCGTCCACGTTGGTGGGGATGCCGCCCATGGCGTAGTGGGCCGTGGGCTGGATGGGGATGGGGGCGGTCTTGGGCTCGATGCCCAGGTAGGTCCGCACGAACTCGGTGATGTCGGGCAGCTTCTCGTCGATCTGCTCGGGTGGCAGGTGGGTGAGGTCGAGGTACACGGCGTCGGCCGCCTCGCCCGCCCCCCGGCCCTCCTGGATCTCGGTCTGGATGGCACGCGACACCATGTCCCGGGGCGCCAGGTCCTTCACGGTGGGGGCGTAGCGCTCCATGAACCGCTCGCCGCCGGCGTTGCGCAGGATGCCGCCCTCGCCCCGGGCCGCCTCCGACAGCAGGATGCCCAGCTTGTAGATCCCGGTGGGGTGGAACTGGAAGAACTCCATGTCCTGCATCGGGATGCCCCGGCGGTAGAGCAGGCCGGGACCGTCGCCGGTGAGGGTGTGGGCGTTGGACGAGACCTTGAACATCTTGCCGAAGCCGCCGGTGGCGAAGAGGGCGGCCTTGGTGTTGAACACGTGGAGGTCGCCGGTGGCCAGCTCGTAGGCCACCACCGCCGCCACCCGGCCCTCGGCCAGGGCCACGTCGAGGACCTGGAACTCGTTGAAGAAGGTCACGCCCCGGGCCACGCACCGCTGGAACAGGGTCTGCAGGATCATGTGGCCGGTGCGGTCGGCCGAGAAGCAGGCCCGGCGCACCGGCGCCTCGCCGTGGTTGCGGGTGTGGCCGCCGAACCGGCGCTGGTCGATGCGGCCCTCGGGGGTGCGGTTGAACGGCAGCCCGAAGTGCTCCAGCTCGATCACGGCGTCGATGGCCTCGCGGCACATGATCTCGGCCGCGGGCTGGTCCACCAGGTAGTCGCCCCCCTTGATGGTGTCGAAGAGGTGCCACTCCCACGAGTCCTCCTCCACGTTGGCCAGGGCCGCGCACATGCCGCCCTGGGCCGCGCCGGTGTGGGACCGGGTGGGGTAGAGCTTGGTGAGCACCGCCGTGCGGCACCGGCCCGAGGTCTCGATGGCGGCCCGCAGGCCGGCGCCCCCGGCGCCCACGATCACGGCGTCGTAGCGGTGCTGGTGGACCTTCACGGCGGCCATCGTGGCACGGCCGGCGCGCCCCGGCCGTCACCGGGCGGGGCGGACGTAGGCTCTCGCCCATGCCCGCCCGCCCCGCCACCCTGGGCGAGCTGCGTGCCTCGGGCTGGTGCTCGGTACCGGTCAAGGAGGAGCTGCGGCGCAACGCCGCCGCCCGCATCGCGGCCGGCCTGCCCCTCGTCGAGGGCATGGTGGGCTACGACGACACCGTCCTGCCGCAGCTGGAGAACGCCCTCCTGGCCGGCCACGACGTGATCTTCCTGGGGGAGCGGGGGCAGGCCAAGACCCGCCTCCTCCGCTCCCTGACGAGACTGCTGGACGAGGAGCTGCCCATCGTGGCCGGCTCCGAGGTCAACGACGACCCCGAGCACCCGGTGTCCCGGTACGGGCGGGACCTGGTGGCCGACAAGGGCGACGGCACGCCGATCGAGTGGGTCCACCGGGACCGCCGCTTCGGGGAGAAGCTCGCCACGCCCGACACCTCCATCGCCGACCTCATCGGCGAGGTCGACCCCATCCGGGTGGCCGAGGGCCGCTACCTGTCCGACGAGCTCACCCTGCACTACGGCCTCGTCCCCCGCACCAACCGGGGGATCTTCGCCATAAACGAGCTGCCGGACCTGGCCGAGCGCATCCAGGTGGGCCTGCTGAACGTGCTGGAGGAGCGGGACGTCCAGGTGCGGGGCTACAAGATCCGCCTGCCCCTCGACCTGTTCCTCGTCGCCTCCGCCAACCCGGAGGACTACACCAACCGGGGCCGGATCATCACCCCCCTGAAGGACCGCTTCGGCGCCCAGGTCCGCACCCACTACCCGATCGACGTCGCCACCGAGCTGGCGGTGGTGGCGCAGGAGGCGGCGCCGTGGGCGGGCGTGGGCGTGCGGGTGCAGGTGCCGGCCTTCATGGCCGAGATCGTGGGGACCCTGAGCCACCTGGCCCGGTCCAGCCCCCACGTGAACCAGCGCTCGGGCGTGTCGGTGCGCCTCACCATCGCCAACTCGGAGACGCTGGTGGCCAACGCCACCCGCCGGTCCCTCCGCCTCGGCGAGGCCGACGCCGTCCCCCGGGTCAGCGACCTCGACGCCCTGGTGTCGTCCACCGCCGGCAAGATCGAGATCGAGACGCTGGAGGACGGCCAGGACGCGGCCGTCATCGACCGCCTGGTGCGTTCCGCCGTCCTCACCGTGTTCAAGGCCCACTGCCCCCTGGCCCGCCTCGCCGAGGTGGTGGCCGCCTTCGAGGACGGCGCCACCGTGGTCCACGCCGGCGACGACCTCCCGTCCGCCGCCTACGCCGACGCGCTGGCCGGCGTCCCCGCCCTGCGGGCGCCGGTGATGGCGCTGGCCGGCTCGGAGACGCCGGCGGCGGTGGCCAGCGCCGTCGAGTTCGTGCTCGAGGGCCTCCACCTCTCCCGCCGCCTGAACAAGGACGCGGTGGGCGCCCGGGCCACCTACCGCTCCCGCTGAGCCGCCCTTCCCGGAAACGGCGCCGGGCGTACCCTCGGGGGGGTGGGCCGGTACGGGTACTCGCGGTGGGACGGCTCCCAGGCCGGCTCCGAGCTCGACGCCGAGGGCGTGCTGGCCGAGATCACCGACGACCTGCTGTACCACGGCGACGTCAGCCCGGCCCTGCGCCGGCTGCTGCAGCGGGGCTTCCGGGACCGCGAGGGCGAGCGGGTGGCCGGGATCCAGGACCTGCTGGAGCGCCTGCGCAGGAGGCGGGAGGAGCTGCTCGAGCACCACGACCTGGGCGGCGTGTACGACGAGATCGCCAGGGAGCTGGCCGAGGTGGTGGACCTGGAGCGGGCCGCCATCGACGACCTCGACGAGCAGGCCCTGCGCTCCGGTGACCGCCGGCGCCAGGAGGTCACGGGTGAGGCCATGGCCGAGCGCCGCCTCCGGCTGGACCTGCTCCCCCCCGACCTGGCCGGCCGGGTGCAGGAGCTGAAGGAGTACCCGTTCACGTCCGCGGCCGCCCAGCGGCGCTTCGACGACCTGGTGGAGCGGTTGCGCCGCCAGCTCCTGGAGCGCCAGTTCCACCGGATGTCCGAGGCCCTGGCCGACATGAGCCCGGAGCAGCTGGCACGGATGCGGGAGATGTTCTCGGCGCTCAACGACCTGCTGGAGCTGCGGGCCGCGGGCGAGGACACCACCGAGCCGTTCGCCCGGTTCATGGAGCGCTTCGGCGACTTCTTCCCCGGGAGCCCGTCCACCCTCGACGAGCTGCTCGAGCAGCTGGCGGCCCAGATGGCGGCGGCCCAGGCCATGCTCAACTCGCTCGACCCCGGGCAGCGGGCCCAGCTCCAGCAGCTCTCCGACCAGCTCCTGGGCGACATCGACCTCGGCTGGCAGGTCGAGCGCCTGCGCCGGAACCTCCAGGAGGCGTTCCCCGCCGCGGGCTGGTCCCGCAGCTACGAGTTCGGCGGCGACGAGCCCCTGGGCCTGGGCGAGGGCGCCGCCGTGCTGGACCAGCTGGGCTCGCTCGACGACCTGGAGCAGCTCCTGCGCTCGGCCACCAGCCCGGGCGCGCTGGCCGACGTCGACCTGGAGCGGGCCCGCCGGCTGCTCGGCCCCGACGACGCCCGGGCCCTCGAGCAGCTGGCCCGGCTGGCCGGCACGCTGGAGGAGGCGGGGCTGGTGGAGCACCGCGACGGGCGGCTGGAGCTGACGCCCCGGGGCCTGCGCCGCATCGGCGACAACGCGCTGGCCGAGCTGTTCTCCCGCCTGGCCCCGGACCGTCTCGGGGGCCACCCGGTGGAGCGCACGGGCGCCGGCCAGGAGCGGGCCCACGAGACCAAGGCCTACGAGTTCGGCGACCCGTTCGACCTCAGCATCGAGCGCACGCTGCGCAACGCGGTGGGCCGGGTGGGCGCCGGCCTGCCCGTGGCGCTGGCCCCGGAGGACTTCGAGGTGGAGCGCACCGAGGCCCTCACCCGCACCTCCACCGTGGTCATGCTGGACCTCTCGCTCTCCATGCCCATGCGGGACAACTTCCTCGCGGCCAAGAAGGTGGCGGTGGCCCTGCACGCCCTCATCTCGGGACGCTTCCCCCGCGACTACCTCGGCATCGTGGGGTTCAGCAAGGTCGCCCGCGAGGTCAAGGCGTCCGAGTTGCCCGAAGTGTCCTGGGACTTCGACTTCGGCACCAACCTGCAGCACGGCCTGGCCCTGGCCCGGCGCCTGCTGGCGGCACGGCCCGGCAGGCGCCAGATCATCCTCGTCACCGACGGCGAGCCCACCGCCCACGTCCGCCCGGACGGCGAGGTGTTCTTCCACTACCCGCCCGTGAGGGAGACGGTGGACGCCACGCTGGTGGAGGTCAACCGCTGCACCCGGGAGGGCGTGCGCATCAACACCTTCATGCTCGACGCCGACCGGGCCCTCACCTCCTTCGTGGAGCGGCTCACCGAGCTCAACCGGGGCCGGGCCTTCTTCACCACGCCCGAGACCCTCGGGAGCTACGTGCTGGTGGACTTCATCGACCAGCGCCGGGCCGTGCGGAACCGGGGCAAGCGGGGCGCCTGAGACATTTCTGCCGGAAGAAGTTCCGCAACCGGAAGCTCGACCGGTCATAATGCGAAAACTCAGAGAGGGGGGACCCGTGAAGAGGCTCAGGCTCACGCTCACCGTCGTGCTCACCGCCGGCGCCATGCTGCTCGGACTCGGAACGCCGGCCGCAGCGGCGGCCACCACCCCGGTGGTGGCGCTGGTGCCCACGCCGAGCGGATCGGGGTACTGGCTCGGCGGCGCGGACGGAGGGGTGTTCGCCTTCGGCGACGCGCCCTTCCTCGGCTCGGCCGCCAACCTCGGGCTCAGCACGCCCGCCGTCGCGCTCAACCGCACGCCCACCGGCAAGGGGTACTGGGTCACGACGTCGAACGGCAGCGTCTACGCCTACGGTGACGCCCAGTTCTTCGGCTCGGCAGGGAACATCATCCTGGCCAAGCCCATCGTCGACATGGCCGTCAACGCCACCGGCAGGGGCTACTGGCTGGCGTCGGCCGACGGCGGGGTCATCCCCTACGGCAACGCCGCCTTCTCGGGCTCGCTGATCGCCAGCTCGCTCGTACCGGCCAAGCCCATCGTCGCCATCACCGCCACCGCCGGCAGCGGGTACTGGCTGGTCGGGGGCGACGGCGGGATCTTCTCGTACGGCGACGCCCAGTTCTTCGGCTCCACCGGGGCCCTCGTCCTCAACCAGCCCGTCGTCGGGATGGCCCGGACGAAAAGCGGCAAGGGGTACTGGCTGGTGGCCGCCGACGGAGGGGTGTTCGCCTTCGGCGACGCCCAGTTCTACGGGTCCACCGGGTCGATCAAGCTGAACAAGCCGATCCGCCGGCTCGCGCCCACGCCCAGCGGGCTGGGCTACTGGCTGGTGGCCGACGACGGCGGCGTGTTCGCCTTCGGCGACGCCCGCTTCCTCGGTACCCTCGCCTGAGCACGACGAAGTTGGGTCGGACGAGATTCCGGCACTAGTAAACAGGTGCGACCCTGTACGACACTTAGGTGTCGTTCGGCATTCGGGAGGGCAACATGCGCAGGTCCGGTTCCACTTCAGGGCGCCTTCGGCGACGGCTCCCCCGCACGATCGTCGTCGCCGTCCTCGGCGTGACGCTCCTCACCACCACCGGCGGTGAGGCGAGGGCCCAGGCGAAGCAGCCCGCGTCCCAGGCCAGCGTGGCCCGCGCCAGCGCGGCCCAGACCTCGAGCACCTGCCGCCCCACCCGGTTCCGCCGGTGCAGGGTCGTGCAGCGGCCGGTCCGCGGCGGCACCCTGGTGGTGGCGCTCACCGCCGACCCCGGCCACCTCAACCCGGCCATCACCACGTCCGGCGTCGTCCACCCGGCGTCCGAGCCCATGTTCAACGGGCTGGTCTCCATCAGCGAGCGGGGCATCCCCACGCCCGAGCTGGCCAGGTCGTGGCGGGTGGAGGAGGGGGGCCTGCGCTACGTCTTCCGGCTCCGCAGGGGCGTGAGGTGGCACGACGGCCAGCCCTTCACCTCCGCCGACGTCAAGTACACCTACGAGAGCGTGCTGCTCCAGCTCCACGCCCGGACGAGGGCGTCGATGGGCTCGGCCCTCGACGGCATCGACACGCCCAGCCGGTACACGGTGGTCTTCCGCTTCAAGCGCCCGTACGCCCCGCTGCTGCAGCAGATGGACGTGACCGAGGGCCCGATCCTGCCCAAGCACATCTACGACGGCAGCGATCCCAACACCAACCCGCGCAACACCCGCCCCGTGGGCACCGGTCCGTACCGGTTCGTCTCGTACGACGCCGGGTCCCAGGTCGTGCTCGAGCGCAACCCCACCTACTGGCGACGGGGTGTGCCCTACCTCGACCGCGTGGTCATGCGGATCATCCCCGACGCCTCCACCCGGCAGCTGGCCCTCGAGAACGGCGAGGTCGACTGGATCCCCGGTGTGCCGGTGCCGGCCAGCGACCGGGCCCGGCTGAACGAGAACCTGGCCCTGATCCGCACCTCCTGGAACCCCGGCGGGTCCAACTGCGTCATGACGATGAGCTACAACCTGGACCGGCCGGTGCTGAAGGACGTCCGCACCCGCCGGGCCATCGCCCACGCCATCGACCGTGACCAGTTCCTGCACCAGGTGATCTTCGGTGAGGGCCGGGTGGCCGACGCGCCGATCTCCAGCGGCATCTCCTACGGCCACGCCCGCGGGCTCAACATCCCGGGCTTCAGCACCACGCTCGCCAACCAGCTGCTGGACCAGGTGGGCTGGGTGCGGGAGGGTGACTTCCGGGTGGCCCGAGGGGTGGCCGGCGTGCCCGACGGCACCCGCTTCGCCCTCGAGTACCTGCAGCGGGCCGCCGACAGCAAGTACGGCGAGATCACCCGCCAGCGCCTGGCGGCGGTGGGCATCGACGTGACGCTGCGCACGCTGGAGGACGCGGTGTTCCGGCCCCGGATCTTCAGGGACCGCAACTTCGACCTGAACATCATCTCCTACTGCAACGGCAGCGATCCCCAGATCGGCGTGCGCCGGATGTACCACTCGTCGCAGATCGGCCCCACCGACTTCACCAACTCCTCCGCCTACCGCAACCCCGAGGTGGACGCCCTGCTCGACCAGGCGGCCCAGACCCTGGACCGCAACGCGGCCGCCGGCGTCTACCGCCGGATGCAGGAGATCCTGATCGACGACATGCCCTACCTGTGGCTCGTCGAGACGGTGAGCACCAGGGCCCACACCAAGAGGTGCTTCAACTTCAAGTACAACAGCGGCCTGTTCGCGGAGGCAGCGTGGTGTAGGAGGTAGGTGAGCCCCCGCTACGCGCTCCGCAGGCTGGCGCAGGTCCTGCTGGCCGTCGCGGGGATCATCACCATCACGTTCTTCGTCGTCCACGCCGCGCCGGGTGACCCCGTCGTGGCGCTGGCCGGCGAGGGGGCCGACGAGCAGTACGTCGAGACGCTGCGGGCCAAGTTCGGCCTCGACAGGCCGCTGCCCCAGCAGTACCTGGCCTACGCCGGCAACGTGCTGCGCGGGGACCTGGGGCGGTCGCTCATCGGCGGCCGCCCCGTCTCCGAGGTGATCGGTGAGCGGCTCTCGGCCACCCTGCTGCTCCTCGTCACCGCCATCTTCATCTCCACCACGGTGGGCCTCGTGCTCGGCGTCATGGTGGCCCGCCGGCCCTTCGGGCTCCTGGACACCGCCGTCACCACGACGTGCCTGGTGGGGTACGCCACGCCGGTGTTCTGGCTGGCGCAGGTGGCCGTGCTGCTGCTCGGGTTCAGGGCCGGCCTGTTCCCCGTGCAGGGGATGACCGACGCGCGCGAGCTCTACACCGGCTTCGACCACATCAGGGACGTGGCCCACCACCTGGTCCTGCCGGCGGGGGTCCTGGCCTTCTCCGAGCTGGCGCTGGTGGCCCGGCTCACCCGCACCAGCCTCATCCAGGAGCTGGGCAAGGACTACGTGCGGGTGGCGCGGTCGGTGGGCGTGTCCCGGGGCCGGGTGCTGCGGGTCCACGCCCTCCGCAACGCCCTGCTGCCGGTGGTCACCATCGTCGGCACACGGGTCGGGACGGTGTTCTCGGGCGCCGTGCTGGTGGAGAGCGTGTTCGCCTGGCCCGGCCTCGGCCAGCTCCTCATCAGCTCCACCAGGAGCCGCGACTACCCGGTGCTGCTGGGCCTGGTGCTGCTGGCCTCGTTCGGGGTGGTGCTGGCCAACCTGGTCACCGACTTCGCCTACAGCCGGATCGACCCACGGATCCGCTATGAGTGAGCCCGCGCTGCTCGCCGAGCTCGCCACCCCCACCCTCACCGGGCGGGGCCGCGTGCTGCGGACCTTCCTCGGCCTCCCCGGCGCCCGGGTCGGGCTGGTGCTCACCACCCTCACCGTCGTCGTGGCCGCCCTGGCGCCGTGGCTCGCGCCGGGCGACCCCTTCGCCACCGTCGCCGACCCCTTCCTGTCGCCGTCGTGGGAGCATCCCATGGGCACCGACGACCTCGGCCGCGACCTCCTCCACGCCGTGGTCCACGGCGCCAGGACGTCGATGGTGGTGGTGGCCTGGGTGGTCCTCCTGTCCTCGGCCATCGGCATCACGGTGGGGTCGGTGGCGGGCTACCGCGGCGGGCTGCTCGACGACGTGCTGATGCGGGTGACCGAGATGTTCCAGTCCATCCCCCGGTTCTTCCTCGCCATCCTCGCCGTGTCCCTGTTCGGCGCCGGGCTCGACAACCTCATCCTCGTGCTCGCCCTCACGTCGTGGACCTGGCTGGCCCGGGTCGTGCGGGCCGAGGCCCTGTCGGTGAAGGAGCTCGAGTTCGTGGAGGCGGCGCGGGCCCTGGGGGCCAGCGACCTGCGCATCCTGTTCCGCCACGTGCTGCCGAGCGTGCTGCCGTCGATCATGGTGGTGGTCTCGCTCACCGCGGCCCGGGTCATCCTCCTCGAGGCCAGCGTGGCCTTCCTGGGCCTCGGCGATCCCCATGCCATGAGCTGGGGCTACCTGGCGAACAACGCGCAGCGGTTCCTGCGCATCGCCTGGTGGATGTCGCTGTTCCCGGGCGTGGCCATCGTCGTGTCGGTGCTCGGGCTCAACCTCCTGAGCGACGCCGTGACCGACGCCCACCAGCCCCTCACCGCCAACGTGCGCCCGGCCCGGTCACGGCGCCGGAGGCTCCGCCGTCCCTAGCTCGTCCTCGTAGAGGGCGCGGGTCTCGTCGTCGAAGGCCACCAGCCGCACCAGCTCCACCCGGGTCGGTGTGGCGCGCAGGGTCCGGACCGCCACGCGGGCCGCCTCGCCCGGCGGGTAGCCGTAGATGCCGGTGGAGATGGCGGGGAAGGCGACCGAGCGGGCGCCCACCTCGTCGGCCACGGCCAGGCTCCGCCGGTAGCACGAGGCCAGCAGCTCGGCCTCGCCGCGGTGGCCACCCTGCCAGCGCGGGCCCACGGTGTGGATGATCCAGCGGGCCGCCAGGTCGAACCCCGGCGTGGCCCTGGCGTCGCCGGTGGGGCAGCCGCCGAGGGACCGGCACGCGGCCTGGAGCCGGGCCGCGCCGGCGGCCCGGTGGATGGCGCCGTCCACGCCGCCGCCCCCGGCCAGCGCGGCGTTGGCGGCGTTGACCACCGCGTCCACCCGCTCCCCGGTGATGTCGCCCTGCACCACCTCGATCGTCGGTCCGTCAGGCATGTCGGGAATCTCCACTTGCACTCTGGCCCCGGGGGGGCGATGATGACACTGCTGTAATTACATCGGTGGTATGCCGATGAGGGGAGGACCCCGATGGAGCACTTGTTGCGGGCCCTCGGCGATACCGAGGAGCTCAGCTGGCAGGACCAGGCCAACTGCATGGGAGTCGATCCCGATCTGTTCTTCCCGGAACGGGGCGCGTCCACGCGCGAGGCGAAGGAGGTGTGCAGGGGCTGCGTCGTCCGTGAGGACTGCCTGGAGTACGCCCTCGTGCACAGCGAGAAGTTCGGCATCTGGGGCGGGTTGAGCGAGCGGGAACGCCGGCGCCTGCGCCGGGCCCGCACGCTGGCCCGCCGCAACGAGGCCGCTTCGTAGGCCGCGGCGGTCCCAGCCGGCACCGTCAGCGACGACCACGACCGTCACTGGCGGGGAGCCGGACGAGCACTTCCCCCGAGGCCCGCCTGTTCCAGGCGGGCCTCGATCGTCCTCGACTCGTCGAGGTCGAGCGCGGCCCACCGGGACCGGGCCACGCCCGTGAGGACGGTGGCCGGGATCAGCCCCACCAGCTCGGCTCCCACCACCGACGTCCCCGCCTCCCGGGCCGCCAGCGACACGGCCACCGCGGCCGAGCCCGGCCCCACCTCCACGGGGTCGACCAGGTTGCACGACACCTGGGCCCGGCCCCCCACGTCCAGCCCGAGCGCCCGGATCCCCGGCCGGCGCACCGCCGCCGCCACCTCGCGGGCCACGTCGACGGGCGTGCCGTCGGCCAGCCACAGGTTGAAGGCCACCAGCGCGGGGCGGGCCCCGACCGCCGCCGCCCCGGCGGTGGGGTGGGGCGTGCCCGGACCGGTGTCGGGGGCCAGGGCGCCGAACGCGCCACGGCGCACCTCGGGCAGCGTCCGCTCCGGCCCGTAGACGAAGCAGGGGAGCGCCAGCTCGGCGCCGGCCCAGGCCGCGAAGGCATCGCGGGCCCGGAGGGCGTCGAGCTCCGTCGACCCCGCCAGCGGGACGAAGGGGACGACGTCGACCGCACCCAGGCGGGGATGGGCGCCCTCGTGGCGGCGCAGGTCGATGCGGGCCACCGCCTCGGACGCCAGCCGCCGGGCCGCCTCCTCCACGCCGGGCCCGGCCAGGGTGAACACGCTGCGGTGGTGGTGGGCGTCGGTGTGCACGTCGAGAAGGCCGGCGCCGGCCGCGGCCTCCAGGGCCGCCAGCACCGCCCCGTCCCGCCCCTCGCTCACGTTGACCACGCACTCCAGCACCCTCCCACCCTCCCACGCCGGCGCCGCACCTACGCTCGGGCCGTGCTGGACGTCGGCCTGGCCCTGCCGCACTACGACCACTCGGTGCCGGGCGAGCGCCCGCTGCGCTGGCCGACGGTGGTGGCGTGGGCCCGGGCCGCGGAGCGGGCCGGGCTGGCCTCGATCTGGATCTCCGACCACCTCTTCTTGTCCCTCGACCACTGGGGCGGCCCGGACGAGCGGGTCGAGAGCCTGGAGTGCCTCACCACCGTGGCCGCCCTGGCCAGGGCCACCTCCACCGTGCGCCTCGGGACGCTGGTCCTCTGCCCCCACCTGCGCCCGCCCGGCGTGCTGGCCAAGGCGCTGGCCACCATCGACGTGCTGAGCGGGGGCCGGCTCACCGTGGGCGTGGGAGCGGGGTGGTTCGAGCCCGAGTACGCGGCCGCCGGGCTGCCCTTCCCGCCCGCCCGCACCCGGATCGAGCAGCTGGAGGAGACGCTCGAGGTCCTGCGGCTGTGCTTCGCCGGGGAGCCGTTCGACCACCACGGCCGCCACCTCCACCTGGAGGGGATGGTGTGCCGGCCCCGGCCCGTGCAGCGGCCCGCGCCCCCGGTGTGGGTGGGCGGCCGGGGCGACCGCCTCCTCGGCGTCGTGGCCCGGGCCGCCGACGGGTGGAACGCGGGCCGGTGGTGGGGCACCCTCGACAACTACCGGGAGCGCATGGCCGTGCTCGAGCGGGCGTGCGAGGCGGCGGGGCGGGACCCGGCCACCGTCGTCCGCTCGGTGAACCGCCTGGCGCTCATCGGCACCGACGAGGCCGACGTGCGCCGGCGCTGGGAGCACCTGGCGGCCCGGGCCGTCCCCGGCACGCTGTACGCGCGGACCCTCGACGAGTTCCGCGAGGGCCGCCTGGTGGGCACGGTGGAGCAGGTCGGCGAGCAGCTGGCGGCCTGGGAGGAAACGGGCGTGACGAGCGTCATCGTGAGCCTGGGGGCGCTACCGTTCACGGTGACGAGTCCCGACGACCTGGAGTTGGTGGCGTCGGCCTCGCGTTCGCACTAGGAGCGTCATGAACCTCGGAGCACCAGAGCTCATCATCATCCTCGTCGTCGTCCTCCTACTGTTCGGGTCGACCCGCCTCCCGAAGCTGGCCCGCTCCCTCGGCCAGGCGTCGAAGGAGTTCAAGCAGGGTGTGTCCGAGGGCGCCAAGGACGACGAGCGCGGAGAGACCGAGAAGCACGGCGCGTAGCGCCCGCCGGGAACTTGTCCGGCGTGCCCGTCGTTCGGGATGACGGACGCGGAGGAGCAACCGGTTCCCGACTGGGAGGAGGTGGCCCGTAGCTACGGGCGCTTTCTCTACACGGTCGCCTACCGGCTCTCGGGCAACCACGACGACGCGCAGGACCTCGCCCAGGAAGTGCTCCTCCGGGTCCGGAGAGGACTGGAGACGTACCGACCGGGTTCGATGGAGGGCTGGTTGAGCCGCATCACGACCAACGTGTTTCTCGACGAGGTGCGCCGCCGGCGCCGCCGTCCCCAGGACGCCCTCCCCGCCGACCCTGACCGGGTGGTCCCGGCCGCGCCGGGCGCCGACGTGGCCCTGGCCGAGCGGACCCTCCCCGAGGACGTCCAGTCCGCCCTCACCAGCCTGCCCGACGAGTTCCGGGTGGCGGTGGTGCTGTGCGACGTGGCCGGGCAGTCCTACCAGGAGATCTCGGCCGCCCTGGGCGTGCCCATGGGCACGGTGCGCAGCCGCATCCACCGGGGCCGGTCCCTCCTGCGCGAGAAGCTGGTGCGGCCGTGACGGACACCGGAGGGCACCTGGGCGACGTGGTGAGCGCCCTCGTCGACGGTCAGCTGGCCCCGGCCGAGGAGGCCGGGGCCCGGGCCCACCTCGCCTCCTGCCCGGCCTGCGCGGCCGACGTCGAGACCACCGCCGTGCTGCGGGCCCTGGTGCGGGGCCTGGGCCCGGTGCACCCGCTCCGGCCCCTGCTGGCCGTGGCCCCCGCTCCCCGGCTCCCCACCCGCGCCGCCGGCATGGTGGCGGCCGCCGCCGCGGCCGTGGCGCTGCTGGTGCTGTCCGGGGTGCAGCCCCAGGAGCAGGGGGGGCCCCAGGTGGCCCAGCTGGTGCAGGTCCACTCCACCTCCCCGGTCAACCTGGACCCCATGAGCCAGCTGGCCCCGGCCGTCCTTCCCGTCTCGCTGGACCGGTGACCCGGTGAGGTCGGGCCCGGCCCGCGTGGCGGCGGTGCTGGCCGGCCTGGCCCTCGTGGGCTCGGCCCTCCCCGCCGGCGCCGGAGGGGGCGGGACCGGCCCGGTGGAGGACGCGCTCGAAGCGGCCCGCAAGGTGCCGTTCTCGGCCCGGGTCGAGGTGTCGTGGGTCGATGCCGAGGGCCTGCACACGGCCGAGATGGGCGTACGGGTCGTGGGCGGCCAGGTGCGGATCCAGGGACCGGGCTCGGCGGCCGAGTCCACCACCGTGCTCCGGGCCACGGGCCTCGCCACCCGCTCCGACCCGGTGGCGAGCGGGCTGCTGGCGCCGGCGGTGGAGGACAAGTACGAGCTGGTGCGCAGGGCCGGGCCGGTGGTGGCCGGGCGGGACACCGAGGAGGTCGTCCTCCGCTCGGACGGCGAGGTCCGGGAGCGGCTGGCCATCGACCGGGCCACCGGGCTGGTGCTGCAGCGCGAGGTGTTCGGCCCGGCCGGGCGGCCGGTCCGGGTGGTGCGGGTCCTCCAGCTCGACACCGCGCCCGTCCCCGAGTCGCCGGCCGGCGCCGGCCCCGCCACCGCCCTGCGGGAGCTGCAGGTGTCGCGCCTGTCCCGGGCCTACCCGGCCCCCGCCGCCCTGGCCGGCGGCTACCGGCGTCTGGCCGCCTACCGCCACGAGCGGGTGGTCCACCTGCTGTACTCCGACGGTCTCCACGGCCTGTCGCTGTTCAGCCAGCCGGGCGAGCTGTCGGTGAGGGCCCTGCCGCAGGGTGGGTCCGAGGTCCGGGTGGGCTCGTCGGCCGGCGTGCGCTACACGTGGCCGGGCGGCGAGGTGCTCACGTGGCAGGCGGGACCGATGGTCCACACGCTGGTGGGCGACGCCACCACCGAGGAGCTGCTGGCCGCGGCACGGTCGCTGCCCCGCCCAGGGCGGGCGTCACTGCTGGGCAGGCTCCGGGGGACGGCCCGGCTGGTGGGCGAGCTCGTCAGCGGCGGTCGCTGACCGCCCTGGCGCCGTCGCCGGCCCGCTCCAGGCGCCGCCGGCGGGCGATGCGCCGGCGCTCCCGCTCCGACGCCCCGCCCCACACGCCGTGGTCGATCCGGTTGCGCAGCGCGTACTCCAGGCAGGGGGCCTGCATGGGACAGGTCGCACAGATCCGCCGGGCCACCTCGACGCCCACGCCGTCGCTCGGGAAGAAGGTCTCGGGGGGTACCTCCCGGCACTTGCCTCCCGCCATCCACTCGGTTTCCATGACACCTCCGTGGTGCGTCAACGGCCGGGGTGGGCCGATTGGTTCCCGGGAACATGTTCGGATGGGCCTACGTTGGCGGATGGCAGAGGATCGATCGGACGATCGCCCGGTGGCATCGGCGGGCCCGCCCCGGGCGGCGACGGCGGGGAACGACCCCGCCGTGCAGGAGATTGGGAGGTAGGTCGTGAGCGACGACACGGCACGCGGCACATGGTCCTGGGGCGACCCCGACGGCACGGCCGGGAAGGTCGACGTGGACGACACCGCACCCCTCGACACGTACGTGGACCAGCCGCCCACGGCCGTGCCGGCCCGGCCCGGCGGCGCACCGCCCCGGCCCCCGGCCCCGGGGGGATCGGACCGCAAGGGCCAGGCGTGGGTGGCGGTGGCCCTGGTGGCGGCCCTGGTGGGCGCCGGCGTGGGCGCCGGCGTGGGCGCCCTGGTGGCGGGTGGCGACGACGGCCCGGCGGCGTCGAAGGCCGAGCAGACCGCCCCCTCGTTCAGCTCCAACACCAGCAACCTGGCGCCGCCCCGCGACATCCAGGAGGTGCTGGCCAAGGTCCAGCCCGGCGTGGTGGCGGTGCGCACCGGCAACTTCGCGGGGCAGGGCGGGTTCGACCTCGGGCTCGACCCCGTGCAGGGCGCCGGCACCGGCGTCATCCTCAACGCCGAGGGCGCCATCCTCACCAACGCCCACGTGGTGGAGGGCGCCACCCAGATCCAGGTGACGCTGTTCGGCGAGCGCGTCGCCCGCGAGGCCGACCTGGTGGGCATCGAGCGCGATTCGGACGTCGCCATCATCAAGCTGCGCGACACCGCCGGCCTGGAGGGCCGGCCCGTCCGGCTCGGGTCGTCGTCGAAGCTGAAGGTCGGCGACGACGTCGTGGCCATCGGCAACGCGCTGGCCCTGCCCGGCGGGCCCACCGTGACGGTGGGGATCATCTCGGCCCTCGAGCGGTCGCTCAACCAGCTCACGAACCTGATCCAGACCGACGCCGCCATCAACCCGGGCAACTCGGGCGGGCCCCTCGTGAACAGCGAGGGCGAGGTGATCGGGATCAACACCGCGGTGGCGGGCGACCGGGCCCAGAACATCGGCTTCGCCATCGCCATCGACACGGTGAAGCCCATGCTGGAGCGGCTGGAGCGGGGCGAGGAGGCGCCGCCCCAGGGCTTCCTCGGGGTCAGCACCGTCACCCTCACGCCCGAGATCCGCCAGCGGCTGTCCTTCGGCCCGGAGGCCGGCGCCATCGTGGTGGAGGTCGTGCCCGGCTCGCCCGCCGATGCCGCGGGCCTCACCTCCAACGACGTGATCACCCGCATCGGCGACCAGGACATCGACTCCAACGCCAACCTCCAGACCGCGGTCAGGGCCCACCGGCCAGAGGAGAAGGTGGAGGTCGTGTGGACGCGCGGCGAGGAGGAGCAGCGGGCCACCGTCACCCTGGGCACCCGGCCGCCCTCGTAGGCGTGGGCCCCGTGCCCTAGGCTTCCCCGGTCGCCGGGGCGAGCCCGCCCCACCGCGGCACCGTGCGGTCAGCGAGGAGCGCCCCAATGTCCACCATGCCCACCGGCGCCGGGGAACCGGTCCAGCAGCAGCCCCCGCGGGGCCACGTGCGCATCGTCTACCTGGGCCCCGTGGCGCCCCACTGGGACCTCCAGTCGGCGTTCGGCGACCGGGTCCTGATCGAGGAGTTCCGCCAGCGGGCCATGGCCCGGCTGGTGCTGCTGCCTCCCCACGACCCGCAGTTCCGCCGCAACCGGGAGCGGGTGGCCCGCGACGCCGAGCGGGAGAACCTGCACCTGGAGTGGGACCTCGGCATCCCCGAGGACGACGACGCCGGCGAGGCCCGGTAGGGCCTGCGAGCCGCTCGGCATCGGCCGCGTCCGTGAGGCGTGGCCGTACAGTGGGATGCCATGGTCGAGCTCACCACGGGCACCGCGATCGCGGCCGCCGGCGGTGGCGTGGGCCTGGGGGCGCTGCTGGCCCTCCTGCTGATCCGGTCGTTCCGGCGGGGCCGGGCCACGGCCCGCCGGCTGTCGTCGATCGCGGCCCGGCTGGAGGCGCCGGGGGTGGCCGAGGCCCCGGACCGCGACGAGGTGGGCAGCCTGGAGCGGCTGGCCCAGGCCGCCGTCCTGCGCCAGAGCGACGCCGATGCCCGGGCCGAGCGCCTGGCCGGCGCCCTCGACGGCGTGCGGGACGGCGTGGTGGTGTGCGACGAGCAGGGCGAGGTGGCCTACCGCAACGAGGCGGCCGAGGCCCTGGCCGGCGCGGGCTCCGAGGCCGGTACCGAGCTGGCCGCCTCGGCCGTGCGCGACGCGCTGCGGGCCGCGCTGGCCGGCGGCGGCGGGCCGGCGGCGGTGCGCACCGTGGAGGTGCTGGGCCCGCCCCGCCGCACGCTGCGGGTGCGCGGGTCGTCGCTCGACGACGGCCGGCGGGTGGTGGGCGCGGTGGCGGTGGTGGAGGACGTGTCCGAGCAGCGCCGGCTCGACGTGGTGCGGCGCGACTTCCTGGCCAACGTGACGGCCGAGCTGAAGACGCCGGTGGGCGCCCTGGGCCTGCTGGCCGGCACCATCGTGGCCGAGGACGACCCGGCGCTCACCCGCCGGCTGGCGGCCCGCCTCGAGCGCGACGCCCTGGCCGTGGGCCGGGTGGTGGACGACCTGAGCGAGCTGAGCCGCCTGGAGGGCGAGGCCGTCCCGCCCCGGGACCCGGTCCCCGTCCACGTGCTGGTGGCCCAGGCGGTGGAGGATGCCAGGGCCGCGGTGCCGGACCGGGCCGTCGCCATCGACGCCGGCGGCGTCCCCGACGGGTTGGCGGTGCCCGGCGACCGGCGCCAGCTCGTCTCGGCCCTGCGCCGCCTGGTGGAGAACGCCCTCAAGTACTCGTCCGGCGAGGTGCGCGTCGACGTCGCCGGCGCCCACGGCTGGGCCGAGATCGCCGTCACCGACGCCGGCGCCGGCATCCCGCCCGGCGACCTCGACCGCGTCTTCGAGGCCTTCTTCCGGGGCGGTCCCGGCCGCGCCCCCAGCACCGCCGGCACCGGCCTGGGGCTGGCCATCGTCGCCCGGGTGGCGGGGAGCCACGGCGGGAGGGTGCTGGTGTCCTCCGACGAGGGGAAGGGGTCCACCTTCACGCTTCGCCTGCCTGCCGCCGGTGCCCCGCCGGCACGCGCCGCCCGCGAGGCGGGCTGACCGGGCGTGGCGGCGGACACCGGGTGGCGGCCGCTGCGGGCCCCCGTGCGCCGCAACGCCCGCATCACCACGCCCCCGTTCCGCCGCCTGGCCGTGGCCCATGCCCTCAGCCTGGCCGGCGACGCCATGGTCACGGTGGCCCTGGCCGGGTCGCTGTTCTTCGACATCTCCCCCGGCGCGGCGCGGGGCCGGGTGGCCCTGTCGCTCGTGCTCACCATGGCCCCGTTCGGTGTGGTGGCGCCGCTGCTCGGCCCGGCCATCGACCGGGCCCCGGGCGGGCGCCGGCTGGTGGTGGTGGCGGCGGCGGGGGGCCGCTGCATGGCCGCCCTCTACGCGGCCGAGGTGGTGGACGGCCTCCTCCTGTTCCCGGCCGCCTTCGCCCTGCTCGTGCTGTCCAAGACCCACAGCGTGGCCAAGAGCTCCCTGGTGCCCACGGTGGTGGAGACGCGGGACGAGCTGGTGGGCGCCAACGCCCGCCTGTCCCTGGCCGGGGCGGTGGTGGGCGCGGCCGCGTCGGCGCCGGCCGTGCTGGTGCTCCAGCTCTTCGGCGCCGACTGGGTGATGCGGCTGGCGGGCATGGTGTTCGCGGCCGGCGCCATCGCCTCGCTCCGCATCGTCCAGGTCCATCCCGACGACCCGGCCGCCCGGCCCGCGGCCACCGAGGAGCTCCGCCACGCCGGCATCCGGCTCGCTGCCACCGGCATGGTGGTCCTGCGGGCGTCGGTGGGGTTCCTCACCTTCCTCGTGGCCTTCGCCCTGCGCCGGGGCGGCGAGCCGGCGTGGCTGTTCGGCATCGTGATCGCGGCCAGCGTGGGCGGCGGCCTGGTGGGCTCGCTGCTGGCGCCGCCCCTACGCCGGCGGGTGGTGGAGGAGCACCTCCTCGCCGCCTCCCTGGGCCTCGTGATCGCGGCCATGCTGGCGGCGGTGCGCATCGGGGGCCGCCCCGCGCCGGTGCTGGCCGGCGCCGCCCTGGGCCTGGCCGCCGGCATCGGCAAGCTGGCCTTCGACTCCCTGGTCCAGCGCGACGCGCCGGCCGCGGCCCAGGGTCGGTCCTTCGCCCGGTTCGAGGCCGTGTTCCAGCTGGCGTGGGTGGCCGGCGCCCTCGTCCCGGTGGTGCTGCGGGTCCCCCCCGGTGTGGGCTACGCCCTGCTGGCCCTGGCCGCCGGCGTGTCGGCCTCGCTCTACCTGTTCGGCCTGGCCGCCCACCGCCGGCGCGGGTCGTCGCCTGACTTCACTCCCGAGTAAATAACTCGCCATTTTGGCGAGTTATTTACTCGGGAGTGGTCAGTCCGGCAGGTCGATGCGCTCGAGCCAGAGGCCGGGGGCGTCCACCTCGGCCGGCGTGGGGAGCTCCCGCTCGGAGCGCCAAAGGCGGGACAGGCCGTCCTCGCCGGCCCGTTCCGCCACGCCCCGCACGAAGGCGCGGCCCCGGGCGTACTGGGCCGGGCCCACGTCGAGCCCGAACAGCCGGGCCACGAACCGCTCCCCCTCGCCCCGCTCGCCCCGCCGGCGCCGGAGCGCCTCCACCAGGGCGCCGTAGCCGGGCACCAGGCGCTGGCCCACGCCGTCCATGACGTGGTCGGTGTAGCCCTCGACCGCGGCGACGAGGGCCTCGATGCGGGCCAGGATCTGCTTCTGCTCCGGCGTCTCCATGGAGCCGAGCAGGTCGCCGGGGTCGCCCAGGACGGCCTGGAACGAGGTGGGGTCGCTCGGGTCGATGGAGGTGAGGCGGTCCTCGAGGGCGCTGGGGTCGGGCCTGAAGCCGCTCACGTAGTCCCGCAGCAGGCCGTCGAGGCGGGTCCGCACGTGGGGCCGGCCCAGTACGGCGTGGGCCGTGACCTCGCTGAGGCACAGCCACAGCCGGGCGTCGTCGGCCGGCAGGCTCCAGTCGGCGGCGAACCGGTTGAGGTTGGCCGGCACGATCAGCAGCTCGTCGGTGGGCGGGCGGGGGACGGGCAGCTCGTACTGGCCCAGGGCCCGGCGGGCCAGGTGGCCCACCATGGACCCGGCCTGCATGCCGAGCAGGAGGGGGGCCATGACCTCGGTGACGCCGCCCAGCAGCTCGGAGGCCGCCTCGGGGCGGGGGGCGTCGTCGGCCTCGTCCTTGCCGGCCAGGCCGACGGCCAGGGCCTCGAACAGCGGCCGGTAGGACTCGAGGGTGCGGCGGGCCCACTCGCCCCGGGTCACCAGGTTCACCGTCAGCAGGCGGCCGGTGACGGACGTGGCCAGCCCCGTGGCCTCGGAGATGTGCAGGTCGGCCACCCGCACCAGCTCCTCGTAACGGATGCGCTCGACCGGATCGGGGTTGGGCTCGGACGTGCCCTCGGTAGCGAGCCACTGGCTGAGCTGGCGGGCCACCTCCAGGTTCACCGGGCCCTGGTTCGACAGCAGCTTGGCCAGCTCGCCGAACAGCCCCTCGAAGGGGTTGCCGGATCCGCCGCCGAAGGGGCCAGTGCCGCTCATCGAGCCATGGTACGGCGCGCCGGGAGGTTCAGCCCTCGGCCGGGCGCTCGGCCAGCCGGACCCTGATCGTGGTCCGGGCCGCGTCGCGCACCACCGCCAGGCGCACGACGTCGCCCGGGCGGTGGGCCCGCAGCAGGGTGCGCAGCGCTCCCATCGACGCCACCGGGACCTTGTCCACCGCCGTGATGACGTCGGCGGGCGACAGGCCGGCGGCGCCGGCCGGGCTGGCGTCGCGCACGGCGGTGATCACCGCGCCCCCGCCCAGGCCCAGCTGCACGGCGGTGGCGCCGTCGAGGTCGGTGCCCTCCACGCCGATCCACACCGGCACGGCCCGGCCGGTGGCCACCAGCTGCTCCGCCACCGATCGGGCGTAGTCGATGGGTGTGGCGAAGCCGGAGCCCCCGCCCGAGACGGGGTCGACGGCGGTGACGATCCCCACCACGGCCCCGGTGGCGTCGAGCAGGGCGCCACCCGAGTACCCGGGCGTCACCGGCCTGTCGGTCTCGATCATGTCGACCAGGTCGGGCCCGCCGTCGCGGTCGAGCTGGCGCCCGAGGGCGCGCACCTCGGACACCCACGCCGGCCGGCCCTCCCCGATGGTCACCACGGCCTGGCCCACCGAGAGCGTCAACGCCGACCCCATGGGGACGGTGGGCACGCCGGCCCAGCCGTCGACCTCGAGCACGGCCAGGTCGCTGGCCTCGTCCGAGCCCACCAGGCGGGCCCCCCCTCTGCGCCCGTCCGACAGCACGGCCACCACCGCGTCGCCGTCCCGGACGACGTGGAGGTTCGTCACCAGGTGGCCGTCGCTGCGGAACAGCACGCCGGTGCCGGTGCCGGAGGCCCCGTCCCGCTCCACCTCCAGGCGCACGATGGCGGGACGCACCCGCTCGGCCAGCTCGGCCACGCCGGCCGCCGCCTCCGGGCCCGGCGCAGGGAGGAAGGTGGAGGCGGGGAGGACGATGCGCTCCACGGCCGGGACGGTGCGGACCCGCTCCCGGAGGCCGACGGTGGCCGCCACCACGGCGACGGTGCACACCGCGCCGGCGCCGGCGGCCATGGCCGCCACCATCCACAGGCGACGGCCGGGCGGCCCGGGGCGGCGGGCGGGGGGGCCGGCGCCGGCCCCGTCGCCGGCCCCGTCGCCGTCCTCGACGGGGAGCCCGTGGGCCGCCACCTCGGAGGGGTGGCGCCACAGCCGGTCGTCGGGCGGGAGGAGGGGCGGGTGGGCCTCCTCGTCGCTCAGACCCTCGTCACCGTCCATCGAGGCGAGGATAACTTTGCCCTTCCCCGCAGAGAGGTCGGGCCTGGAATGCGCAGGTCACTACCATTGTGGGCGTGCGAGTCGCGGCACTTCCCCGCCCTGACGCCGCCGACTGGATCGGGATCACGGCCGCGGGCCTGCCCGTCGAGGCGGCGTCGTCGTGGGCCGTCCTCCCGGGCTGCGGCGCGGTCGTGTCGTTCGCCGGCACCGTGCGCGACCACGCCGAGGGCCGGCCGGGCGTCACCGGCCTGGAGTACGAGGCCTACGAGGAGCAGGCCGTCCCCCGCCTGCGGGCGGTGGCGGACGAGGCCCGCCGCCGGTGGGAGGGCGTGGGCCGGCTGGTGCTGCTGCACCGGGTCGGGTCCCTCGCCCCGACCGACGTGGCCGTGCTGGTCGTGGTGTCCACCCCCCACCGGGACGAGGCCTTCGAGGCGGCCCGCTGGTGCATCGACACCGTCAAGGCCACCGTCCCGATCTGGAAGCGGGAGGAGTGGGCCGGCGGCACGTCCTGGGGCACGGACGCCGAGGGCATCCGCGACGTCGTCCGGGCGGGGCCGGGGTCGTGAGCAACCTGCTCTACGTCCTCGTGGCCGTGGCCATCAGCGTGGTCGGCTCGCTGGTGCTCTGGTACCACCACCGCAAACCGCGCTCCCTCGAGTACGGGGTGGACGAGTTCCAGCGCGAGCTGAAGGCGCTGGCCCCCGAACGGCGCGAGGGTGATTGAAGGCCGGCAGCGGTAGGTGGCCAGGGACCTCGCCATCGACCTCGGGACGGCGAACACCCTGGTCTACGCGCGTGACCGCGGCATCGTGCTCAACGAGCCCACCGTCATCGCCCTGAACGAGAAGACCCAGGCCGTGCTGGCCATGGGGCACGACGCCTGGCAGATGATCGGCCGCACGCCGGGCTACATCGTGGCCGTGCGCCCGCTGCGCAAGGGCGCCATCACCGACTTCGACATCACCCAGCGCATGATCCGCCTGCTGCTCAAGCGGGCCGGCGTCACCCGGTTCAACCGGCCCCGGGTGCTGATCTGCGTGCCCTCGGCCATCACCGAGGTGGAGCGGCGGGCGGTGGAGGAGGCGGCCCGGCGGGCCGGCGCCGCCGACCCCTACCTCATCCACCAGCCCATGGCCGCCGCCATTGGCGCCGGCCTCCCCATCCACGAGCCCCTCGGCAACATGGTGGTCGACGTGGGCGGCGGCACCACCGAGACGGCGGTGATCTCCCTCGGCGGCATCGTGGCCCTCCAGGCCATCCGGGTGGGCAGCTTCGACATCGACGCCGCCATCCAGACCTACGTACGCCGCGACTACGGCATGGCCATCGGCGAGCGCACGGCCGAGGAGATCAAGCTCGCCATCGGCAGCGCCTTCCCCGTCGACGACTCGGTGAAGGCCGAGGTCCGCGGCCGCGACCTCATGACCGGCCTGCCCAAGACCGTGATCCTGTCGCCCGACGAGGTGCGGGCCGCCATCGACGAGCAGGTGAGCGCCATCGTCGACTCGGT
>JBQTJJ010000054.1:0-6879 GCA_052387235.1 Actinomycetota bacterium
AGAGGGGGGTGCTTGGCATCGGCGGGAGCCACGCACGCCTATCACCACCACGAGATAGCGAACCTCCCCGCGCCCGCTTCATGTTGCGTCCGCCCGCGAACCGCCCACGGAAGGGAGAGGAGAGTCCTATTTACTCGGGAACGGCCTCAGAGGCCGAGCTCGGCCCGGATGGCGGCGCCGTCGGCGTCGATGGCGGAGGGCACCGCGATCTGGCCGATGGCCATGTCCGGGTCCTTGAGGCCGTGGCCGGTGAGCACGCAGACCACCGTCGACCCGGCCGGCACGCCGACCTTGAGCAGGCCGGCCACCGAGGCCGCCGACGCCGGCTCGCAGAACACCGACTCCATGGCGGCGAGGAACCGGTACGCCTCCAGGATCTCCTCGTCGGTGACGGCGGCGATGGTGCCGCCCGACTCCGAGGCGGCGGCGGTGGCGCCGTACCAGGAGGCGGGCTTGCCGATGCGGATGGCGGTGGCCACCGTCTCGGGATGGTCGATGGGGTGGCCCTCGACGATGGGGGCGGCGCCGGCGGCCTGGAAGCCCAGCATGGCGGGCAGCTTCGACGAGCGGCCGGCCGCCCTGTACTCCAGGTAACCCTTCCAGTAGGCGGTGATGTTGCCGGCGTTGCCCACCGGGATGCAGTGGTAGTCGGGGGCCTCGCCCAGCACGTCGACGACCTCGAAGGCGCCGGTCTTCTGCCCGTCGATGCGGAACGGGTTCACGGAGTTCACCACCGTCACCGCGGCCCGCTCGCCCAGGTCCCGGACGATCTCGAGGGCGTCGTCGAAGTTGCCCCGGATCTGCAGCACCTTGGCCCCGTGGATGAGGGCCTGGGCCAGCTTGCCCAGGGCGATGTGGCCCTCGGGGATCAGCACGGCGCACGTGAGCCCGGCCCGGGCCGCGTAGGCGGCGGCCGAGGCCGACGTGTTCCCGGTGGACGCGCACACCACCGCCTTGGCCCCGTCCTCCACCGCCTTGGAGATGGCGAGGGTCATCCCCCGGTCCTTGAACGACCCGGTGGGGTTGAGCCCCTCGTACTTGAGGAAGACCCGGGCGCCGACCCGCTCGCTCAGCCGCGGCGCCGGCAGGAGCGGCGTGGCCCCCTCCCCCAGGGTGACGACCGGCGTGGCCGAGTCGACAGGGAGGAACTCCCGGTACTCCTCCACGACACCCCGCCAGGCCTTCACTCCGGGCCGACGACGCGCAGGAGGCTGCCGATGCGCTTCACCGCGTCCAGGTGGCGCAGGCCGTGGAGGGTGGCCTGGACGTCGCGCTCGAGGGCACGGTGGGTGATGAACACCAGGCGGGCCTCGTCGCCCAGGCCCTCCTGCTCCATGGAGCGGATCGACACGCCGTGCTCGCCGAACACGTGGGCCACCGCCGACAGGACGCCGGGGCGGTCCACCACGTCGAGGTTCAGGTAGTACTGCGACGACAGCTCGTCGATGGGCCGGAAGCGGCCGGCCCGGAGGGTCCCGCTGCGCCCGCTGCTGCGGGCCCGCAGGTTGTGGGCCGCGTCCACCAGGTCGCCGAGGACGGCGCTGGCGGTGGGCAGGCCGCCCGCCCCCCGCCCGTAGAGCATGAGCTCGCCCACGGCCTCGCCCTCGATGAACACGGCGTTGAACGAGTCCCGCACCGACGCCAGCGGGTGGGTGGCCGGGATCATGGCCGGGTGGACCCGCACCGCCACGTCGCCGTCCACCCGCTCGGCGATGGCCAGCAGCTTCACCACGTACCCGAGCCGGCGGGCCACGTCGATGTCGGCCGGCGTCACGCCGCTGATGCCCTCCCGGTACACGTCGCCCGCGACGACCGTGACCCCGAAGGCGATGCTGGCCAGGATGGCGGCCTTGGCGCCGGCGTCGTAGCCCTCCACGTCGGCGGTGGGATCGCGCTCGGCATAGCCGAGGCTCTGGGCCTCCGACAGGGCCTCCCCGTACGACGCCCCCTCCTCCGTCATCCGGGTGAGGATGTAGTTGGTGGTGCCGTTCACGATGCCCATGACGCGGGAGATCCGCTCCCCCGCCAGCGACTCCCGCAGGGGCCGGATGAGCGGGATGGCACCGGCCACGGCGGCCTCGTAGAGCAGGTCGACGCCGGCGGTGGCGGCCGCCTCGAACAGCTCCGCGCCCACGTTGGCCAGCAGCTCCTTGTTGGCCGTGACCACCGGCTTGCCCTGCTTCAGGGCGGCCAGCACCAGGCGCCTCGCCGGCTCGATGCCGCCGATGAGCTCCACCACCACGTCGACGTCGGGGTCGGTGACGACGGCGTCGGCGTCGTGGGTGAGGCAGCCTTCGGGAAGGTCGACCGAGCGCTCCCGGGCCACGTTGCGCACGGCCACGCGGGTGACCTCGAACCGCAGCCCGGTGCGCGCCGCCAGGCCGTCGGCGTCGGCCAGGAGCTGCACCAGGGCGCCGCCCACGTTCCCGCACCCGAGCAGGCCGATGCGGACCGGGTTCGACGGCGCGGCGGCGGGCAGATCCATGCCCAACGCTACGCCGATCGGCGCCGGCCCGGCCGCCCCGTCCGCGTTCCGGGAAGCCTGATGTTCGCCAGGCGGATGTCAGGCTTCCCGGAACCCGGACGAGCGGTCAGGGGCGGTCGAGGCGGAGGAGGTCGTCGAGCGTCTCGCGCACCACCACCACCCGGGCCCTCCCGTCCCGCACGAACACCACCGGGGGCCGGGGCACCTTGTTGTAGGTGGAGGCCATGGAGTGCCCGTAGGCGCCGGTGACCGGCGTGGCCAGGACGTCGCCCACGGCCAGGTCGGCGGGGAGGCACGCGTCCCGCACCAGCACGTCGCCCGACTCGCAGTGCTTGCCCACCACCGTGGCGGTGAGGGGGCGGTCGGCGCCGGTGGCCCGGGGCAGGAAGGCCTCGTAGCCGCTGCCGTAGAGGACGGGGCGGGGGTTGTCGCTCATGCCGCCGTCGACGGCGACGTAGGTGCGGATGCCGGGCAGGCGCTTCACCGTGCCCACCCGGTAGAGCGTGACGGCGGCGGCGGCGGCGATGGCCCGCCCCGGCTCGGCCGTGACGCGGGTGCCGGCGGGGACGCCGGCGCCCTCGCACGCCGCCCGGACGGCCCCGGCCCACGCCTCGAGGGAGGGCGAGTCCTCGCCGTCGACGTAGGCCACGCCCAGGCCGCCGCCCACGCACAGCTCCGGGAGCCCGAGCGGGGCGAAGAAGCGGGCCAGCACCTCGATGGCCTTCTCGAACGACGCCAGCAGGAACACCTGGCTGCCGATGTGGGCGTGGACGCCCACCAGCCGGCCGGGCGCGGACGGCCCGGTGAGGCGGCCCACCGCCTCGGCCGCCGCCCCGCTGGCCACGCTGAACCCGAACTTGGTGTCCTCCTGGCCGGTGCGCACGTACTCGTGGGTGTGGGCCTCCACGCCCGGCGTGACCCGCACCAGCAGGTCGGGCCGGCGGGCCCCGCCCGCCACCAGCCGCTCCAGCCGGTCGATCTCGGCCGAGGAATCCACCACGATCCGGCCCACGCCCACCTCGAGGGCACGGGCCAGCTCGGCGTCGGACTTGTTGTTGCCGTGCAGCACCAGGCGGGCCGGCGCCACGCCGGCGGCCAGGGCCACGTGCAGCTCGCCCCCGGTGGCGACGTCGATGCACATGCCCTCCTCGGCCGCGAGTGAGGCCATGGCGATGCAGAGGAAGGCCTTGGAGGCGTAGGCCACCCCGTCGCCGAAGGCGGCCACCGCGTCCCGGCACCGCCGGCGCAGGTGCTCCTCGTCGTAGACGAACAGCGGCGTGCCGTGCTCCCCGGCCAGGTCGAGGACGTCCACGCCCCCGATCGAGAGGCGGCCGCCGGCGTCGACGGTGGACGTGAGGGGCAGGAGGGACCGAGGCAGGGGGGGAATGGTTTTGACGCTACCGTCCGGCCTGATGCCCGATCCCGTCGACGACCTACGGCCCCTGCTCGCCCAGGCCATCGAGACGGCCTTCGGGCCCGGGCACGCCGGCACCGACCCCGTGCTGCGCCCGTCGCAGCAGCAGCAGTTCGGCGACTACCAGGCCAACGTCGCCATGTCGCTCGGCCGGACCCTCGGGCGCAACCCCCGCGAGGTGGCGGCCGCCATCGTCGAGCACCTCGACACCACCGGCGTGGCCGAGCGGCCCGAGGTGGCCGGTCCCGGGTTCATCAACCTCCGGCTGCTCCCCGGCTACCTGGCGGGCCGGGTGGAGGCGGCGGCCGGCGACGACCGGCTCGGCGTGCGGCCCTCCGGGACGCCGGAGACGGTGGTGGTCGACTACTCCCAGCCCAACGTGGCCAAGGAGATGCACGTCGGCCACCTGCGCAGCACGATCATCGGCGACGCCATCGTGCGGGTGCTCGAGTTCCTGGGCCACCGGGTCGTGCGCCAGAACCACCTGGGCGACTGGGGCACGAACTTCGGGATGCTCATCGAGCACCTGTCCGACCTGGGCGAGGAGGAGGCGGCGGCCGAGCTGTCGGTCGGCGACCTGAACGCCTTCTACCAGCAGGCCAAGGTGAAGTTCGACGGCGACCCGACCTTCGCCGAGCGGGCCCGCCGGCGGGTGGTGGCCCTGCAGGCCGGCGAGGAAGCCACGCTCCGGTCCTGGCAGCTCCTCATCGACCTGTCCACCCGCTACTTCTCCTCCGTCTACGACCTGCTGGACGTCCGCCTCACCGGGGACGACATCGCGGGCGAGAGCTTCTACAACCCGATGCTGGCCGACATGGCCCGGGAGCTGGAGGAGCAGGGCCTGGCCGTGGAGGACGACGGGGCCCTGTGCGTGTACCCCCCCGGGTTCGCCGGTCGGGACGGCAAGCCCTTTCCCCTCATGGTGCGCAAGAGCGACGGCGGCTTCGGCTATGACACCACCGACCTGGCCGCACTCCGCTACCGGGTCGAGGAGCTGAAGGCCGACCGCATCATCTACGTGGTGGACGCCCGCCAGTCCCAGCACTTCGCCCTCCTGTTCGCGGCGGGGAGGCTGGCCGGGTGGCTGGACGGCGGGCGGCGGGCCGAGCACGTGGCCTTCGGCGCGGTGCTCGGGCCGGACGGAAGGCCGTTCAAGACGCGCGCCGGCGCCACCGTGAAGCTGCTGGACCTGCTGGAGGAGGCCATCGAGCGGGCCGGCGCCGTCGTGGCCGAGAAGAGCCCGGACCTGGACGCCGACACGAGGGCGGCGGTGGCCCGGGCCGTGGGCGTGGGCGCGGTGAAGTACGCCGATCTCAGCAGCGACCGGGCCAAGGACTACGTGTTCGACCTCGGCCGCATGCTGGCCATGGACGGCAACACGGCCCCGTACCTGCAGTACGCCCACGCCCGTATCCGCTCCATCTTCCGCAAGGGTGGAGCGGAGGCCGCGGTGGGCACGGGACCGGTCACGGTGGCGGAGCCGGCGGAGCGGGCCCTGGCCCTCGGGCTGCTCGGCTTCGAGGGGGTGGTGCGGAGCACGGCCGACAGCCTCCAGCCCCACCGCCTGGCCACCTACCTGTTCGACCTGGCCAGCGCCTTCACCGCCTTCTACGAGCACTGCCCCGTGCTCAAGGCCCCCACGCCCGAGCTGCGGGCCTCCCGGCTGGTGCTGGCCGACCTCACCGCCCGCACCCTCCGCCAGGGGCTCGGCCTGCTGGGCATAGAGGCGCCCGAGCGCATGTAGCGCCGGACGCCTAGGGACTGCGAGTCAACTACGTGAGTGAAGGGGTGACGCCGGTCTGCTTGTCGATCCGGTAGGAATCCTTACCGGACAAGTGAATTCAAGGAACCCCGCGGCAGACCGGCGTCGCCCCTTCCGAGCAGGTAGCTGACTCGCAGGCCCTACCGGCTGCCGGCGATGAGGTCCTCGACCCGCTGGAGCAGGTGGAGGGGGTCGAAGGGCTTGGTGAGGTAGCCGTCGGCGCCGGTCTGGTCGCCGGCCCGCAGGTCCGACTCCTGGGCCTTCGCCGACAGGAGCAGCACCGGGATGGACGACGTGTCCGGATCGGACTTGAGGGCCCTGGCCACGTCGAGGCCGCTCAGCTTCGGCATCATCACGTCCAGGACCACGATGTCGGGGCGCTCGGCCCGGGTCCGCTCCAGGCCCTCCACGCCGTCGCTCGCGATGAGCACGACGTAGCCCTCCATCTCGAAGTTGACCTTCAGCAGCCTCTGGATGACGGGGTCGTCGTCCACCACCAGCACGGTCGCAGACACGGGCGCGAGTCTACGCATCCTGCTCACATCGACCTCGCCCGCTACGTCAGACGGCCGGGACGGGCGCCGACAGCAGGACCTGGACTCCCTGGCGGCGGGCCGCGGCGCGGAACCAGGCCACGCTGACCCCCATGCCGGCGCCGGTGAGGACCCAGCCCACCACGGTGCGGGCCACCAGGTAGGTGGCGGTGTCCATGTGGGCCAGGAGCACGAACGAGATGGCGACCTGGGCCAGGATGTTGAGGCCCCACAGCACGGCGATGCGCTCGAAGAAGCGCCGCACCCACGCCGCGTCCGTGAGGTCGGCCGGCAGCGGCAGGAAGTCGCCGGCCAGGCGCATCGGCAGCGGCCGGTCGCTCCGGGCGGTGGCGCAGAAGCCGATGCCGGTGGCGGCGGTGGTGATGAGGGGCTGGATCAGCACGAAGGCCGGGTTGCGGAGGACCACGGCCACGCCGATGCGGGCCACGCCGCCCAGGGCGCCGAGCGCCATCAGCCCGGGCACGGCCCGGCCCAGCATGCGCCGGCGGAAGATGGCCAGCACGGTCCACACCATGCCGGCGGCGAAACCGGCCATGACGCCGGCCGCCCGCATGGTGAGGGCGGAGAGCACCAGGGGCGCCACGCTGGACTCGCCCAGGCCGGGGGCGGCGTGGCGGGCCACGGCCCGCAGCCCGGGCAGGTGGACGTGGGTGCCGGCGGCGGC
>JBQTJJ010000055.1:0-7029 GCA_052387235.1 Actinomycetota bacterium
TGCCGGCGGCGCCGACCATCTCGCCCAGCTGCGCCTCGGTGGGCGCCGGCGAGGACCGCGACAGCTGGGGCACGAGCCGGGCGAAGGCGGCGACGAGGTCGGCGTCGACCCGTTCCGCCTCGACGACGCGGATCACGCCGGATCGGGAACGGGCTGGGGCGGCGGGGGGCCCACGTAGTTGGCGCTGGGCCGGATGATGCGGTTGTCGGCCGCCTGCTCGAGCATGTTGGCGCACCAGCCGATGACGCGGCTGGAGGCGAACGTGGGGGTGAACAGCTCGCGCGGCAGGCCGCAACGGTCCATCACCACGCCGGCGTAGAACTCCACGTTGGCGTAGAGGTGGCGGCCCGGCTTCAGCTCGGCCAGCACGTCGACGACGGTGCGCTCGACCTGGGTGGCGAAGTCGGCCTTGTCGCCGCCGAGGCGCTGGGCCACGCCCCGCAGCATGAGCGAGCGGGGGTCGTCGGTCTTGTAGACGCGGTGGCCGAAGCCCATGATCTTCTCGCCCCGCTCCACCGCGCCGCGGATCCACGCCTCGGCCCTGTCGGGCGTGCCGATGGCGTCGAGCATGTCGAGGGCCCGGCTCGGAGCGCCGCCGTGCAGCGGGCCGGCCAACGCGCCCAGCGCGGCCACCGTGGCCGAGCCCAGGTCGGCTCCCGTGGACGTCACCACCCGGGCCGTGAAGGTGGATGCGTTGAAGCCGTGGTCGATGGTGGAGATCTGGTACTGCTCGATGGCCCTGGCGTGCCCGGGGTCGGGCACCTCGCCGGTGAGCAGGTAGAGGTAGTTGGCCGAGTAGCCCAGGTCGGACCGCGGCTCCAGGGGCTCCAGCCCGTTGCGCAGGCGGTGGAGGGCCATGATGAGGGTGGGGGTCACGGCGCACAGCCGCAGGGCGTCGGCCCGCCGCGCCGCATCGTCGAGGTCCATGCTGGGCCGCAGGTCGAGGGCCTGGGACACGGCCGAGATGGCGGTGCGGAGGGCGTCGAGGGGACCGGGCGACCTGCCGGCGGTGGCGATGGCCGCCAGCAGCGGCTTCACCTCGTCCGGGATCAGGGCGAGGGGCCCCACCTCGTCGAGAAAGGCGCGCCGCTGGTGCGCATCCGGGAGGTCGCCGTGGAACAGGAGGTACCACACGTCCTCGAGCGACCGCTTCTGGGCCAGCTCGACGGCGTCGTACTGGCGGTAGTGGTAGAAGCCCTCCTGGCCCCGCACGTCGCCGACCTCCGTCTCCGCCACCACCACGCCCTCGAGGCCACGCGGGATCACGGCCAGGCTGGGATGGTCCATGGAGCGGATCTGGGCCATGCGGACCAGGTCGCGCATGCTCATCACGCCCACCAGCTCGTCGCCGTCGACGACGGGCATGTGCCGGAACCCCCTCGCCGACAGCCGGTTCCACGCCTCGGCCAGCTCGACGTCCGACTGGATGGTCTCGGGATCGGACGTCATCCAGTCGCTGACCTTGGTGTCCCGTACGTCGCGGTCCGAGGCGGCCAGGCGGACCAGGTCGTGCTCGGTGAGGATGCCCACGGGCCGGCTACCGTCCACCACCACCACCGACCCGACCTTGTGCTGCTCCATGCGGGCGGCGGCGTCGGCCAGCAGCTCCGTGGCCTCGGCCGCGATTGCCGGGGCGCTCATGATGTCGGCAACGGTGCGCGTGGCCAAGGACGGCTCCGGCGGGGTGAGTGAGAGGGTGGCGGCTCCGAAAGGGGAACGCGTGCGGCGGGCTGGAGTGTACTGGGGGGATGCGTGTCCGACAGCTTCGCGTGGTGGTCACCGGTGCCTCCTCCGGCATCGGCCGGGCCACGGCCGCCCTCCTCGCCGACAAGGGCGCCCGCGTGCGGGCCGTGGCCCGGAGCCGGGAGCCGCTCGAGGAGCTGGCGGCCCGCCACCCCGGCGTCATCCCCGTGGTGGCCGACCTGTCGGTGGACGGCGAGCGGGCCGAGGTGGTCGACCGCGCCGGGCCGGTCGACCTGCTGGTGAACAACGCCGGCATCGGCTGGCTGGGGCTGGTGGAGGAGATGCCGGCGGAGCAGGTGCGCAAGCTGTTCGAGCTGAACGTGCTCGCGCTGATCGACCTCACCCAGCGGGTGCTGCCCGGGATGCTCGAGCGCAGGCGGGGGCACGTGGTGAACATCGCCTCGGTGGCATCGTGGGTGTCGATACCGCCGCTGACCGTCTACTCGTCCACCAAGTTCGCGGTGCAGGGGTTCAGCGACGGCCTGCGGCGCGAGCTCACCGGCCGGGGGGTCGCCGTGACGACGATCAACCCCGGGCCGGTGGCGACCCGCTTCGGTCCGCGGGCCCGGTTCGAGGACCCGCGTACCGAGGACATGGGCGAGGGGCGGATGCCGGGCGTGCCGGTGTCGATGGCGGCGCGGGCCGTGGTCCGGGCCGTGCGCATGGGCGGCTTCCCGGGCTACACGTCGATCGCCGTGCCTCGCGCCCTCGGGCTGGCCCGCCTCGGCGGCCTGCCCGTCGGCCGGCTGGCCACCGACGCCTTCTCGATCCTCGGCGGCAGCCTCCGGGCCTCGTCCCTGGGCGGTGGCGACCCGCCCGCCGCGTCGTCCCGACCCACTCCCGAGTAAATAACTCGCCATTTTGGCGAGTTATTTACTCGGGAGTGGGGGGAGTGGGCGTCAGGCATAGCGGACGAGGCCCTTGGGGGTGGGGACGAAGCCGGCGGCGGCCAGGTGGGGGGCAAGCTCGGGGTCGCAGCGCTCCACCGAGAGGCGGGCCAGGCGGCCGCCGGCGACGAGGGTGAGGAGGGCGGCCACGGCATCGGCCTCCCAGGTGCCGTCGTAGGGGCGGAGGGCGACGAGGGTGCGCCCGCCCCGCTCGACGAACAGCGTGGCCAGGCCGTCGAGCAGGACGACGTAGGCGCCGGCCACCCGGCGGGGACCGGGCGCGGGCCACGGGAGGGACAGCCCGTAGGCGTTGGCCGGGTCGGTGGCGGCGAGGACCAGCGCCGGCGCCCGGTCGCCCCCGGCGGCGCGCACGGTGCGGAGGCGGTCGACGGCGCCGGGCAGGGCGAACTGGGCCCCGCCCAGCCCGGCCACGAAGTAGCCGCGCCGCACCCGGCCCGACTCCTCCATGGCCCGCAGCACCGGGTAGACGCCGGCGAACCCGCCGGCCACGCCCTCGCCCCGGACGGCCTCCCGGGTGACGACGCCGTGGCGCTCGAGCAGGGCGCCGGCCACGGCGGTGGCGGCCTCGGTGGCGCTCGTCCCGCCCCGGTCGACGAGCGACCAGCGGCCCTGGCCCCGGGGCGGCCCGAGGGCGGTCAGGCGCCCGACCCGGGGCCGGCCCTTGGCGCCCCGGCCGGCGCCGGCCCGGGTGCTGGTCCGCAGGGCCCGGACGGCGGCGAACGAGTCGTTGGTCACCTCGCCCGCCCACACCAGGTCCCAGAGGGCGTCGAGGGTGGTGGCGTCGTGGGTGCCCCCCAGCTCGCGGAAGAAGCACGCGCCCCGCCCGGCCAGCACCCGGCGCAGCCGGTCGTGCTCGCCGCCCCCGGGCGCCTCGCCGGCGGGGACGGCGCGGGCCAGCGGGGAGCCCCGGAGCAGGAGCACCACCTTGCCGTCGTCGCGCCCGAGGGGGCCGGCGCCCACCCACATCACCTCGCCCGCCGCCAGCAGCTCGTCGAGGTACCGGGGGGCGTAGTCGCGGATGCGCGCCGCGAGCACGTCGCGCTCGAGCACGCTGGCCGGCACGGCCACGGCCTGGAGCTGGGACACCACCTCGAAGGTGCGGTCCAGGCCGCCGGCGCCGGCGCCCACGCCCTGCCAGGCCGGGAGGAAGCGGGCCAGGGCCTCGGGCGAGGTGGGCTCCACCTCGCGCCGCAGGGCGGCCAGCGAGCGCTGGCGCAGGATCCGCAGCACCTCGGCGTCGCACCACTCCCGCTCGGTTCCGTCAGGGCGGAACTCGCCCCGGACGAGGGTGCCGGCCCGGGCCAGGCCGGCCAGCTCGGCCCGCACCGTCGCCACCGGCAGGCCGAAGCGGTCCGCCGGCTCGGCCGTGCGGAAGGGGCCGTGGACCCGGGCCCACCGCCGCACCAGCTGGGTGGTGGCGTCGGGCACGGGCTCCAGGAAGGCGTCGGGCACGCCCCGGGGCGGGGCCACGCCCAGGGCGTCGCGGTAGCGCCCGGCGTCCTCGGCCAGGATGAGCCGGGCCTCGCCCGCTATCCGGACCTCCACCGCCCGCCGGTCGCGGACGAGCGCGGCGGAGAAGGGCGTGCGGCAGCGGGCGTCCAGCTCGGCGGGAGTGAGGTCGCCGAGCCGGCGCAGGAGGTCGGTGGCGTCGTCGGCGGTGGCGGCCCACCGGTGCTCGTCCAGCGCCTGCAGCTCGGCCTCGAGCTGGGCCAGGGCGGCCGGGTCGACGAGCGCCCGCAGCTCGTCCGACCCCACCAGCTCGGCCAGCATGCGCCGGTCCAGGGTGAGGGCCTGGGCCCGCCGCTCGGCCAGGGGGGCGTCGCCCTCGTACATGAACGAGGCCACGTAGGAGAAGGCCAGCGACGACGCGAACGGCGAGGGCACGGGCGTGTCGACCGGGACCACCCGCACCCTGCGGGCCCGGATGTCGGTCATGAGCGAGACCAGGGCCGGCAGGTCGAACACGTCCCGCAGGCACTCCCGGTAGGTCTCGAGGAGGATGGGGAACGAGCCGTGGTGCTTCGCCACCGCCAGCAGGTCGGCGGCCCGCTGGCGCTGCTGCCACAGGGGCGTGCGGGAGCCGGGCCGGCGCCGGGGCAGGAGGAGGGCCCGGGCCGCGTTCTCCCGGAAGCGGGAGGCGAACAGGGCCGACGCCCCCACCTCGCCCACCACCAGCTCCTCCACCTCGTCGGGGTCGAGCACCACGGCGTCGGCGGGCGGGGCGTCGTCGGCCTCGGGCAGGCGCACCACGATGCCGTCGTCCGACCAGATGGCGTGGACCTCCACGTCCAGGCGCCGGCGGATCCCGGCCTCGATGGCCAGGGCCCACGGGGCGTGGACCCGGGCCCCGAACGGGGACAGCACGCAGATGCGCCAGTCGCCCAGCTCGTCCCGGAACCGCTCCACCACCACCTGGCGGTCGGTGGGCAGGACACCGCCGGTGGCCTCGGCCTCCTCGGCCAGGTAGGCCCGCAGGTTCCGCACCGCCCGCGGGTCGAGACGGTGGTCCTCGGCCAGTCGCTCGTCCGAGAGGGAGCCGGCCTCCCGGACGAAGGCGCCGATGGCCCGGCCCAGCTCGTAGGGACGGCCGACATGGTCGCCGTGCCAGAACGGCATCTTCCCGGGCACGCCCGGCGCCGGCGTGACCACCACCCGGTCGCGCGTGATCTCCTCGATGCGCCAGGTGGTGGCGCCCAGCACGAACGTCTCGCCCACCCGGCTCTCGTAGACCATCTCCTCGTCCAGCTCGCCCACTCTGGATCCGTCGGGGGTGCACACGCCGAACAGGCCCCGGTCGGGGATGGTGCCGCCGCTGGTGACGGCCAGCATGCGGGCGCCGGGACGGGCCCGCAGCGTGCCCGCCACCCGGTCCCACACCAACCGGGGCCGCAGCTCGGAGAACTGGTCCGACGGGTAGCGGCCGGCCAGCATGTCGAGGACGCCTTCCAGCGCCTCCCGGCTCAGCTCCGCGAACGGCGCGGCGCCGGCCACGACGGCCGCCACCTCGTCCACGGTGAGGTCCTCCACCGCCACCATGGCCACGAGCTGCTGGGCCAGGACGTCGAGCGGGTTGGCCGGGACGCGGGTCTCCTCGATGAGCCCCGCCACCATGCGCTGGGTCACCACCGCCGCCACCAGCAGGTCGCCCCGGTACTTCGGGAAGATCCGACCCTTGGACGGCTCCCCCACCCGGTGGCCGGCCCGCCCGATCCGCTGCAGCCCGGTGGCCACCGACGACGGCGCCTCCACCTGCACCACCAGGTCGATCGCACCCATGTCGATGCCCAGCTCCAGCGACGAGGTGGCCACCAGGGCCGGCAGCTTGCCCGCCTTGAGGGCGTCCTCCACCTCCAGGCGCTGCTCCCGGGCCACCGAGCCGTGGTGGGCCCGCACCAGCTCCTCCCCCGCCAGGTCGTTGAGCCGGGCCGCCAGCCGCTCGGCCAGGCGCCGGGAGTTCACGAACACGAGGGTGGACACGTGCTCTCGCACCAGCTCCAGGAGGACCGGGTGGATGGCCGGCCAGATGGACGAGCGGACCTCGGGGTCGCCGCCGGCGGGGCCGCTCGGCACCTCGGCCTCGTCGACGCTCATGGGCCGGCCCAGCTCCGCCATGTCCTCCACCGGGACCACCACCCGCACGTCGAGGGCCTTGCGGGTGCCGGCGTCGACGATGGTCACGGGCCGGTGGCCACCGTCGCCGGCCCGGCCGCCGAGGAAGCGGGCCAGCTCGTCGAGGGGCCGCTGGGTGGCCGAAAGGCCGATGCGCTGGGGCGAGGCGCCCCCCGCCCGGCCCACCAGGCGCTCCAGCCGCTCCAGCGACAGGGCCAGGTGGGTGCCCCGCTTGGTGGCCGCCACGGAGTGGATCTCGTCCACGATGACGTGCTCCACCGAGGCCAGGATCTCGGCCGCGGCCGACGTCAGCAGGAGGTAGAGCGACTCCGGCGTGGTGATGAGGATGTCGGGCGGGTGGCGGGCCAGGTCCCGGCGCTCCCGGGCCGGGGTGTCGCCCGTGCGGGTGGCGACCGTGATGGCCGGCGATTCGGCGCCGGCCCGGTCCGCCTCCAGGGCCAGCCCGGCCAGGGGGGCCCGGAGGTTGCGCTCGACGTCGTAGGTGAGGGCCTTGAGGGGGGAGACGTACAGCACCCGGCAGCGCCGCCTGGGATCGGCCGGCGCCGGCGAGGTGAGGAGGCGGTCCAGGGTCCAGAGGAAGGCGGCGAGGGTCTTGCCCGAACCGGTGGGCGCCAGGATGAGGGTGGACCGCCCCCGGCTGATGGCCTCCCAGCCCTGCTCCTGGGCCGCGGTGGGAGCCTCGAAGGTGGCGCCGAACCAGGCCCGGGTGATGGGGGAGAAGCGCTCGAGCGCCGTCATCGCTGCTCAA
>JBQTJJ010000056.1:0-10599 GCA_052387235.1 Actinomycetota bacterium
TCGACGTCCTCCGGGCCATCCGCAGCTTCGACCCCTGCATGCCGTGCACCACACACATGGACACCGGCCGGGGCGTCATCGTGCGGGAGGTCAACTCCTGCGGCTGCACGCTGGAGTAGTGGCACAACCTTCGGGTAACACCGACGCCGCCCGCCAGGTCCTGGTGGGCGGCGTCGGTCTGCCCTGGCTCCGTGATCTCGACTTCGGCACCCAGTTCATCCGTCGGGTGAGCGAGCTCGACTGGCCCGACGGTGTGGTGGTGGAGGACCTCTCCTACGCCGCCCACCGGGTCCTGCACCTGCTGCAGGAGCTCCGGCCGGCCAAGGTCGTCCTGGTGGGGGCCATGCCGCGCGACGTCGACCCCCCCGGCACCATCCGCCGCTACAAGCTCGACCTCACCCCGCCCCCGGACCAGGAGGTCATCGACCGACTGGGGGAGGCGGTGGGCGGTATCATCGACCTGGACCACACGCTCGCCGTCATCCGGTACTGGAGGGCCCTCCCCGAGGACACCGTGGTGATCGAGGTGGAGCCCGGGGACCGCTCCTTCGGCCTCGGCTTCTCCAGTGAGGTCGAAGCGGCCGTGGAGCCGATCCTGGCCATGGTCCGTGAGGAAGTGGGCACCGTCTCCGAGGAGGTCACGACGTGAGCATCGGTTCGGAGGAGGACCAGCTCTCCTACGCCGAGGCGTGGGAGTACATCAGCGAGCTGGCCGAGGGCCTGGCCAACCACCCCGACTCCAAGGTGGGGGAGCGGGTGGTGGAACTGCTCGACTGGATCGACGCCGTCCACCGCGACGGCCTGGGCCGGCTCATCGAGATGATCCGGTCGTGGCGCGGCGAGATCTTCCTCGAGTCGGTGGCCCGGGACGAGATCACCGGCACCATGCTGCGCGCCTACGAGCTCGGCGAGGGCCTCGACCCCGAGGCCGAGGCCGAGGCCCAGAAGGCCATCGACGCCGCCATGGCCGAGATCAGGCCTCTGGTCGAGTCGCACGGGGGGGACATCGAGATCACCAGCGTCGAGGACGGCGTGGTGAAGGTCCGGATGAAGGGCACCTGCAACGGATGCGCCAGCTCCTCGGCCACGCTCACCTACGGCCTCGAGGCCGCCCTCAAGAACCACTGGCCCGGCTTCCGCCGGCTGGAGGAGGTCGACGCCGCCGCCGAGGTCAACCCGGAGACGGCCGACCTGGAGTGCGTCACGGCTCCGGCCGCCGCCATCCCCGAGCCCCAGGGCCCGCTCCTCCAGATCCGGGGACACGAGGGCCGGTAGTGCAGCACGAAGCTAGGGAAGGGACGCACCGGGCGGATCCGGCCTGATGGGCGCCGACGCCGAGGACCTCGCCCGCCAGGCGAGGACGCTGGCCCAGGCCCATCCCCTCACCGCCCTGGCCAGCGAGTTCGTCAACCGGGCCGTAGCCGAGCAGACCGCCTCGCAGCCCTCCCCCGAGGTCGGTGCGTGGGCCGGCGCCTGCCTCACCAACGGCTACTGCCTGCGCCGGGTGGAGGAGAACGAGGCCGGGATGGTGCTGCAGGTCCAGGAGGACGCCGGCGTCGGCATCGACCAGCTGGGCGAGGACGCCACCCGCATCGCCGGCGAGCTGAGGAACCCCGGGTCCACCGGTCCCTTCCTCATCGAGGAGGACCGGGTGGTGCCCGCGCTGGACCGCATCATCGCCTCGGAGGTGAGCCGGCGCATCGACAACATCCGCAACGCCCTCGACCGGGAGGCGCTGGCCGAGATCGAGGAGTTCCTCACCTGGTGGACGGTGCAGGGCTACGGCCTCCGGGCCGCCGAGATGGCGGCCGGGGCGCTGGCGTGAAAGGCGCCGGCCGGCGTCTCGCCCGTAGGGTGGGCGCCTGATGCGGATCCTGATCGCAGGCGTGGGAAACGTGCTGAAGGCGGACGACGCCTTCGGCGTGGAGGTGGCACACCGGCTGGCCGAGATGCCGCTGCCCCAGGACGTGAAGGTGGTGGAGACGGGGATCGGCGGCATCGCCCTGGTGCAGGAGCTGCAGGACGGTTGGGACGCCCTGATCGTGGCCGACGCCGTCGACCGGGGCCGGGAGCCCGGCACGGTGATGATGATCGAGCCCGACGTCATCGACGTCAACGCCCTCTCCTGGGGCGAGCGGGCCGACCTGCTGGCCGACGCCCACCTGGCCACGCCGGAGCGGGTGTTCATGCTGTCCCGGGCCCTCGGCGTACTGCCGTCCCGGTTGCTCATGGTGGGATGCCAGCCTGTCGACGCCGACGGCCTCGGCACCGAGATGTCCGAGCCGGTCAAGGCGGCGGTGGAGATCGCCATCGCCGAGATCCTGCGCCACGTGGAGGAGCTCGTGGCGCTCGACCCCCCGGCGGCCTGACGTGACCAGCGAAGCCGTCAGCTCCGGCGCCCGCAACGACCCCCGCAGCGCCATCGACGCGCTCGAGGCGCAGCTGAAGGCGACCCCGCGTGCCCTGCGCCCCTACGAGCACGCCGCCACCGCCTACCGGCTCGGCATGGCCTACGCCGAGTCCCCTGTGGGCGCCCGGGTCGAGCTGCTGCGCAAGGCCCTGGCCTGCTTCGACGTGGCCGCCGCCATCTTCGACCCACGCTTCGACCCGGTGGAGCATGCCCGGGTCCTCAACGCCGCCGGCGCCTGCCAGCGGGCCCTGGGCGACCGCCGCAAGGCGTCCGAGCTGTTCGAGAAGGCGTGCGACCTGTTCCTCGACCGCGAACGGGACGACGAGCGGGCCGCGGCACTGAACAACCTGGGCCTGGTGCGCAGCGAGCTGGGCGAGATCGAGGACTCGGTGAGCGCCTTCGATGCCGCCGCCGACCTGTTCGACACGGGCACGGCCGACGGCCGGAGGGGCCGGGTCGCCACCCTCCACAACCGCGGCATGGCCCATGCCGCCCTGGGCACCGAGGACGGCCTGGAGGCGGCCCTGGCCGACTACGACGAGGCCCAGTCCGACCTCGACGCCGACGAGGCTCCGTACCACCACGGACTCGTGCACCACAGCATCGGCTCCGCCCTCAGCGCCCTGGCGTCCCGCCGCCAGGTCGAGCGGGGGCGGCTGCTGGAGGAGGCGGTGCGGGCCTTCCACGAGTCGCTCACCGTGTTCACCCGCGCCGGCTTCCCGTACCAGTACGCCCTGGCCAAGCACAACCTCGGGCTGGCCCAGGCGTCGTTGGCCGACGTGGCCGCGGCCGAGGTCGGGGGAGGGGGCAGGGCCCGGCTCCAGAACCTGCGCCGGGCGCTGGCCAACTTCGAGGACGCCGTGGCCATGCTCGACACCCGCATCCACTCCGACGCCTGGAAGCAGGCGTACGCCAGCCTGGCGCGGGTGGAGGAGCAGCTGGCGGCCGAGGTCCCCGACAGGACGAGGGCCGATCACTTCGCCACCCTGCTGGCCCTCACCGACGAGGACGAGCGGGAGGCGCTGCTGCGGGAGCGCATGACGCGCCTGCTGGCC
Organism: Actinomycetota bacterium; assembly: GCA_052387235.1. Lineage (GTDB taxonomy): Bacteria > Actinomycetota > Acidimicrobiia > Acidimicrobiales > JBQTJJ01. Next base: position 3,466 of record JBQTJJ010000056.1, read on the forward strand.
CAGGCCGATCCCGGGCGCAAGCGGTCCCTGGCCGAGCTGGCCCTCGCCTCGCTGGGTGTGGGGCGCAACGCCGGCCTCATCATGGAGGCCGAGCTCCGGCTGATCATGGAGCTTCCCCACGAGAGCCAGGAGCCGGCCCTCACGGCTCGCTTCGAGGCCCACCGGAAGCTCCCCGACGAGGAGCGCGAGGTGGCCGACCGCGCCCTCGACGCCGCCATCGGCGCGGCCCTGGGCGCACCGCAGCGCATCTTCGTCCGTGATTTCTTGTACTCGCTCGGGTGGGAGCGGCCGTGACCGAGACCGTCGAGGCCGGGGCCACGCTGGCCGCCCGCACCTTCATCGAGGCCATCGCCTGGGGCGAGCACCGCAAGGTGTGGGAGCTCCTCGGCCCCGAGGGGCGCAAGACGGTCCTGCGGGTGGCGGTGCGCAACGGGATGGACGAGGCCCTGTCGGCCCGCCTGCGCGACGGCACGGCCGGCGCGTCGGAGACGGAGGAGTTCCTGGCCGAGCTGCTCAACGGCCTGCGGGCCGACCTTGCCGGCAACGACCTCGACAACCTGGAGTACGCCGAGGACCCCGAGTTCGAGGGTGACCGGGTCCGGGTGCTCCTGACGGCGCCGGTGCCGCCCCTGCTCGGGCCGGTCGGTCTCCCGGTGGGGTCGGTGGAGCTGGCCGAGCACGAGGGCGCCTGGCAGGTGGAGCGGCTGACGCCCCGTCCCGGGCTCCTGTGAGCACCGACGGCCCCGGCCCCGGCGTCGACGACGACCCGATCGGCGCCGGGGAGCCGGTGGAGGAGGAGGCCGGCCCCGCGCCGGCGCCCGTGGGCCCCTCCGGCCTCGGCCCGGGCGAGGAGCACGAGCTGTTCGGCCACACGGTGCGCCACTACCGCATGGGGGTGTCGGGCGCGGCCCTCGCCCTGGCGTGGACCCGCCAGGAGAACGCACCCCACGGTGCCACCGTGATCGTCGACCGCGAGGTCAGCCCCCTCGGCCGCCTCGGCCGGATGTGGTCCACGCCGCCCGAGGCCACCCTGTCCGTGGCGGTGGTGCTGCGGCCCCCGCTGGGCGTGGAGGAGGCGGACGCCACCTGGCTGCTCGCCGGCGTGGCCGCCGCCGAGGGCGCGGAGGTGGCCTCGGGCCGGCCCCTGTCCACATGGTGGCCCGACCTGGTGGTCGATCCGGAGAACGGCGACCAGGTGGCTGCGGTGAAGGTGGAGGTGCAGCTGGGCCCGGGCCGTGTACGCAGCGCCGTGGCCAGCATCCGCATCGACCTCGACAAGATCGGCCTCGGTGCCGACGGCAGGGACGCGATGCTCGAGGCGCTGCTCGGGGCGCTCGACCGCATGAGCGCGGCTGTCGACGAGGGGGCCGCGGGCGTGGCCGCGGCCTACGAGGCGCGCTGCTCGATGCTGGGCCGGCGGGTCAAGCTGCGCCTGCTGCCCAAGGGCGAGACCCGGGGCGTCGCCCGCGGGGTCGACCGGGGCGCCCGGCTGGAGCTCGAATCCACCACCGGGATGGTGCAGCGCATCACCATCGACACGCTCAGGGAGATCGAGGCGGTCTGATCCCCCCACCCGGCGGAGCGGCATCGAGCGCTCCGCCGGGCCTGCGATGCAGACGCCTCGATCAGCCTCCGTGCTGGCCGCCGCCTGCCTGCTCGCCCGCCGGCACCGGTCCTATCCGCAGCACCACACAGTGTCGAGGACATGGAGTCGCAACGGGCATAGGTGCATAATGGCTCCAGCGTTCCGCCCGGATCGGCGGGGGGATGGTGTCCCACCTGGTCGGGCGCGCCGGAAGGAGCAGCGTGGCCAAGCCGAAGTCTACGGAGGGCGGCGGGAACGACGATCTCCGAGCGCGCAGCCTCCTGCGGCCCGCGATCCTCCTGCTGCTGAAGGAGCACGAGAGCCACGGGTACGAGTTGGTCAGCCGCCTGGCCGAGCTCGGCTTCGAGGTCCCGGACTTCGGCGGCCTGTACCGGTCCCTCCGCTCCATGGAGGACGAGGGCCTGGTGAGCTCGCATTGGGGCACGCCGGCGCGGGGCCCGGCCCGCCGGGTCTACGGCATCACGCCCGAGGGTGAGCAGCAGCTGAAGGAGTCGGCGCCGGCGCTCGTCAACCAGCGCCGGGCCATCGGCGGGCTGCTGGACCGCTACCGGGGCCTGGTCCACCAGGAGCGCAAGTCGAAGCGCCAGCGCCGGCGGGTGCTGGTCGTGGAGGACGACGACGACATGCGCCACACCCTGTGGGTCCTCCTCGAGCAGCGGGGCTGGGTGGTGGAGGAGGCGCCCGACGGCGAGTCCGCCCTCGACCGCTGGTCCAACGCGCCCGACGGGATCGTGCTGCTGGACCAGCGCATGCCCGGCATGTCGGGCATCGAGGTGGCCCGGCGCATGCGCAAGGCCGGCTACGACGGCCCCATCCTGTTGTACTCGGCGTACCTGCAGCCGGAGCTCGAGGCCAAGGCGGCCGCCCTCGAGGTGCAGACCCTGAGCAAGTCCAACTTCACCGAGCTGTTCGAGGTCCTGGCCCAGTACGAGGCCAACTGGCAGAAGGAGAAGCGGGGCAAGGGCGCCTGAGGCGCGGCCGGCGCCTCAGGCGCCGGTCAGCGGCTCCCCTCGCCGTCGTCGGGAGGGGCCTGGCGGGGGAGGACCACCGTGAAGCGGCTGCCCTCGCCGAGACGGCTGGCCGCCAGCAGCCGGCCGCCCTGGGCCTCGAGGACGGCCCTGCTCACGTAGAGGCCCAGGCCGGTGCCCGGGATGCCCTCGGCGCCGGCGCCCCGGTGGAACTTCTCGAACACCGTGGCCAGGTCGCCGGGGCTCATGCCCTGGCCCCGGTCCGCGACCTCGACCTCGACGCTCGAGGCGGTGGCCCGGGCGCGCACCTCGATCGGGGAGCCGGCGGGCGAGAACTTGAGGGCGTTGGAGACCAGGTTGGCCAGCACCTGGTCGAAGCGGTCGGGGTCGACCCACGCCGGGGGCAGGTCCTTCGGGAACTCCACCGTCGCCGGGCGCCGGCCGGCGATGTCGGCCTCGAGCCGGGTGAGGGCGAAGCGGATGTCGGTGAGGGCGGGCCGCACCACGATGGGACGGCCGGCACCGAGGCGGGAGTAGTCGAGGAACTGCTGCACCAGGATCCTCAGCTGCAGGCCCCGACGGCCCATGCGCTCGTAGAGCTGGCCCCGCTCCCTGGGGCTGAGGTCGTCGCCGGCCTCGAGGGCCCGGATCGAGCCCAGCAGCACCGCCAGCGGCGTCTGCATGTCGTGGGACACCGCCGCCAGCAGCTCCTCGCGGAAGTGGGCCGCTTCCTCGTCGGCCTCGAAACGGGAGACGGCCAGGCGCAGCTCGCTGTTGGCCAGGGCCATGGCGACCCGGGCCGCGGCCTGCTCCACCAGCGCCCGCTGGCGGATGCCGCCCGGCTCGGGGCTGTGGACCAGCAGGGCGCCGAGGGTCATGTTGCGGGCCACGAGGGGCACGACCGCGGCCGAGCCCATGCCGTCGGGCACGCCGGCGTGGTCGAGGAGGGGCAGCCCGGGCGACAGTGTGGGGGCGTGGACGGTCTGGGACCCCTGGACGGCGGTGTAGAGCGCCGAGCCCAGCTCGAGGGGCCGGCCCGCCAGCCCGGCCAGGCGCTCGGCCAGCGGCCCCTCCTGGGGCCACGACACCACCTGCTCCACCGTGAGCGAGGGGGCGATGACCATGGCCACGCCGGCGCCCGTGGACCGGCTCAGCCACCGGCAGGTCTCGGCCAGGGACTCCCGGGGGTCGAGCTGGCGGCCCAGCAGGTCGCCGAGCTGGGCGATGAGGCGCCAGCGGGCCTCGGCCTGCTCCAGCCGGGTGACGAGCTGGCGGGTCTCGCTCAGGTCCCGGGCCGCGTAGACGGCGCCGACGATCCGGCCGCTCGTGTCCCGCAGCAGCGAGCAGGTGAGGCTGACCGGGACCTCCCGGCCGTCCCCGTGCACGCTGGCGTCGAAGGTGAGGCGGCCGGCCGGCGCCCGGTCGAACAGCTGCCACGGCGTTTCCGGGGCGGGATCCCCGAACAGCAGGCCGGCCGGCTGGCCCAGCAGGTCGGGGAGGGCCCGGCCGCCGAGGTGGCACGCCGCCTCGTTGGCCGAGGTGATGTGGCCCCGGCTGTCGAGCACGACGACCGCGTCGTGCATCCCGTCCAGCACCAGGTCGAACAGGCTCTGGACCTCGACCCGGGCCCGCCACTCCTGCTCCAGCTCGAGCCGGGCCCGTGCCAGCGCCTCCTCGGCGTCGCGCAGCCGGGACGCGAGCGGGGGCGGGTCGTCCGCCGGCGGCAGCGTCATCGGCGGTCCCGCGACCTCACGATGCCCAGCACCCGGGGTGCAACTCGGGCATCATGTGGAGGTCGCCTACAGGAACGGCTTGCCATAGGGGCTTTCGCTCTATAGGTTGGCAACATACAATGAACGGCGTCGGCGGTGCCGGCCTTGATTTCGGAACGGGGGTTTGCCGTGCTGCTGTGGTGGATCGGCAACTTGATCTTGTTCGTGGCAGTCATCCCGGTGGTGCTGCTGCTCCTCAACCGGCTGCTGCGGCAGATCATGGAGATCAACGCCTACGCGAACGACATCCTCGAGCACGGCGTCGGGATCACCTCCGCCCTCGACGGCGTGCCGAAGCTGCTGCGCACCCGGGATCTGGTCAACACCGCCCACGGCGCGGCCGGCCGCTACGTCGGCGGCCTGCAGCGGGTGCTGTGATGACGATCGCCGGTTCGAACCATCAACTGAACGAGGAAAGGTAGAGGGGCATGGGTCCGGAGACGATTGTCACGCTGATCGGGGTCTTCCTCGCGGTCGGGGCTGTGGCCCTGTACCTGATCATCATCGCCTACACGCTGAACAAGGTGAGCTTCACCGTGGGCACGGTCCTGATCGGCGTCCGCGCCATCGCGGCCCAGACCGAGCCCGTCGGCAACGTGGTGGGCGACATCTACCGCGGTGTCCAGTCCATCGAGCACGCGCTGTCGAACCTGCTGGGCGAGGGTCCCGCACCCCGTGCGCTGCGGGCACCGGGCCGGGCCCGGGCACTCGGCAGCTGACCAACTCGGGGTTCCCGACGCGGCGCATGCCTGTAAGACTGATTCCTGCAACAGCTGGCCCGCCGCCCACGACGGCAGGGTGTTCGAACCCACAGGAAGATCCAAGGAGGAGCTAGGTGCCCGAGTTCAGGTGAAGGGATGCCGATCACGCCTGCCGTTGGCAGGGACGAGCCGGCACTGAGGAAGAGCTGATCGCCAAGATCGCCGACCACGTGCGCAAGGTCCACAAGGTGAACATGCCCACCGACACCATCGTCAACTACGTGAAGACGAAGGTCCGCCGGTAGCTCCACCGGTCCCCTTCCCTGGCATCGGGGGGCCTCCTCCAAGAGCCGCACGATCTCGTGGCGCCCCTCCGGGGGCGCCACGAGCGCGTCCGGGCGCCCGCCTCCGGCAGGTCCGGAAAGAATCTGAGAACTTCCGAATAATTCAAGGGCAGGCCGCGTCTGTCTGAGCACACAGGGGCAGTCCAGGTAGTGCTTAGGTGGGCGTTCGACCCGGGCCCTGTGGCCCGGGGCACCGAGAGGTGCAAGGTTCCCCCAGGCCCTTCCGCGGCTCTTCGGCATCGTCGCCGGACTTCGGCTCCCGTGTTGCCCGGCCCATCCGAGAAGGGGAATTACACATGACACAACGATGGAGGCCCGCACGGAGTGAGCGAGGCCAGGCCTCGTTCTCCGTGGTGGCGACCCTCGTCGCCGTTGTGCTGGCCGGCGTCCTCGTGAACCGAGTCGCCTGGACGGCCGAGAGCATCAACAAGAAGGCGGAGAACATCTCCAAGACGGCGACACCGATCAATGCGGCCACCGACGCCGTGCTCAACCTCGACACCACCAACCAGCTGGCGGGCTCGATCCTCACGACGGCCCAGCCGCTCGAGGGCAAGCTGGCCGAGATCGTGCGCCTGGCCAAGTCGGTCGACCAGCTCGCCATCTCCATCAACTCCAGCGCCTCCACCGTCGACGGCACCGCCAAGAGCATCAACGGCAATGCCGGCGGCATCGTCGAGACCGCCCGCTCGATCGATCGGGGCGTCAAGACCATCATCGCCGGCCTCAACACCACCTTGGGCATCGTCGAGTCCGTCAAGGGTGACGCCGGCAACATCCTGGGCCAGGCCCAGCTCGCCCACCGCCTGGCGGCGTGCATCGACCAGGGTCTCCCCGGCCCCGGCTCCGCGGCCGACAGCCACTGCAGATAGGAGCGGAACGAACATGACTGAGACCATCAGCCCGTCCCAGCGGGCGTTCCGCCGGTCGCAGACCGACCAGGCGCAGTTCCTCAAGCGGTGGCTGGCGGTGTGGGTCGCACTGCTCACCGTCGTCGTGCTCGTGGTGATCGTGTTCCTCCTCAAGATCACCAGCTCGCTGGACTCGATCAACACGAACCTGGCCACCACGGACCCCGACCTCGTCGCCGCCGGCGGCAACGTCGAGGCCCTGCCCGACCAGGTCCAGGCCATCAACGGCAGCCTCGAGGCGATCGACCCGGCCCTGAAGCCGGTCCCGCAGCAGACCGAGGAGATCCTGGCCGCCCTCACGTCCATCAACGGGAAGCTGACCACCACGGACGGCTCGCTCAAGGACACGTCGGGCAACCTCAAGACCATCCTCGGCCAGGCCAACGACGTGCAGGCCATGCTGGTCGACGCCGACGATCCCGCCGACGGCAAGGGCGTCCAGAACATCCACCAGCGGGTGGCGTTCGCCAACGGTGTGGGCTCCACGGGCCGCTTCGGCACGAACCCCCACAACCTCACGGCAGCCGAGGCCGATGCCGTGAACATCATCGCGGGCCTGCAGGACACCAACAAGCACCTCACCAGCATCTGCCGCTCGCCGGCCGTTCTGGGAGCCAAGACGTGCTGACCGGACCCGGCAAGAGCAGGGCGCGGATGGTGGGTGAGGCCGGCGTCGTCGGCGCCAACCTGACCATCACCTTGGCATTCGCCCTGTTCGCCGTCATCCAGCTGACCCGCACCACGTTGGCGGCGCAGCAGATCGACGACCGGGTCGAGGTGATCACCAGTGACGTGGGCGAGATCGACGACGAGCTCGTCAACGTGCCCAAGC
>JBQTJJ010000057.1:0-42802 GCA_052387235.1 Actinomycetota bacterium
GTCGGCCGGCACGCCGAACTCGCGGGCGGCGGCGTCGAACACCGGGACCAGGGCCAGGCGCTGGGGCGAGGACCGCAGGCCGTCGGGCAGCTGCCGGGACGGGACCGGTGCCGGGGCCCTGGCCGGCACCGCCGACGGCACCACCAGCCGCCGGCCGGCCTGGACCCGGTGGACGTCGACGATCCCGTTGGCGGCGGCGAGGCTGGCCACGCTGACGCCGAGGGACGCCGCCACCCCCGACAGGGTCTCGCCCCGCGCCACCGTGCGGGTGCCCGCCGCCGCCGGTGCGGCCCCAGCCAGGCCGGCGCCCACCACGGCGGCCAGCGTCAGGGCCGCGCCGAGGCGGCGGGTCAGCACCACTGGCGCAGGGTCGGGAAGGGGTTGACCGGCGCGCCCCCGCCCGGCTTGATCTCGAAGTGCAGGTGGGGCGTCGTGCCCCTGGCGTTGCCGGTGCTGCCCACGGTGCCGATCCGGTCGCCCTGCTCCACCCGGCCCGACGCGGTGACGGCGTCGAGGTGGGCGCCGTAGTACGTGTGCCCGTCGTCGCCCCGCAGGTAGTACGCCAGCCCGGCGCGCGCGCCCGACACCGGCGTCACCGTCCCGCCCACGTTGGCCACCACCGGCGTGCCCCGGAAGGCGAACAGGTCGGTCCCCTCGTGCCGGCGCCCCTCGTGCCAGGGCCGGCCCCAGCTGTCGGCGAACTGGCGGGCGCCGGCCACGGGGCACAGCCACTTCGGGCCCGGAAGCTGCAGCTGGATCCCCTCCCGGATCAGGTTCGGGTTCTGCAAGCCGTTCAGCTGTGCCAGCTCGGCCACGGTGGTGCCGTACGACCTGGCGATCGACCCGAGCGTCTGGCCGGTGGCGACCTGGTGGGTGCGCCCGCCGCCCATCACCACCACCGTCGCCGGCATGGGCGGAGGGGGCGGCGCCGGGGCGGCCGGCGCCGGCTCCCCCGCCGGGGGGATGGTGAGGACCTTGCCGGCGTAGATGCGGTTGGGGTCCCTGAGGCCGTTGGCCCTGGCGATGGACTCGGCCGCCACGCCGGTGCGGGTCGCGACCCGGGCCAGGGTGTCGCCCTTCCGGATCGTGTACGTGTCGGCGCGGCGCGGCGCGGTCACGTGCGCCTGCCCGGCCAGGGACAACACGACCAGCCCGCCCAGGGCGCGAACCCGGCGCACACGACCTCCTCCCGCACTGCTGTCCGGGTTACGCTACTCCTCCCCCACTACCCACATCAACCCCAACTTCAACATCTGTCACAGAAATGGGGGGGTGCTGGCCACGTCGACAGCCGCGGTCGGGAGGCAGCCGTGCACGGGGCGGGGGCGGCGCCGGCCGGCGAAGGCGGGGCTAGGAGCGGGCCCGGCGGGCCTCGGCGCGGCGCTCGGCGGCCAGCCGCTCGAGGTCGTAGGTGCCGTGGTCCACGAACGACATCAGGCCGGCCACGACCTTGTGCCCGGCCTCCTCGGCGATGAGCCGGTGCATCTCCTGGCACACCCGCCGGTACTCGGGATGGCCCTGGGGGCCGGTGCGCAGCTCCAGCATGTGCATGGCGGCCCGGGCGTTGAGCTGCATGGAGTAGCGGATGCGGTAGGCCAGGGCCACGGCGTAGCCGGCCTGGGCCGGGAAGGGCCCGGCCAGGGCGGCGTGGAGCTGGGCCGATCGCTCCATGGCCTCGTCGAACGCTTCCCGCCGGCCGGCCTCGTCCACCGCCTCGGGCCGCACGAAGCCGTGGGCCGGGGTGAGCGCCTGCCACTCGATGGTGAGCATGCGGTGGCGCTGGAGGTCCCGGAAGGCCCCGTAGTCCGACAGCACGTCGAAGCGGTAGCCGATGCGCTCCAGGGCCCGTCCCGGCTTCTGGCGCCGGTTGGAGCGGTCGCCGGCGTAGGCCCTGGCCACGGCCAGCTTCTCGTCGGCCGACATGGCCCGCACCCGCGCCAGGACCTGGTCCTCGGCCAGGGCCGAGTACGGGTAGAGCATGGCCGCCACCAGCTTGTCCTCGGCGTCCGGGTCGAAGTCGACCAGGGTGACCATGGGCCGGGCGGCCGGCTCCTCCGTGCCCAGCAACCGCTCCGCCACCTCCGCCATGGCGGCCCGGTTGGTGCGCTGGTAGGCCGACCAGGCCTCGCCCCGCTCCGGCATGTCGACCCGCTTGAGGAACGACGGGACGACCTTGCGCAGCTCGGTGAGCATGAGGTCGGCGTAGGAGCGGGCCTCGGGCAGGGCCGACGCCCGCATGCGCAGCAGGAGGAGCTCGTAGGCCTGGCCCGTGCCGTAGATGCCGACGTTGGACTGGGCCGCGGCGGGCAGGATCCCCCGCAGGGCGTCGAAGGCCTTGGCCCGGATGGACTGGCGGTAGACGAAGTCGGAGTCCCCGGCCTCCTTGGGGTACCGGGTCGTGCACCACTCCTGCAGCACCGGGACCAGCTCGGCGTAGGTGTCGAACAGGCGGTCCATGTCGCCCACGTAGCGGGCGCCGAGGGGCGACGCCGCCACCTCGGGGTCCCGGAAGTACCGGTAGCGGCCGTTGCCCAGCCGGGTGTCGTAGGCCACGTACCGGGTCGACTGCTCGAGGTAGGCCATGAGCCGGCCCCGTTCCAGGATCTTGGTCAGCAGGTTGGACGCCTGCTCGCAGGCCAGGTGGACCCCGCCCAGCTGGGCCACGGAGTCGTCGCCGTACTCCAGGAACACCCGGTCGTAGAGCTGCTCGGCCCGGGCCAGGCCCATGGTGGCGTCGACGGTGAGGTCGCCCTCCATGTCCAGGTCGACCACGAACTCGTCGAGGAACAGCCGGCGCAGGCTCTTGGCCGACCGGGAGTAGCGGGCGAACAGGGCTCCCTTCACCACCTCGGGCAGATTGACCAGGGCGAACACCGGCTGGTCCAGGTTGGTGAAGTAGCGGCGCAGGACGGCCTGCTCGTCGTCCGTGAACCGCTCCGAGGCATAGGGGGTCATGCGAGGGGGAAGCGTACGGCCCGCCCCTCCCCCGGTGGCGGACCGCTCCCAGCGGTCGGAGTGCTCAGACCACCACCCGCAGCGCGTCCGGCTCCACCCGCAGCGACAGGCGCCGGCCCCGGCCCACGGCCACGCCGTCCACCGCCACCGGCAGGGCCCGGTCCAGGTCGACCTGCACGGCCCGGGCCCGCCGCTCCTTGATCCCGGGGTGGGGCAGGTGGGCGCCGTGGTGGAGGCGGGCCCGGACCTTGGGCAGGTCGGCGAGGGCCAAGGTGGCCGAGTAGGTGTCGAGGAGCGCATCGCCGGGGTGGGCCCGGGGCCCGAGGTTCCACCGTCCCAACCACTGCGCGTTCATGGCCACGAAGCTGCGCCGCCACAGCCGGTCGTGGGCCACCAGGTGGGCCACGAAGAGGTGGAGCACGCCGTCCACCAGCGCCTCGCCCAGGTCGACGGGGAAGGTGACGGCGTCGGGCGAGCGCAGCCGGCCCTCGTCGCCGGGGCCGCCCAGGGTGCGGCACAGGTCGCCGGCCAGCAGCCCGAGCGCCGGGAAGGGTCGGCCCTCCCGGCGGGCCTCCTCCAGCACGGCCCGGGCCTCGGCGTCGCTGCGGACCACCACGCCGTCGTCGGGGAGGGAACCCGGCTCCCCCCAGGGCTCCCCCTTCCTGATGGTCACGCGCCGCCGTCCGCGACGGGCGGCGCCTGGGGCGCCGGGGACGGGGAGCCCCCGCCCACCGCCACCACCGACGAGGCGGCCACCACCCCCCGGAACAGCGCGTCGGCGGCGGCGCGGGCCGACCCGGCCGTGGCCGGGTCGGGCGCCACCTCGCCCAGCTGGCGCAGCAGGTCGATGAGCTGCTTGACGTTGCGGACGAAGTCGCCGCCCGACATGTCCTCGTCGGCGATGACCCGGTCGAGGTCGTCGCCGGCGGCCCAGGCCGCGGCCACGGCCACGAAGCCGGGGTCGGGCGGGCGGGTGACCGGCAGGCCCGCCTCCTGCTCGGCCAGGTTGAGGTCCCGGGCCAGTGTCTCCACCTCGAGCCAGCGCTGGCGCAGGCGGCCCGACGGGAACGCGGGTGCCGGCGCCGGCCCGGGCCGGCGGTGCTCGTAGGTGAAGACGGAGGCCAGGCCGGCCACGGCCGGCGGGTCCAGGCCGTCGAACAGGCCGGCGCCCAGCACCTCGGCCACCAGGAGGTCGCACTCGTGGTACACCCGGGCCAGGCGCTGGCCGGCGGCGGTGAGGGCCCAACCGTCCACGTAGCCCCACGCCCCGAGCACCCGCAGGACGCGGTCGAACTGGCGGGCCAGGCTCTCGGTACGGCCCCGGATGCGGCGCTCCAGCCACTCCGCCTCCCTCGCCAGGCGCTCGGCCCGCTCCGCGCTGCGGACGTGGCGGCCGGCGTCGGGGCAGGCCGCCACCGGGTGGCGGGCCGCCCCCTGCCGGCGCTCGGCCCTGGAGCCGTGCTCCTCGCCGCCCGAGAGGCGGGCCCGGGCCAGGGCCTGGGCCACGGAACGCACGAAGGTGGCACTGGCCGGCGCGTAGGGCACGGGCAGCTCCACCCGGGCCCTGGGCCGGGGCGGCGAGCGGAAGTCGCGGGGCGACAGGCTCACCCGCCGGCGGTCCGGGGTGAGGGCGGTGACCCGGACGTCACCGCCCCGCCGCTGGGACGTGGCGATCACCGCCACCCGCCCTCCCGACTTGCCGCCCGGCACCACCAGCACGTCGCCGGGGCGGACCCTGCCCAGCGCCTCGGCCACGGCCGCGTCGGCCGCGGGCGCGGGCGCCGGCGCCCGCAGCAGGTTCCGGTACTCCTCCACGTCGCCCCGCTCGCACCCGGCCCGCTCCCGGGCCTCGGCCAGGGCGTGCAGGTTGCGCTCGAGCTGCGCCTCCAACCGCACCACCTCGGCGTCGGCCCGGTACTGGGCGAACGAGAGGTTCAGCAGGTGGTGGGCCACGTCGGCCGGGTACCGGCGCACCAGGTTGGCGGCCATGTTGTACGTGGGGCGGAACGACGACGACAGGGCGTAGGTGCGGGTGGAGGCCAGGCCCGCCACCTGGTCGAACGGCACGAAGGGCGACCAGAGCACGCAGGCGTAGCCGATGTCGTCGATCCCCCGCCTGCCGGCCCGGCCCGTGAACTGGGTGTACTCCCCCGGCGTGAGCGGCTCGTGGCGCTCGCCCGTGAACTTGGTGAGCTTCTCGATCACCACCGACCTTGCCGGCATGTTGATGCCCAGCGACAGGGTCTCGGTGGCGAACACGGCCTTGACCAGGGCGGCCGAGAAGCAGGCCTCCACCGCCTCCTTGAACGGCGGCACCAGGCCGGCGTGGTGGGCCGCGAAGCCGGCCTCCAGGCCGGTGACCCACGCCCCGTAGCCCAGGACGCCGAGGTCGGCGTCGGCCAGCGACTCGACCTTCGACTCGGCGATGGCCCGGATCTTGCGCCGCTCCTCGGGGGTGGTCAGGCGCAGCCCGTAGTCGACGCACTGGCGCACGGCGTCGTCGCAGGCGGCCCGGCTGAAGATGAAGTAGATCGCCGGCAGCATGCCGGCATCGCCCAGCAGCTCCACCACCTCGGCCCGGCGGGGCGTGTACAGCCGGCCCCGGCGGGCCCGCCCCCGCGGGTCGGGCTGGCGCAGCGAGCGGCTGTCGAGGGCGGCCGCCTCCGGGTTGGGCCGGCCGTCCACGAAGGTCGGCAGCACATGGACCCGCTCGGCGCCGCGGTCCCCGACCAGGTAGAGGTGCTCGAGCTCCACCGGCCGGCGCTCCTCGATGACGGCGACGGTGGCACCCCGCACCGTCTGGACCCAGTCGGCGAACTCCTCGGCGTTGGAGACGGTGGCCGACAGGCACACCAGGTCCACCTCGGGTGGCGTGTGGACGATGACCTCCTCCCACACCGCCCCCCGGTAGGGGTTCTGGAGGTAGTGGACCTCGTCGAGCACCACGTAGCGCAGCCGGTCCAGGGCCGGAGAGCCGGCGTAGATCATGTTGCGGAGGACCTCGGTGGTCATGACCACGACCGGCGCGTCCCCGTTGATGGCGTTGTCGCCGGTGAGCAGCCCCACCTGCCGCGGCCCGTGGGCCCGCACCAGGTCGGCGTACTTCTGGTTGGACAGCGCCTTCAGGGGAGTGGTGTAGAAGGCCTTCCGGCCCTCGTCGAGGGCCCTCGTCACCGCGTACTCGGCCACCATCGTCTTGCCCGAACCCGTGGGCGCGGCCACCAGCACCGACCGGCCGGCGTCGAGGGCGTCGAGCGCCTGGAGCTGGAAGGGGTCGGCCTCGAACCCCAGGCCGGCGAGGAACCGCTCCCGGATGCCGCTCACGGGGACGACCCGGCTACTTGTGCATGAGGCGGCCGATCACGATGGACGCCTCGTAGAACAGGTACATCGGAGCGGCCAGGGCGAACAGCGAGTACGGGTCCTGGCTCGGGGTGATCACGGCCGCCACCACGAAGATGAGCACCACCGCCGGCCGGCGCCACGACTTCAGCCGGCGGCTGGTCAGCACGCCGGCCAGCTGCAGGAACACCAGCAGCACCGGGAACAGGAACGCCACCCCGAAGGCCACCGACACCAGGATCACCAGGCGCAGGTACTTGGACGGGCTGAGGATGGGCTCGAGGTCCCCGCCCACGGCCAGGAGGAACTCGAGCGCCTTGGGGAAGGTGACCCGGGCCAGCAGCGAGCCGAGGCAGAACAGGGTGACCGACGAGGCCACGAACGGCACGGCGTAGCGCTTCTCGTTGGGGTTCAGGCCGGGCGTGATGAAGCGCCACAGCTGGAACAGCACCACCGGCGAGGACAGGACGAACCCGCCCCATGTCGCGACCTTCAGCCGGGTGGCGAACCCCTCGAGGGGGTCGGTGATGAACAGCGTGCACGGCTTTCCCGGGGGGAGCGTGTCGCAGTAGGGCTGGATCAGGAAGTCGAGGATCCGGTCGTAGAACGCGAATGCCACGATGCCGCCCACCGCCACCGCCACCGCCGACACGATCAGCCGGTGCCGCAGCTCGGTGAGGTGGTCGACCAGCGACATGCGCTCCGGCTCGGCCGGCACGGCACGGCTGAACTTCTTCAGGATGGCGATGTCTGCGCCTCGTGGTCGGGGGAGGAGGGACCGGGGTCAGGCGGACGGCGGGGGGTCGGGCTCGCGCACCACCGTCACCTCGGCCTGCTCCGGCGACGAGGGGAGGCCGGCCTGTGGCCGCCCGTCCTGCCCGCCGCCGCCCGGCTGGGACTTGGGATAGGTGGGCGGCTCGGAGAAGACGTCGCGGACCTCGGCCTGCAGCCCCGAGGACATCCGCCGGAACTCGCTCAGGGCCTTGCCCAGCGACTTGGCCGCGTCGGGCAGGCGGCTCGGCCCCAGCACGATCAGGGCCACGACCAGTACGACCAGGATCTCGGCCGGCCCGATGCTTCCCACGAAATCAGTCTACGAGACGGCTCCGGGCCCCGGACGGGGCGGACCGGGAACTACCTGCGGCGGCGGGCCAGCCCGGCCTGGAGGCGCCGGCCCGAATCGCGCACGTCGACGAGGAGGGGGCGCAGCTGGGACAGGCGCCGCAGCTCGGCCCGCAGCTGGTTGGCCTCGTCGGCGGCCCGGGCCGCCAGGGCGCCGACGGCCACCAGGCCGGCGACGAGCACGGCCACCGGCAGCAGGGCCAGCAGGCTCACGGCGCTTCCTGGTTGCCGGCGCTCTCGAGCGGGCGGCTGCCGGTGGCCAGGAGGGCCTCCAGGCTGTTCGCGCTCTGGAGCTGGAAGTGGAACTCGAGCAGGTCGTCGTAGGAGATGGCGGCGCCGGCGTGGACCTCGTCCAGCTCGGCCGGCATGTGCCAGACCGACAGCGTGATGCCGGACGCCAGCAGGACGTCCACGACGCGGGGCTCGGCCGGCTTGGCCACCGCCACCCGGCACGAAGGGCACTGGAAGGCGTAGGAGCTCTGGTAGGTGGTGGAGCAGAGCAGCACCCGGACGTCGTCCGTCGTGAGCTCCACGTCCCCGCATGTGGGACAGCTGGCCCTGATCATCGCCACCTCTTCCTCCCTCCGACGTCGTCGCGGTCTCATCGGCTCTGGAGTTGCATCGGCTCGATCCTCGGTGGCACTTGAGTGGCGGCTGCATCCAGTCTTCCCAGACGGGGCCTCGCCTAGTCCTCCGGCCACGGACCTAAAGGGGCTCACGCAGGGTGACGATAGGGGCAAAGTGGTGGACCGGTCCCTGGACCTGCTGCAGTCCGTGCTGTGCGGGCTCTCCGCCGGCACCGACCCGATCCGCCTGCTCCACGACGGCCTGGCCGGCGCCGTGGCGGCCACGGGCGGCACCAGCGGTGCGGTCCTGCGCGTCGGCGCGGGCGAGCCGGCCGTGCTGGCCGCCGTGGGCCCGGTCTCGACGGCGGCCACCACCACGGCCCGGGCCGCGGTCGACGCAGGCCGCATGGTGCGCCGGCGCGACCTCCAGACCGGCCTGACCAGCGCGGCCGAGCCCCTGCGGGCCGGGAGCCGGACGGTGGGCGTGCTGGTCGTGTCCGGGAGCCTCGACACCCTCGACGCCACTCCCCTCCCCCTCTTCGCCGCCGCCCTCGCCAACGTGGTCCAGCGCCGCGGCGCGGTGGCGCCCGAGGCCCTGCCCGAGCTGTTCACGTCCCTCGCCGCGGTGGCGGGCGAGCTGGAGCCCACCGCCGTCGCCGTGCTGGCCCTCGACGGTGCCCGGGCCCTCTTCGGGACGCCCTCCGGGCTGTGTGCCCTGTCCGTCGACGGGTCCCTGCGGGTCACCCAGTTCCGCGGCATCGAGGCCGAGCGCCTGGTGGCGGCCTCCCGCCATCCCGATTTCCGGGCCTTCCTGTCGGGCGACGAGCTGCGGGTCGACGAGGCCTCCCATCCGGTCGTGGCCCAGCTCACCGTGCTGGAGCAGGTGGCGGTGGGCGTCCCCCTGGCCGCCGGCGGCCACCGCCTCGGGCGCCTGGTGCTCCTGCTCCCGTCCGCCCCGGGCCCGGCCGAGTGCTCGCTCCTGACCGGCTTCGCCGACCACGTGGCCGTGTGCCTCCTGGCCTCCCAGCTCGGCCGCGCCGTGGCCGACCACGAGCAGCGGCTGACGTCGCTCACCCACTCCATCGGCCAGCCCGTCGTGATGGTCGACGTCTCGGGCCGCCTGGTCGAGGTCAACGGCGCCGCCGCCAACGCCTTCTCCCTGGCATCGGGCTTCGAGCGGGGCCAGCCCGTGGTGGGCCGGCTCGGGCACCCCGCGCTGGAGGAGATGCTCACCTCGGGCCGCGAGACGAGCGCCGAGGTGGTCGTCGGCAACGGGGAGCCCCGCGTCTACCGGGCCACGGTGCGCCGCATGCGCGGCAGCGACGGCCGGGTCACGGGCCGGGTGCTGGTGCTGGACGACGTCACCGGGCAGCGCCAGATCGACGCCCTGAAGGCCGACTTCGTGGCCGTCATCGGCCATGAGCTGCGCACCCCCATCACGGTGGTGAAGGGGTACATCCAGACCCTGGTGCGCCGCTGGGCCAGCCTCACCGACGAGCGCCGGGCCCAGGCCCTCAACGCCCTGGAGAGCAACGTCAACCGGCTGGAGCGCCTCATCGAGGACCTGCTGTTCATGTCGGCGATCGAGCAGCGCTCGGCCGCCATGGACGTCCGGCCCCACGACCTGGTGCCGATCCTCAGGGCCGAGGCGTCGAACCGCGTGGTGGTGGCCACGCCCGCTCGTCCGGTCGAGGTCCAGGTGGACGACGGGCGCCTGGCCCGGGTGCTCCACCACCTGCTGTCCAACGCCCTCGAGCACTCGGAGGGCGAGGTCGTCCTCGAGCTCACCGAGTACGCCGACGAGGTCGAGGTGTCGGTCACCGACCACGGACCGGGCATCTTCTCCGGCGACCTCCCCTACCTGTTCGACCGCTTCCGCCAGCTGGACGGGACCTCGACCCGCTCCCACGGGGGCCTGGGCATCGGGCTGTACATCTGCCGGCGCGTCGTCGAGGCCCTGGGCGGAAAGATCTGGTGCGAGAGCCGCCTCGGGGTCGGCAGCCGCTTCGCCTTCACCCTTCCCACCACCAGCGTGGGCACGCCCGTCTCCTAGCGTTGGCGGGGTGGAGCCGCTCCTCAGCCCGCCCATCGGCTTCGCCCACCGGGGGGCCCGCGCCCACGCCGTCGAGAACACGCTCGACGCCTTCCGCCTGGCCCTTCGGCTCGGCGCCACCGGGCTGGAGAGCGACGTGTGGCTCACCGCCGACGGTGCCGCCGTGCTCGACCACGACGGCCTGGTGCGCACCGGGATGCGCCGGCGCCGCTTCGCCGAGCTGCGGCGGGCCGAGCTGCCCGAGCACGTGGTCTCCCTGGAGGAGCTGTACGACGCCTGCGGCACGGGGTTCGAGCTGTCGCTCGACGTCAAGGACCCGGCCGCGGCGGCGAGGGTGGTGGACGTGGCCCGCAGCGCGGGCGACGCCGAGGGGCGGCTGTGGCTGTGCCACCCCGCGTGGCACCAGGTGGCCCAGTGGCGGGGCCTGTCGGACGGCGTCCGCCTGGTGGACTCCTGCCGGCGCCGGATGATGAAGGAGGGCCCCGAGCGCAGGGCCGCCTCCCTGGCCGGCGCCGGGGTGGACGCCGTCAACATGCACCACACCGACTGGACGGCCGGCTTCGTCACCCTGTTCCACCGCTTCGAGATCCTGTCCCTGGCGTGGGACTGCCAGCACGAGCGGGTGCTGGCCGGCGTGCTGCACATGGGCGTCGACGGCCTGTACTCGGACCACGTCGACCGCATGGCCGACGCCATCGCCGCCGCTCGGCGGTAGGGCGCCCAGTCCCTACAGCAGGCTGAGGGCGGTGACGGGCCAGACCCGCACGAAGGCCCGGCCGATGATGCGGTGCTCGTCGACCGCGCCGAAGACCCGGCTGTCGCTGGAGTTGCTCCGGTTGTCGCCCATCACCCAGACGAAGCCCTCCGGGATGGTCTTGGGGCCGAACTGGGTGGTGACGGTGCCGGCCGGCAGGTAGGGCTCGCGCAGCGGCCTGCCGTCCACGTGGACGGTGCCGTCCCTGGCCTCCACCGTCTCACCCGGCAGCGCGATCACGCGCTTGATGAGGTCGCGGATCTGGCCCACGTCGTTCGGAGGGCGCTCGAACACGACCACGTCGCCGCGGTGGACGTCGTGGAGCCGGTAGCTCAGCTTGTTGACCAGCACCCGGTCCTGGATCTCCAGCGTCGGCTCCATGGACGCGGAGGGGATGTAGAAGGCCTGGAGCAGGTAGGTCTTGATGAGCAGGGCGGCCAGCAGGGCGGCGCCGATGATGAGCACCCACTCCACGCCGTTGCGCATCGAGCTGTGCCGGCGCTGGGCCCCGGGCGGGGTGTCGTCCACGCGGGTCCCCTCGACGCGGACCGGACCGCGTCCAGCGGCGTCGAGGGTCAGGGTGGCGCCGGCCTCCCGGCGGGCCGTGCCGGATGCCACGGCGGGGACGGGACGATCGTCCACCGCCGGGAAGGCGCCGAAGGGCACCCCGGCCGGCTCGGGCGGCCAGGCACCGACCGGGGCTCCCGTGCGGGCGACCGCGCCGGGGTCCGGGGCGGGGCCGGGCGGCGAGACGAACCGGGCCCGGCGCCGGCTGCGGATGCGGGCTCGCTTCGACCGTACCGGCGGGCGTGCGAGTGCGTCACCCGGGAAGTTCACGGCGGCGCCATGGTAGTGCCGTAGAGCCTCGCGACCCGCGCAGCCGCCCGCGCCGCCACCCCGTCGGCGCCGGCCACCACGGTGGCGGCGGGCCCCAGGCGCAGCAGGAGGCGCTCCAGCCAGGCCCGCTCGCTGATCCGCATCGTGACCCGGCGCCGGCCGTCGGGTCGGTCCTCCACCGCCTCCACCGGGTACTCCTCCGCCACCCAGCGGGCCGCCGGCGCCAGGTCGAGCACCACCGTGGGGTCGCCCGGCCCGGGCGAGAACACGGGCGGGGCCGCCACGGCCTCCCGGGGCGCGAACGCGGTCTCGAGGACCCGGGCCGAGCGCATGCGGTCGACCCGGAACAGGCGGTCGGCGCCGGCCAGGTGGCACCAGCCGGACACGTACCACTGGCCGGCGGCGCTGAAGACCTGGTGCGGATCGACGACCCGCTCGGCCCAGGCGTCGCGGCCGTAGGAGTAGTACTCGATCTCTATCTGGCGGCCCCCGCTGGACGCCTCCTTCACGGCGGCGAGGACCTCGGGCGGGGCCCGCCCCAGCTCGACCCCCACCGACTCGTCCGGGTCGACGCCGAGCACGGCCGCCACCTTGGCCAGCGCCCGGGCCAGCGGGCCCTCGGGGTCGCTGCCGGGGACGGCGAGCAGGGCGGCGCCGGCCGCCACCACGGCCAGGCCCTCGGCCGGCGTGAGGCGGAGCGGACGGGCGAACCAGTCGGCGAAGCGGATCCAGACCCGGCCGTCCTGGACGGTGGCGTCGATCAGGGTGTCGGGGGTGAAGGGGTGGACGCCGCAGACGAACAGCAGCCCGAGGTCGTCCACCAGCTCGGCCTCGGTGCAGCCGAAGCGCGAGCACACGTCCTCCAGGAGCGGCCCGTCCTGGCTGGCGACCCACGGCACGAGGGCCAGGAGGCGCCGGAGGCGCTGGTCGGCGGGAACGGCCGGGCTCACCGGGCTCCCCCTCCCCGGCCCGCCGGCGCCCGCCGGCCGGCCAGGGCCTCGAGCCAGCCCACCATCTCGGCCCGCAGGTCGGCGGGACCGAGGACCTCGGCGTGGTCCAGGAAGCCGAGGGCGAAGGAGCGGAAGGCGTCGCGGTTGGTCACCGGGAGGGCGAGCACCACCGCGCCGTCGGGCCGGCGCTCGCGCACCTGCTCGGGGCCGACGGTGTCGACGGCCCAGTCGGCCTGCCCGGCGTCCACCAGGAGCAGGGCCTCCACCTCGTCCTCGTCACCCATGCGCCACGGTGGCGGGGCCGGCGCCGGCGGTCCGGCGAGGGAGGGCCGCTCGAAGGCCCCGGCCCGGCCCGGCGCCGGGGCCGCGTCGATGCGGTCGAGCCGGAAGTTGCGCACCTCGTCGCGCCGGTGGTCATGCCCGATCAGGTACCAGTGGCCGTTGGCGAACTGGAGGCGGTGGGGGTCCACCGTCCGCTCCCCGCCCCGGTAGCGGAGGCGAACCGGCCGGCGCGCCGTCAACGCCTCGAACAGCACGGGCAGGTACTCGCTGCCGGGCAGGGCGGTCACCGGCGCCGGCGCCCCGCCCGCCCCGGTGGCCCCGCCCAGCTTCCAGATGGCCATGCCGCCCTCGCCCGAGGTGCCCCCCTCCAGGCGGACGGTGGACACGGCCAGGTGGAGGGCGGCCAGCTCGTCGGGCGCGAGCCCCGGGTCGGCCAGCCGGTACTCGTCGGGGCGGATGCGGTAGCCCTCACCGAGCTCTCGGTCGCGGTCGAGCGGCTCCACCACCAGCGGGATGCCCATGGACCGCAGGGCGTCCTTGTCGCGCTCGAAGGCCCGCCGGGCCGAGGGGCCCTCGCCGTAGCCCGGGACCCGCTCCTGGATGTCCGCCCGCGACAGCGGCCGGGGCGAGTCCAGCAGCGCCAGCACCAGGTTGAGCAACCGTTCGAGGCGGTTCACGAGCGGGAGGCTACCGAGGCGGCCAGCACCCCGGCCGCCGCGGCGTAGGCCCAGTAGCGGGGGTCCTCGGCCACGGTGCGGCCCATGCTGGTGGTGCCGGCGAGGCCGTGGGCCGACAGCATGCCCACCACGTCGGGGACGTCGACCGCCACCACGCGGTGGATGCCGGCGTCGGGAGCCGGCTCCCCGGCCGGGACGGCCACCAGCGCCGGCTCCACCGCCGAGCGCAGGACGGCCACCGAGTGGTGGCTCAGGCCCCGGTGGCGGGGCCGGGCGTCGAGGTCCGACCAGCGCAGGGCCACGATGGCGGTGGCGCCGGCCCGCACGGTGAGGTCCACCAGCCCCGCCCCCTCCAGGGCCCCGTGCCCCCGGTCGGTGCCGGTGCCCACGATGCCCGGCCCCGGTCCCACCACCACGGCGTCGGCCCGGGCCGGGCCGGCCGCCACGTCGAGGGCCGACCAGGCGTGCACGGCCTCGTGGTCGCCGCCGAAGGCCTGGCCCGCGCTCACCGTCGCCGCCAGCAGCCCGGCGCCCCGCAAGGTGGCCACCAGGTCCGACAGGGCCATGGGCAGGGCGGCGGAGTCGGTCATGACGTAGACGAGGCGGCGGCCGGGGGCGGCGCCGGCGAAGGCGGCCGCCACCGCCGCCAGCTGGCTGTGCAGCGGGCACACGACCACAGGAAGGCCGCCGAGCGAGGCCGGCGGGGCGTAGCCCTCCACCTCCTCCGCCACGCCGGTGTCGGCCTGGAGGGACGTGTAGCGGACCTTCATCACGTGCCCGCCGCCCGGCAGCGACAGCTCGGAGCGGGCCAGGTTCCAGTGCACGACGTCCCAGCCGCCCGTCCCCAGCCCCAGGTCCACGGCCGTGGTGTTCACCACCACCGGGTCGCCCACCGCCACCGGGCCGACCAGGTCGGTGAGCACGTAGGCCCGACGGCCCGAGTCGAGCCGGACCCGCTGCAGGCCGGGTCGCTGCGACGTGATGGACGTGACGACGTGCGTCGAGAAGCTCGGCACCCTTCCTACAGCGAGGCGATGAGCTTCTCGACCCGCTCGTCGCGGGCCTTGAACGGGTCCTTGCACAGCACCGTGCGCTGGGCCTGGTCGTTCAGCTTGAGGTGGACCCAGTCCACGGTGAAGTCGCGCCGGCGCTCCTTGGCCCGGCGGATGAACTCGCCCCGCAGGCGGGCCCTGGTGGTCTGGGGCGGCTCGTCGACGGCCGTGTCGATCGCCTCGTCGGTACACACCCGCTCCACCATGCCCCGCTCCTGCATCTTGTAGAACAGCCCGCGCTCGCGGGAGACGTCGTGGTACTGCAGGTCCATCAGGGCGATCTTGGGGTGGGTGAGGGGGACGTCGTGGCGGTCCTGGTAGCCCTGCAGCAGCCGGTGCTTGATCACCCAGTCGCACTCCCGGTCCAGCGACAAGGGGTCCTTCTCGAGGCCGGTGAGGCAGTGCTCCCACATCATCAGGGCCTGCTCCTCGAGGGGGCCGAAGCCGCGCTGGTGGTGGTACTTCTGGGCCCGGGTGAGGTACTCCGACTGGATGTCGATGGCGGTGACCTCCCGCCCGTTGGCCAGCCGCACCCGGCGCTTGCAGGTGGGGTCGTGGCTGATCTCGCGGATGGCCCGGATGGGGTTCTCGAGGGTCATCTCCCGCAGCACCACGTTGGGGTCCTCGAGCATCCGCAGCATGATGCTGGTGGCGCCGACCTTCAAGAAGGTGGCGTACTCGCTCATGTTGGAGTCGCCCACGATCACGTGCAGGCGGCGGAAGCGCTCGGCGTCGGCGTGGGGCTCGTCCCTGGTGTTGATGATGGGCCGGCTGCGGGTGGTGGCGCTGCTCACGCCCTCCCAGATGTGCTCGGCCCGCTGGCTGATGCAGTACACGGCCCCCCGGGCCGTCTGCAGCACCTTGCCGGCGCCGGCGTAGATCTGGCGGGACACGAAGAACGGGATCAGCACGTCGGCGTAGTGGCCGAAGTCGTCCCGCCTGCTGGTGAGGTAGTTCTCGTGGCACCCGTAGGAGTTGCCGGCCGAGTCGGTGTTGTTCTTGAACAGGTAGATGACGCCCCGGATGCCCTCCTCCCTGAGGCGCTGCTCGGCGCTGAGGAGGAGGTGCTCGAGGATGCGCTCCCCGGCCTTGTCGTGCACCACCAGGTCGTAGATGGAGTCGCACTCCGGCGTGGCGTACTCGGGGTGGCTGCCGACGTCGAGGTAGAGGCGGGCCCCGTTCTCCAGGAAGACGTTGCTGCTGCGGCCCCAGCTGACCACCCGCCGGAAGAGGTACCTGGCCACCTCGTCCGGGCTCAGCCGGCGCTGGCCCCGGAGCGTGCAGGTGACCCCGTACTCGTTCTCGAGCCCGAAGATGCGGCGATCCACGTCACCTGCCTCCCAGGAGGACGAACCTCATTCCCCACGGTACCGTTCTGTTCCGTGGACGCGGGTCCGATGGTGCACCTGGTCTCGGTGGATCACGCCTTCCACGCCCGGGTCATCGCCGCCCGCCTCGGCTCCGACGGCATCCTCACCGAGCTGCGGGGAGCCCTGGACGGCCCGTACCCGGGCCTCGGGGAGGTCCGGGTCTACGTCGACGCCGCCGATCTCTCGGTGGCCCGGGAGCTGCTGCTGGCCGACCAGGTCGAGTCGGCCTTCGACCACGACGCCGAGGGCGACGGGCCCTGGCGGCCGGCGCCGGCGGTGGCGTGGCTCGCGGCGGCGTCGGCCGTGGCCCTCACCACCACCTGGATGGCGAGGCTCCTGTAGCCGCCTGCTACTCGGCGGCCGGGGCGGGGGGGGCGCCGTCGGTGGCCGGCGGGGCGGCGGTGTCGGCCGGGGCGGCCGGCGGGGTGGCGGTGTCGGCCGGTGCGGCGACCTCGGCCGGTGCGGTGGGATCGGCCAGCAGCTCGGCCAGCTCGTGGTTGAGGATGCGGCGGAAGGCCCGCCGCCCGCCGGACCGCTCCAGCACCGCCACCTCGAGGTCGGCCGGCTGCAGCGTGCGCTCGGGACCGGCCAGGGCGGTCCTCGCCGCCCGCAAGGCCGCTCCCAGTGACCACCCGTCCGTGTAGGCGGCCGCCACCCGCTCGCGCAGGGCGTCGGCGTCGCCGCCGAGAACGGCGAAGTGGTCCTCGTCGTAGATCGTGCCGCTGAAGTCGATGTGGTAGAGCTGGTTCGCGCCCTCGGACCCGGCCGGCGCCACCTCCGCCACCAGGATCTCGACCTCCATGGGCTTGATCTCCCGGGTGAAGACCTGGCCCAGCCACTGGGCGTAGGCGTTGGCCAGGGACCGGGCGTCGACGTCCTCCCGGCTGTACTCGTAGCCCTTGACGTCGGCGTGGCGCACGCCGCCGACGCGCAGCTGGTCGAACTCGTTGAACTTCCCCACCCCCGCGAACGCGATCCGGTCGTAGATCTCGCTGATCTTGTGCAGGGTGCGGGACGGGTTCTCGGCCGCCAGCAGGATGCCGTCGGCGTACTCCAACCCCATGAGGGACCGGCCCCGGGCGATGCCCTTGCGGGCATAGTCGGCCTTGTCCTTCATCATCTGCTCGGGAGCGACGTAGAAGGGCATGCTCATGGGTGCATCCCCCGGTTGGTGCGGCGGTCGATGAGGGACTTGAAGCGCTCCGCAACCTCGGCCTCCGAGACCCGGGTGAAGCCGTCGGCGGAGATGGTGGCGATCACGGGGTAGATGCCGCGCACCGGGTCGGGGCCACCGGTGGCGCTGTCCTCCTCGGCCGCCTCGTAGAGGCTCTGGATGGCCAGCTCCAGGGTGGCGTGCAGGTCCATGCCCTCGTTCCACCCCAGCTTGATGGTGGTGCGGGCGTCCCTTCCCCCGGAGCCGTCGGCGTGGTAGTCGGCCTCCTCGTAGCGCCCGCCGGTGACGTCGTAGGTGAAGATCCGTCCCCGCCGGCGCCGCAGGTCGTAGCCGGCGAAGATCGGCACCACGATCAGCCCCTGGAAGGCCATGGCCATGTTGGCCCTGATCATCCCGGCCAGCTGGTTGGCCTTGCCCTCCAGGCTGAGGGCGGCTCCCTCCACCTTCTCGTAGTGCTCGAGCTGGAGCTGGAAGAGCTTCACCATCTCCATGGCCGGGCCGGCGGCACCCGCGATGGCCACCCCGGAGTGCCGGTCGGCCGGGTAGACCTTCTCCATGTTCCGGTGGGCGATGGTGGACCCGGCGGTGGCCCGCCGGTCGCCCGCCATCACCACCCCGTCGGCGTAGCGGACGGCCACGATGGTGGTGGCGTGGGTGACGGTGGCCTCGTCGACCTCGAATCGGGGCGACTCCCCGTGGAGACGCCGCAGGAGGGCCGAGAAGCTGGGCCCGGGGTCCTCCGGAGGCGTGAAGAGCGGCAGGTTCATGGCCCGCCGGAGGCTAGCGGGGAACTACGCCGGCCGGCGCACCAGCTCCTGGAGACGGCGGACGACGGCCTCGCTCTTCGGCACCGGTCCGAGGTAGTGCAGCGCAGCTGCCAGCCGGTCGTGGTCGTCGTCGAAGTCGCCCAGGGCGTTGTTGCAGCGGAAGCACAGCAGGCCCCGGATCCGCCCGGTCGTGTGGTCGTGGTCCACGTGGAGGGCGATGTCGGTACGCGGCGGCCGGCCGCAGATGGCGCAGACGCCGTCCTGCTCGGCCAGTAGCTGGTCGTAGTCCTCCGGCGTGATGCCGTACTTGCGCTTCAGGTAGCTCTTCCGGTCCGAGATGCCCTTGCGGCCGGAAGCCCTGTAGGCAGCATGACGGGCCGCCTCGCGCTCCGGGTTCGCGATCTTCCAGCGCTTGACCCGCTCGCGGGTGGGCTCCGGGTTCTCCCGGTACCGCTCGGCCCGGGTGGCGAGGTTGCAGCGCTTGCACTCGTTGCGGTGCCCGTCCCGCATGCCGGCCATGGCATAGAACTCGGTGAGGGGCAGTTCCCTTTTGCAGATTCGGCATCTCTTCATGTTCCCAATTCTATTGGGAACATGTGTTCGTCGTCAAGGAGAAATGGGCCCTGACCTGCTTTTTTGTACGTACTACTGTCCGCCCTTCTGAACGTATGACCTAACGAAGTCCTCTGCATTCTCTTCGAGCACCTCGTCGATTTCGTCCAAGAGCTCGTCCAGCTCGGCCTTGATCTTGTCCCCTTGTTTCGACTCGGCAGGCGCGGTCTCCTCGACCTCCTCGGCCTGCCGGGTGGTCGTCTGCTTCTTCTTCTGCTCTCGCTCTGCCATGAGTGTCGACTGCCTCCTAGGAGCCCAGCCGCTCGAGCAGCTCGGCTGGGCTGGAACATCCGTCCAACAACGTATCGACCATCGAGGCCGTTCCTTTGAGCGGCTCCATCATCGGAACCCGGCGCAGCGGGTCGCTGCCCAGGTCGAACACGAGTGAATCCCAATTCGCGGCCGCGATGGAGGATGCCCAGCGCTGCAGGCAGCGGCCGCGGAAGTAGGCCCTGGTGTCGGGGGGCGGCTCGGTGACCGCCTCGAGCACCGACTCCTCGCTGACCAGGCGCTCCATAGCCATCTTGGCGAACAGGGAGCGGCCCGGCTCCAGCGAGTGGTACTGGAGGTCCATGGCCGCCAGCTTGGAGTCGGTCCAGGAAAGGCCGTGGCGGTCGCGGTAGGCGCCCACCATGCGGTACTTGGCCACCCAGTCGAGTTGGTCGGCCAGCTCCATGGGATCGCTCTCGAGCGCGGTGAGCACCGCCTCCCAGCGCCGGAGCACCTCGGTTCCCACGTCGGCCCCCAGGACCTCGACTCCCCGGTCCTCGGCGTACTTGCGGGCCAGGTCGAAGTACTCCCACTGGACCTCGAGGGCGGTCATGCGCGTGCCGTCGGCCAGCTCCACCGGCTCCCGGAGGGAGAGGTCGTAGGAGATCCGGCGCAGGGCCCGCACCGGGGTGGCCAGGGTGAAGTCCCGGTCGCCGAACCAGTCGTCCTCGATCATGGCCAGGACGAGGGCGGTGACGCCGACCTTCAAGAAGGTGGCGACCTCGGACATGTTGGCGTCGCCCACGATGACGTGGAGCCGCCGGTACTTGGACGCGTCGGCGTGGGGCTCGTCCCGGGTGTTCACGATGGGCCGCTTGAGCGTGGTCTCGAGGCCCACCTCCTCCTCGAAGAAATCGGCCCGCTGGGTGAGCTGGAACGGCACGTCGAGCCCACCGGTGGATGCCGCCTCGCTCCCCACCTTGCCGGCCCCGCAGTACAGCTGGCGGGTGACGAAGTGGGGCATGACGTGCTGCACGATCCGGCCGAACGGCACCTGCCGGTCGACCAGGTAGTTCTCGTGGGTCCCGTAGGAGTTGCCCTTGCGGTCGGAGTTGTTCTTGTAGACCGCGATGCTCTGCCCGGGCGGGAGGAGCCGTGCCGCCGCCTCCATGGAGCGGACGAGGATCCGCTCCCCGGCCTTGTCGTAGCGCACGCACTGCAGGGCGTCGGCGCACTCGGGCGTGGAGAACTCGGGGTGGGCGTGGTCGACGTAGTAGCGGGCGCCGTTGGTGAGCACGGCGTTCACCAGGTGGGTCTCGACCTCGGGGGCGACCGTGCCCTCCCGGGCGAAGCCCCGGGCGTCGTTTCCGGGGGACTCGTCCTCGAAGTCCCATCCGACCTTGCGCGCCAGCTCGCTCACATAGGCGTTGATGAGCACCGACGACGCCGCGATCGGGTTCGACTCGCCGGCGCCACGGTGCACGATGCCGTACTCCGTCTCGATGCCGCAGACCTTGGCGATGGCCACCCTGCGACCCTACCCCTCTACCCGTCGGATCCGGCGCCGCTCGGAACGGCCGGCACTACAGGTACTGGCCGGTGCCGACCCGCTCGATGGCCCGCCCACCGGTGGGCTCCCCCTTGCCCTCGGACATGAGCACCCGGAGGAACACGATGCGCTCCCCCTTCTTGCCCGAGATCTTGGCCCAGTCGTCGGGGTTGGTGGAGTTCGGGAGATCCTCGTGCTCCTTGTACTCCTGGCGGATCGAGGCCGAGAGGTCGGACATGCGGATGCCCCGGCCCTCGCCGGCGATCTGGCGCTTGATGGCCAGCTTCTTCGCACGGCGCACGATGTTCTCGATCATGGCGCCGGACGAGAAGTCCTTGAAGTACATGACCTCCTTGTCGCCGTTCTGGTAGGTGACCTCGATGAACCGGTTCTCGTCGGTCTCGTGGTACATCTCCTCCACGGTGCGCTCGATCATCAACCGCACCGCCTTCTCGGCGTCACCCCCGCCGAGCGAGGCGACCTCGTCGGCGTCGAGCGGCAGGTCGGGCGTGAGGTAGCGGGCGAAGATCTGGGCCGCGGCCCGCTCGTCGGGCCGCTCGATCTTGATCTTCACGTCGAGGCGGCCGGGCCTGAGGATGGCCGGGTCGATGAGGTCCTCGCGGTTGGACGCTCCGATGACGATGACGTTCTTCAGCGTCTCCACGCCGTCGATCTCGGCCAGGAGCTGGGGGACGATGGTGGACTCCATGTCGGACGAGATGCCGGTGCCGCGGGTTCGGAACAGCGAGTCCATCTCGTCGAAGAAGACGATGACGGGCATGCCCTCCTCCGACTTCTCCCGCGCCCGCTGGAACACCAGGCGGATCTGGCGCTCGGTCTCGCCCACGTACTTGTTCAGCAGCTCGGGGCCCTTGATGTTGAGGAAGTAGCTCTTGGCGTTCTTGTCGCCGGTGACCTCTCCCACCTTCTTGGCCAGCGAGTTGGCCACCGCCTTGGCGATGAGCGTCTTGCCGCAGCCGGGGGGGCCGTACAGGAGGATCCCCTTCGGCGCCGGCAGCTTGTGCTCCACGAACAGGTCGCGGTGGACGAAGGGCAGCTCCACCGCGTCGGTGATGGCCTCGATCTGGGTGTCGAGCCCGCCCACGTCGTCGTAGGAGATGTCGGGCACCTCCTCGAGGATCAGCTCCTCGACCTCGGGCCGGGGCAGCCGCTCGAGCAGCATGCCGGTGCGGGAGTCCATGAGGACGGAGTCCCCCGACCGCAGGTGCTGGCCGGCCAGGGCCTCGGACAGCTCGACCACCCGCTCCTCGTCGCCGCGGCCCACCACGAGGGCCCGGGCCCGGCCGTCGAGCAGCTCCTTCAGGGTGACGACCTCGCCCGACACCTCCTGGCTGCGGGCCAGGACCACGTTCAGCGACTCGTTGAGCACGACCTCCTGGCCCCGCTGCAGCTCCTCGACGTCGATCTCGGGGTGGAGGGCCACCCGCATCTTGCGGCCGCCCGAGTAGACGTCGACGGTGCCGTCGTCGTTGGTGGCCAGGTAGGTGCCGTAGGCCGACGGGGGCTGGGTGAGCTTGTCGACCTCCTCCCGCAGCGCCGCGATGTGCTCGCGTGCCTCGCGGAGGGTGTAGGTGAGCTTCTCGTTCTGCGACACGGCCTGGGCCAGCTGGCCCTTGGTCTCCAGGAGCTTCTCCTCGAGGGTCCGCACCCGCTTGGGGGCGTCGTGCAAACGCCGGCGGAGGGTGACGATCTCCTCCTCCAGCACCTTCACCTGCTCGTGGAGCTCCGCCGCGTCCTGCTCGTCGGCGTCGAGCCTCCCCTGCTGCTCCGAGTCCGTGGAGACCACCTCCTCCTCTTGAAGCGACCATACACGTCCCCTGCAACTCCGACGACGATCCGGACCGGATTTACCTCGTCGATCCCGTGGAAACTCGGCTATGCTCCAATGTGCCGTACGGCAGGCACCGCAGGAGGGATCGCACATGGGAATGAAGGTCTGGATCGACCAGGACCTCTGCACGGGCGACGGCCTGTGCGAGGAGATCGCCCCTGCCGTGTTCACGCTGCTCGACGACGGCCTCGCCTACGTCAAGGAAGGCGCCAAGGTCTTCAACCCCGGCGGGTCCGATGCCATGGCCGTGGTGCCGCCCGGCATGGAGGACGAGACCATCGAGTCCGCCGAGGAGTGCCCCGGCGAGTGCATCTTCATCGAGACCGACTGAGGGCCTGCGAGTCGACTACGGCCTCTACCCCGACGTGAGGCAGGGGCCGGCGGTGACGGCCCCGCCCCTCGGCACGGCCAGCACGGCCCGCAGCTCGCCGCTGGTGACGGCATAGGCGGTCTCGGCCTGGTCGGGGGCGATGGCGAAGGCCACTCCCATCACGGCGCCGGACTGGTTGACGAGGGCGGCCCCGGAATCGCCGGGCTTGAGCGAGGCGGCCAGGATGAACACGTCGCGGCGGGTCTGCTGCGAGTCGTAGAGGTCCCGGCCCACCGCCTCCACCTGCTGGCGCACCGCCGCCGGCGCGATCCGCAGCGGGTCCTGGCCGTTCGGGTGCCCGAGCACGGCCCCGCGGTCACCGACCTTCCCGCTGCCGACGGGCAGGGCCGCCTGTCCCAGCCCGGGGACCCGCAGCACGGCGAGGTCCCGCCTCGGGTCGAACACCACGATGGTGGCTTCCAGCCGGCGCCCGTCGGGACGGGTCACCTCGGTTGCGCCCGGCCGGTGCCCGGCCACCACGTGGGCGTTGGTCACCACGGTGTCCGGAGCCACGGAGAAGCCGCTGCCCTCCTGGGTGCGCCGGCACGCCTCCCCCGAGACCTTCACGGTGGAGGCGGCGGCCCGGCCGAGCACGGCGGGGTCGATGCCGGTGGTGGCCGGAGGGGGCCCGATCTCGGGGGCGGGCCGGAGTGCCTCGAAGACCCTCGGGAAGTTGGTCTCCCCCACCACCCGCCGCAGGGCCTGGAGAGTGTCGGGCGGGGCCGGCAGCCGGCCGTCGATGAACCGGGCCACGGCCGAGGTGCGGGCCTGGCGGGCCACCGATCCCGGCACGTCGCCGATGGCCGGCAGCAGGAGCCAGACCGAGACCACCACGCCGACGACGCCCACCAGGGCGCCGATCCCGCTGTCCACCATCCGGAGGGGACCGATGGGAACGAACCGGCGCAGCTGGGAGCCGGCGAGGAGCCCGAGGCCCTGGCCCACGAACGCGCCGCCCAGCAGCACCACGCCGGCGACCAGCAGCTTGCTGCTGGGGTCGGGCCCCTCGAACGTGCGCACCGCGGCCGGGAGGAACCGGGCCGCCAGCATCAGGCCCAGGGCCAGGCCCACCCAGGAGACCACCCGGGCCAGGAACCCGAGGCGCCACCCGCCCGCCGCCGCAGCCGCGGCAGCGACGACGATCATGAGGTCGAGGAGGTTCACGGTGGCGGCGAGGCTAGTGGCGAGCCCGTGGAACGCAGGGCTAGCCCTGGCGGTCGAGCACCAGGCGGGCCGACGTGAGGAAGCCGGTGTGGCCCACCATGCGGTGGTCGGGCCGCACCGACTGGCCCTCCACGTGCCAGGTCCGGACCAGGACCTCCAGCGTCTCGGCGAAGGCGAACGACGTGGTGTCGAGGGCCTCCCGCAGCTGGGCGACCTGGGTCACGCTCGGGGTGTAGGCGACGAGGATCCCGCCGGGCGCCAGCGCCGACTCGGCGTGCTTCACCACGCGCCACGGCTCGGGGAGGTCGAGCACCATGCGGTCGGCGCCGACCTCGTCCACGCCCTCGTAGACGTCGCGCTCGTGCACCTGGTAGCGGTCGAGTGCCTCGGGCCCCAGGAACGACGCCACGTTGGCCCGGGCCCGCGCCGCGAAGTCGGGGCGGATCTCGTACCCGCTGATGCGGGCGCCGGCCCGCAGCAGCGCCATGGACAGCGCCCCCGACCCCACGCCCGACTCGATCACCACCGCGCCGGGGAACACGTCGGCCAGCATCAGGATCGGCCCGAGGTCCTTGGGGTAGATGACCTGGGCTCCGCGGGGCATCTTGAGGATGAAGTCGGACAGCGTGGGCCGGACGGCCTGGTACCAGGCGCCGGTGGTGGAGCGGACCACCACCCCTTCCTCCCTGCCCATGATGTCCTCGTGGGGCACGAAACCGGCGTGGGTGTGGAACTGGGCCCCGGCCGCCAGCGTCACCAGGTACCGGCGGTTCTTCCGGTCGAGGAGCAGGGCCCGGTCGCCGGCGGCGAAGGGCCGGCTCACGGTGCGGCCGTGGCCCGGGCCCGCAGCTTGCAGAAGGCGCACACGTCGCCGGGAGTGGCCGCGCCGCACGAGGAGCACCGGCCGAGGTCGGCCTGCTCGGCCTCGGCCCGGGGCGTGAAGAGATGGGACGCCTTGTCGAGGAACTCGAAGTAGAAGGCGGCCTTGGTGCCGGGCGAGCGCTCCTCGATGGCGTTGAGGGCCTCCTTGTAGCCGAGGTGGCGGTTCCCCTCGGCCATCGGGCACTCCTCCACGATGTAGTCGATGCCGCGCAGCACGCAGTACGCCGCCATCTCCCGCTCGCCCAGGCGCACGAGCGGCTTCACCTTGCGCACGAAGCCGTTGCCGGCCGGCAGCACGGGGAGCTGGCGGCCCAGGTACTCCGTCTTCCAGCGCAGCACGTTGCCGAACAGCACGGCCGCCTCGTCGTCGAGGTTGTGGCCGGTGGCCACCACGTCGTAGTGGCCGTCCACCGCGGCCTGGTTGAACAGGTGGCGCTTGGACAGCCCGCACGCCGAGCACGGCACCCGCCGGGCCGCCCGGGCGCCGGTGGGGATGTCGAAGCCCAGGTCGCCAGGGAGGTCGATCTCGACCAGCCGGACCTGCCGCCTGGCCGCGAAGTCCCGGGCGAACCGCCCCGACTCGGTGCTGTACTCCCCGATCCCGAGCCCCAGGTAGAGCCCGTCGACGCGGTAGCCGAGCTCGACGAGGATGTCCCACAGGGCCAGCGAGTCCTTGCCTCCCGACACGGCCACGAGCACGCGCTCGTCGGGGGCGATCATGCGGTGCTCCTCGATGGCCCGCCGGACCTGCTCCCGGCAGTGGTGCAGGAAGCAGTCGGCACAGAAGCCGGCGTTGTGCCGGCGCAGCTCGATCACGGCCGGCGCCCTGCACCGGCGGCACTTCACCGCGCGCCTCCGGAGATGACCGGGCGGATCTCCACCACGTCGCCGTCGTCCAGCACGGCGTCGCCGGTGACGAGGGTGTCGGAGCGGATCACCAGCACCGACTCCCGGTTGATGTCCAGCCGCTCGAGGAGGGTGTGCACGGCCAGCGGCCCCGGGACCTCGAGCTCGCGCCGGGGGTTGCGCAACAGGACCCTCACCTCCTGCGCCGGACCACCTTGGCGTCGCGCTCGTGGCTGATGACGAGGGTCTCCCCGCGCGCGAGGGGCGCGCGGTACGCCACCTCCGGCTTGGATCCGGTCACCTTCTTGAGCACCCGCATGGCGAGCACCAGGCTACCCACCACCGTCCAGACCTGGCTGCCGCCCAGGAACCCCTTCCGGATGGCCCGGGGCAGCAGGAGGCGCGCCAGCATCAGACCCGCCGCACCTCCACCAGGGTGGTGCGCTTCTTGCCCTTGCGCCGGCCCAGGAGGTAGGCGACACCCACCACCGCCACCGCCGCCACCACGCCCGCCACGACGGCGTACGGACGGGCCGACCGGGCCGTGGTCTCGACCTCGCCCCGGATCTCACGCAGCTTGGCCTCGATCGCGTGGCGGGTGACGGGCTGGTCGACCTCGGTCGCCATCAGGCCACCGTGCCCTTGCGCCGGGCCCGTCGCTTGTGGCTCCCGATGGCCCTGGCCGCCAGGGCCGCCACCACGCCGCAGGCCACCAGGGTGATGCCGTAGGGGGCCCAGGACCGGTCGCCGGCGAACGTGGTGTCGGTCTCGGTCTGCAGGGCCCGCAGCAACGCCAGGGCCAGCAGCACCAGGCCGAGGCTCAGGACCGCCGACCCCGCGATGCCGAGGGCGAGGAACCGGCCCAGGCCCTTGATGGGGACGACGGTCTCCTGCTTGAGATACGAGAGCACCAGCTTCCACAGCTCCGCGGCCATGGTGGGGAGGCTCTTGTCCCCCGACCTCGTCGATGCGCGCGGAACGGCCATGGGGCGAGTGCTTATCCCCCTGACAGGCGGTACGCAAGCACCGAGGCGGCGTCGCGGGCCAGGTCGGCGAGCAGGCGGAGCCGGTCGGCGGGCTCGTCCACCTCCAGCAGGCGCTGCCGGTCCACCGGGCCGAGGGGTGACGCCGCGGGCAGGTGCCAGGCCGCTATGTCCGGGTCGGCGTCGAGGACGAAGGTGGACGGGACCGGTGCCTCGTCCAGCTCGCCGGCGAGGGCCAGGGCCCGCCGGACGGCCGCCTCGGCCTCCGCCAGCGCCGGCAGCCCGGACGGGTCGAGGACGAGCTCGGGCAGGTCCTCCACCAGTGCCACCGGGTACGGGTCGTCCGGCAACCACGACTGCACGCGGACGCGACGGGTACCGGTGCAGATGAGGGCCCACCGCCCGTCGGGGAGCTCGGCCGACTCCCGGATCCGGGCCACCGTGCCCACCCCGAAGCGCGAGTCCCCGCCACCCACCTCCATGCCCCGCTCGATGAGGACGACGCCGAACTCCTGGCCGTGGCGGAGGCAGTCCCGGACCAGGGCCCGGTAGCGCTCCTCGAACACGTGCAGCGGCAGCGCCATGTGCGGGAACAGCACGGTGCCCAGCGGGAACATCGGCAGCGGTACGGCCACGGCCTCGTCGGTCACGGCGCCAGCTCCTGGGGTGGGGGGGCCTCGGGGTAGGCGGCGAGGATGCCGCCCACCTGCTCCTGGAGGGCCCGGCCCAGGGCATCCCGGGGCAGCTCGTTGGCGATGAGGGAGAACGTGAGGGGCGTGCCCCCGCCCACCGGATCGACGAACCCGCTCAGGCCCACCACGCCGGCGAGGGCGCCGGTCTTGGCCCGCAGCCGGCCCGCGGCCGGGTTGCCGTGGA
This sequence comes from Actinomycetota bacterium, assembly GCA_052387235.1. GTDB lineage: Bacteria > Actinomycetota > Acidimicrobiia > Acidimicrobiales > JBQTJJ01. The sequence goes on from JBQTJJ010000057.1 coordinate 27,246, forward strand.
AGCGCCTGGCCAGCGTCCCGTCGCGGGCCGCCACCGGGAGCCCGCCGGCCAGCAGGCCGGACGGTCCCCCCAGGGCCAGTGCTGCCGTCAGGAGGGAGCAGCTGGCCCGGTCGGAGCGGTCGAGGCCCGAGCCGTCGACCGTGGTGAGGTCGCCGACGGGCAGCCCCATCCCGGTCAGGGCGTCGCGCACCACGGGCAGGCCGGCGGCCGTGGTCCCCTTGCCGCCGGCGCGCCAGCCCAGCTCCTTGACCAGCAGCTCGGCCGTGAGGTTGTCGCTCTCGCGGAGCATCTGGCCCACCACCTCGGCCACGGGTGGCGACTCCACCCTGGCCACGGCCGGCGCCCCCGCCGGCGCCACCCCCTCGGCCGGAGGCGCCGCCACCGCCACCCCGCGGGCCTGGAGCAGGGCGGTGAAGACGGCGGCGGCGTGCACGTCGGGCTCGGGGGCCGCCACCCGTCGGGGCGCGAACTCGGCGAAGCCGTCGTTGACCACCAGCGAGCTGGCCGGCCCGGACTCGGCGTCGGTGATGTAGCCGGGCTTCCACGTGGGTATGTAGCGCTGGGTGTCGTAGCGGGACTCGTCACCCACCACACCGCCCACGACCACCCGGATCCCTGCCGACACGACGGCGTCGGCCAGGGTCTCGAGCGGGGTGCGGACCTGTGGCTGGTTCTCGAACGAGGCGGCGTAGTCGGCTGTGGCCAGGAGAGGGTCGCCACCACCCACCAGCCACAGCGGTCCCTGCACCATCCCGCCCTCGGCCGCCGGCGCGCCGGCGCGCACCTCCGTGACGAAGCGCCCGGTGGGGCCGAGGCGGTCGAGCACGGCGAGGGCGGTGAGGACCTTGAGGTTCGAGGCAGGGATGAGGCGCTCCCCCGGGCGGCGGGCCAGGAGCTCCCGCTCGCCGTGGTGGACCGTGATGCAGGACCGCTCCCGCGCCGCCCCCAGCGACGGGTCGCCCAGGGCGGCGTCGAGCCGGCTGCGCAGCCGGACGTCGGCCACGGTCCGGGACAGGAGCTCCGGTACGCGCCTGGCCGACAGCACCGGCGCGGCCGGCGCGGCTGCCACCACCGGCCCGGGCCCCCTCGGCGCGCGCACCGCCAGCACGCCGGCGGAGGCGCAGATCGCGGCGAGGAGGGTCGGGACGAGCCGGCGGCGCATCGGCCGAGAGCGTAGAGGCGCCCGCCCGCCGGGCACCGTGTCACCCGATCGGCCCGGGGGTAAGGATCGAGGGTGACGAGCACCTCGGAGTACGCGGCCGACGGCACCACCCTGGTCGAGATCATCCGCCGCTTCGAGGAACGGGGCTACCGCGCCCAGATGGCGGCAGAGCCCGGCTGCCTCCTCCGGTGCTTCGCATGCCGAGTGGACAGTCCAGCCGCCGCCGTCCATCTCGACGCCCTCCGCCGGACCGAGGGCGCCTCCGATCCCGCCGACATGGTGGCGGTGGCCGCCGTCCGCTGCCCCAGCTGCGGCGCCGGGGGCACCGTCGCCCTCAAGTACGGCCCCGGCGCCACCCCGGAGGAAGCCGAGGTCCTGCACGCCTTCGACGCGCTGGGCCCGGAACCGGGGGTTCCTCACCGGGCGTGACGGTGGGGGTCCTAATTCGGCTCCAGGGCGGCCCGGAAGAATGTGCGGACGTGCTCGAGCCGCCGGTCCATGGCGGCCTGTGCATGAGGGTCCCGGTCCAGCAGGGACTCGAGCAGCGGCATGTCGCCGAAGTAGCTGAGGAGGGCGCCGTAGCCGGTGAGCAGGAGCTGCTCGGGGTCGTGGCGGCGGAAGTGGCCGGCCTCCATCTCCTTCTCGAAGAACGCGCAGGCCCGGGCGAACAGGGGCTTGAGGGCCGCACCGAGGTCGATGCCCAGGTGGCTGCCGCCGTCCAGAGCGGTGCGGCGCACCATGCGCACGAAATCGGGGTTCTCGGCGAAGAACTGGAACCCGGTGGTGAGCACGTGGTCCACCTGGGCCCAGCCGTCGGTGGGGGCGGCGATGGCCTCGTGGACCCGGGTGAACCAGTCGGCCAGCGCGAACTCGAAGACCTGGCGGTAGAGGGTCTCCTTGTTCGGGAAGTGGTGGAGGAGGCTGGGCCGGCGGATGCCGACGGCGGCCGCGATGTCGTTGAGCGACGTGCCCTCGTAGCCGTGCTGGGCGAAGAGACGCAGGCCCTCGTCGAGGATGGCCTGGCGCGTCGACGATGCTTCATGCACGGCCAACGTCAGCGCACCCCCCCGGCCCGCTCGACGTCGTGGTCACGTGCTCCAAACTCTCGTTGATCCCCGGGAGACGGACGCGCCGGGTCTTGCACTCGGTCCTGCAGCGAGGTCTCTACCGACCGGTCGGTAGGTTACGCTGATTCCGTGCGCCACGCCGTGATCGGGCTCCTCGTGGGGTTCGTCCTGTGCCAGGTGGCCACGGCGACCACCACCGTCTACCTCCACCGGGCCCTCGCCCACCGGGCCCTCACCCTGGCCCCGCCCGCCGCATGGGCCTGCCGGGTATTGACCTGGGTGACCACCGGGATCCGCCCCCGCCAGTGGGTGGCGGTCCACCGCAAGCACCACGCCTTCACCGACGTCGACGGCGATCCGCACTCCCCTCTTCTCGAGGGGTTCGCCACGGTGCAGTTCGCCAACGTGGCCCTCTACCGGCGGGTGGCGCGGGACCCGGCGGCGGTGGCCCGCTACGCCCGGGACCTCCCGTCCGATCGCTGGGACCGCGTCCTGTTCGACCACGCCCTCCTGGGGCTCGGCATCGGCGTGGGCCTCCTCCTGCTCGTGCTGGGCCCGTGGGCGGCGCTGGTCGCGGCGGCGGTCCACACCGTGAGCTACCTGCTCCTGAACGCGGCGGTCAACGCCGTCGGCCACCGCTTCGGTCGCCAGCCCCACCCCAACAGCTCCCGGAACAGCCAGTGGCTGGCCTGGCTGACCGTGGGCGAGGGGCTCCACAACAACCACCACGCCGCCCCCACGTCGGCGCGGCTGTCGTTCCGCCGGGGCGAGATCGACCCCGGCTGGTGGGTGGTCCGGCTCCTGGAACGGTGGAGGCTGGCGTCCGTGCGCCACCGGTTGCCGAGGTTCAAGCGGCCCGAGGCGGCCTGAGGGACTGACCCACCGGGCCGTGCCCGGGAGCCGGCCGAGCGGGCCGGGATAGGTTGAGGGCGTGGACATCGTCTCAGCCCTCTTCTGCGAGAGCCTCAACCTCCGCCAGGCGGCGCCGGGCGGCCCCACCCGCATCGACCTCACCGGTGTGATGTTCTCGACCCAGGCCCCGAGCCAGCCGCCGGTCACCATCGCGCCCCACCTGATCGTGCTGATCCGCTGCCGGGCCGACGAGCCCGGAAACGGGATCCTCGAGGTCGTCTTCCGCGACGAGGCGGGCGAGGAGGTGGCCCGCAACGCCTCGCCCTTCACCGTGGAGCCGGGGAAGTTCACCTACCGGCTGGTGCGGGGTGAGCTCACCTATCCGGCCCTCGGCACCATCGAGGCCCACTGCAGGGTGGGCCAGGGACCGTTCACGGTCGTGCCCCTGACCCTCCTCCCGCCCGCCGCGTAGGAGCCGCCCCGGTGCCGTTCGCCGCCGCCCTCTCCGAGCACCCTGTGCCGGCCACGGCCGTGGGCGAGGTGGCGGGGCAGGTGCTGGAGGCCCTGGGGCCGGCGCCGGACGTGGCGCTCGTGTTCGTGACCCCGCCCCACGCCGGAGCGCTGGAGGACGTCGCCGCCGCACTGGCCGACATCCTGCGGCCCGAGGTCCTTCTCGGCTGCGCCGCCATCTCCGTGGTGGGCACGGGCCGGGAGGTCGAGCAGGACGCCGCAGTGAGCCTGTGGGCGGGACGGTTCGGGCCGGTGGAGCCCGTGCGCCTCACCGCCGGCCGGGGCCTCCAGGGCTTCGACTTCGAGGGGTGGCCCGACGAACTGCCCTTCGAGCCGTCAGCCCTGCTGCTGTTGGCCGACCCCTTCAGCTTCCCGGCCGAGGCGCTCTACGAGGAGCTGGCCGGCCGGCACCCGGGCCTGCCGGTGATCGGCGGCAACGCCTCGGCGGCCGTGGGTCCCGGCGGCAACCGGCTGGTCCTCGACCGCAAGGTGCACACCTCGGGCGCGGTGGGCATCCTGCTCGGCCCGGGCGTGGACGTCGACACCGTCGTGTCCCAGGGATGCCGGCCCATCGGCCGGCCCTACATCGTCACCAGGGCCGAGGGGAACTACGTCCACGAGCTGGCCGGCAGCCCCGCCCTCGGGCGGCTCGTGCAGATGACCACCGAGGGGATGCCCGAGGAGGACATCGACCTCATCGACCAGGGTCTCCACCTGGGCCAGGTGATCGACGAGAGCAAGCTCGACTTCGAGCGGGGCGACTTCCTGGTGCGCAACGTGCTCGGGGCGGACGAGGCCAACGGCGCCATCGCCGTGAACGACGTGGTACCGGTGGGCGCCACCGTGCAGTTCCACGTCCGGGACGCGGCCTCGGCCGACGAGGACCTGCGCCAGCTGCTGGCCGGGCGCAGCGCCGACGGGGCCCTCCTGTTCACCTGCAACGGCCGGGGCCGGCACCTGTTCGGCACGCCCGATCACGACGCCGGGGTGCTCGACGAGCGGGTCGGGGTCCCGGCCGCCGGGATCTTCGCGGCGGGCGAGTTCGGCCCGGTCGGGGGCCGCAACTTCGTGCACGGCTTCACCGCCTCCATCGCCCTGTTCCGGGACGCGTGAGCAGCCGGGAGCGCATTTACCCCGGAGGGGCCCCGATCACTAGGGTAGGGCCATGACGGAGAGCGACAAGGACCTCGAGCAGCTCGGCATCAACGTGATCCGGGGCCTGGCGATGGACGGCCCCCAGAAGGCCAACTCCGGCCATCCGGGCACGGCCATGGCCCTGGCGCCGCTGGCCCACGTCCTGTGGACGAGGGTGATGCGCCACGACCCCTCCGACCCCGACTGGCCGGACCGCGACCGCTTCGTCCTTTCCGTGGGTCATGCCTCGATCCTGCTGTACTCGATGCTGCACCTCACCGGCTACGACCTGACGCTCGACGACCTCAAGGCCTTCCGCCAGTGGGGCAGCCGGACGCCGGGCCACCCCGAGGTCCACCACACCAAGGGGGTCGAGGTCACCACGGGTCCCCTGGGCCAGGGTTTCGCCAACGCCGTCGGCATGGGCATCGCCGAGCGGTGGCTCCGGGCCCAGTTCGGCGCCGAGGTGTGCGACCACCACACCTTCGTGTTCTGCAGCGACGGCGACCTCGAGGAGGGCGTGAGCCACGAGGCCGCCTCGCTGGCCGGCCACCTGGGCCTCGGCCGCCTGGTCTACGTCTACGACGACAACCACATCACCATCGACGGCCCCACCGAGCTCTCCTACAGCGACGACGTGCCCAAGCGCTTCGAGGCCTACGGCTGGGACGTCGACAACATCGGCGAGGTGGCCAACGACACCGAGGCGCTGGAGGCGGCCCTGCGCCGGGCCATGGCCGTCGAGGACCGGCCGTCGATGATCGTCCTCCGCAGCCACATCGGCTGGCCCTCGCCCAAGTACACCGACACCGCCGCCGCGCACGGCAATCCCCTGGGTGACGACGAGATCAAGGTCACCAAGGAGATCCTCGGCCTGCCCCCCGAGGAGACCTTCTGGGTCCCCGACGAGGTGCGGGAGCTGTACCGCCGGTGCATCCCCCGGGGCCAGGCCATGCGCAAGGAGTGGGAGCAGCGGGTCCAGGCATGGAGCGGTGACACCAAGCGCTACGAAGCCTGCCTGAACGGCCGCGGCCTGGACGGCTGGGAGACCAAGCTCCCCACCTTCGAATCAGGCACCAAGATGGCCACCCGCAAGGCCAGCGGCCAGTGCCTGCAGGCCGTGGCCGACGTGGTCCCCGGCCTGCTCGCCGGCGGCGCCGACCTGACCGACAACACCGGCACCTTCTTGAAGGAGCAGGGGGTCCAGTCGGCCGACGACCCCGGTGGCCGCCTCCTCTACTACGGCATCCGCGAGCACGCCATGGGCTCGATCATGAACGGCGCCGCCCTCCACGGCGGCGTGGTGCCGGTCGGCGGCACCTTCTTCATCTTCAGCGACTACATGCGCCCGGCCGTGCGGCTGGCGGCGATCAGCGAGGCCAAGGTCGTCTACTCCTGGACCCACGACTCGGTGGGCCTCGGCGAGGACGGGCCCACCCACCAGCCCATCGAGCACATCGCCTCCATGCGGGCCATGCCCAAGCTGCGGGTGATCCGCCCCGCCGACGCCAACGAGACGGCCCACGCATGGCGGGTGGCGGTGAACGAGAACGGCCCCACAGCCCTGCTGCTCACCCGCCAGGACGTGCCGGTGCTGGACGGCACGGCCGACCGGGCCGACGAGGTGGCCAGGGGCGCCTACGTGCTCTTCCCCGGCGGCGAGGACCCGGACGTGGTCCTGATCGGCACCGGCAGCGAGGTCCACGTCTGCCTCGACGCGGCCGAGCAGCTGGCGGCCGACGGCGTCGTGGCGAGGGTCGTGTCCATGCCGTCGTGGGAGCTGTTCGAGGCCCAGGGCGACGACTACCAGGAGTCGGTGCTGCCGTCCGACATCCCCACCCTGGCCGTCGAGGCCGGCGTCTCGTTCGGCTGGGACCGCTGGGCCGACGACTCGGTGTCGATCGAGCAGCGCTTCGGCGCCTCGGCGCCCGGCAAGGTCGCCCTGGAGAAGCTGGGCTACACGGCCGACAACGTGGCCGAGCGGGCCAAGGCGCTGCTGGCGGCCCTGGAAGACGAGGAGTGATCCCGGAGGGCCGGACCGGGGGCGACGCACCGGGCCGGCTCCACCAGCTGTACCGGGACCACGGGCAGAGCCCGTGGGTCGACAACCTCACCCGCCCCATGCTGCGGTCTGGCCGCCTCGCCGGCCTGGTGGACCGCGGCATACGGGGCGTGACCTCCAACCCCACCATCTTCGCCAAGGCCTTCGAGGCCGGCACCGACTACGACGCCCGCTTCTCCGAGCTCGTCCGCGCCCACCCGGTCGAGGACACCTACTGGGAGCTGGTGATCGAGGACGTCTCGAGCGCCCTCGACGTCATGGAGCCGGTCCACGAGGCGAGCGGCGGCACCGACGGGTTCGTGTCGCTGGAGGTGGCCCCGGCCATCGCCCACGACGCCGAGGCGACGGTGAAGGCGGCCCGGTGGCTGCACGGGCGCGTCGCCCGGCCCAACCTCCTGGTGAAGATCCCCGCCACCGCGCCCGGGGTGGAGGCCGTGCACCGGATGGTGGCCGAGGGCGCCGGCATCAACGTCACCCTGATCTTCGGCCTCGAGCGCTACGACGCCATCATCGAGGCCTACCTCTCGGGCCTGGAGTCGCTCGAGGGCGACCTCTCCGGCGTCCAGGGCGTGGCCTCGTTCTTCGTGAGCCGGGTCGACACCCTGGTCGACCGGCGGCTGGAGGCCATCGCCACGCCGGAGGCGCTGGCCCTGCGGGGCAAGGTGGCCGTGGCCCAGGCCAAGCTGGCCTACCAGCTGTTCCGCCGGCGCTTCTCGGGGCCCCGCTGGGAGGCGCTGGCCCGGCGCGGCGCCTGCCCGCAGCGGCCCCTGTGGGCGTCCACGTCCACCAAGAACCCCGCCTACCCCGACCTGCTCTACGTCGACAACCTCATCGGGCCCGACACGGTGAACACCCTGCCCGAGCCCACCATCGATGCCTTCGTCGACCACGGGACGCCGGCCCGCACCGTCGACGAGGGGGCCGACGAGGCCCGCCGGACCCTCGAGCGCACCGCAGATGCGGGTATCGACATGGACGACGTGGGCCGGGTCCTGGAGGAGGAGGGCGTGGCCTCGTTCGCCGCGTCCTACGACCAGCTGCTCGAGGTGCTCACCGACAGGGCCAACGCCGGCAGCCAGGCGTGAGCTCGCCCGCCGACCTGCTGGAGCGGCTGCTGGCCGGCGACGCCGGCCTGTGGCCCGCCGGCAACGTCTCGCCCCACCGCCTCGGATGGCTCCGGGTCCACGAGCGCATGCGCGAGGAGGCGGCCGACCTGGCGGCGTGGGCCGCCGGCATCGACGCCTCCAGGGTGGTCCTGCTGGGCATGGGCGGGTCGTCGCTCGGTCCCGAGGTGCTGCGGGCGGCCGTCGGCTCCGACCGGCTGGTGGTGCTGGACACCACCGAGCCCCGCACGGTGGCGTCCGTCGACCTCGACGACGCCTTCGTCGTGGTGTCGTCCAAGTCCGGGACCACGCTCGAGGTCATGGCCCTGCTCGAGCACTGCCGGGAGCGGGTCCCCGACGGCCGGCGCTACGCCGCCATCACCGACCCAGGCACCGTCCTGGCCGAGATGGCGGCGGACGCCGGCTTCCACCGCGTGTTCGTCAACCCGCCCGACATCGGCGGCCGCTACTCGGTCCTCTCGTACTTCGGGCTGGTGCCGGCCGCGCTGTGCGGGATCGACGTGGCCGCCCTGTGCGAGGCGGCGGCCGCCACCGACGGCGAGGCGGCGGTGGAGCTGGGGATGGCCATGGGTCGGGCCGCACTGGAGGGCCGGGACAAGGTGACGGTGGTGGTGCCCGAGCGGTTCGCCGGGTTCGGCCTGTGGGTGGAGCAGCTCGTGGCGGAGTCCACCGGCAAGGACGGCAAGGGGTGCATACCGGTCCCCACCACCGAGCGCGAGCCCGGGGACGACCGCTTCGAGGTCGGGCTCGACCTCCACGACCCGGTGGAGCTGGGCGCCGAGTTCTACCGGTGGGAGGTGGCGGTGGCCGTCGCAGGTTCGGTCCTCGGCGTCGACCCCTTCGACGAGCCCGACGTCACCGTGGCCAAGGCGAACACCGCCAAGGTCCTCGCCTCCCTCCCCCTGCCCGAGGTCCCGGCCGACGACGCGGGCACCGTCTCGGAGTGGCTGGAGGGCCAGGTGGCCCCGGGCGACTACGTGGCGGTCCAGGCCTTCCTCCCCTATGCCGCCGGCGACGACCTTGGGCGGCTCCGGCGGGCACTGCGGGACGGCCTGGGCGGCATGGCCGTCACCGCCGGCCTCGGCCCCCGGTACCTGCACTCCACCGGCCAGCTGCACAAGGGAGGCCCCCCGTCGGTCGTGGCGGTACAGCTGGTCCCCCGCAGCGCGGCCCCGTCGGTACCGGTGCCGTCGCACCCGTACGACTTCAACACCCTGGTGGCGGCCCAGGCCCTCGGCGACTACCAGGCCCTGGTGGACCGGGGCCGGCGGGTGCGCCGCTTCGCCGTCGACGACCTCAAGGAGGTTGGCTGATTGAGGATCGCCATGGTGGGCCTCGGGCGCATGGGCGCCAACATGACCCGGCGCCTGGTGGACGCCGGCCACGAGGTCGTGGCCCACGACCGGGATCTCACGCTGGTCGCCAAGGCAGCCGACGAGGGCGCCATCGGCGCCGCCAGCCTGGAGGAGCTGGTGGCCCGGCTCACGCCGCCCCGGGCGGTGTGGGTGATGGTGCCGGCCGGAGCGCCCACCCGATCCACCGTCGACGCCCTGGGCGAGCTGCTGGAGGCGGGCGACACCATCGTCGACGGGGGCAACTCCAACTACAAGGAGGCGCAGGCCCGGTCGGCCCGCCTGTCGGCCCAGGGCATCGCCTTCGTGGACGCCGGCGTGTCGGGCGGCGTCTGGGGCCTGAGGAACGGCTACTGCCTCATGGTGGGCGGCGACCGGGACGCGGTGCGCCGCCTGGAGCCGGTCCTCACCGACCTGGCCCCGCCCGAGGGGTACGCCCACGTGGGGCCGTCCGGCGCGGGGCACTACACCAAGATGATCCACAACGGGATCGAGTACGGGCTCCTCCAGGCCTACGCCGAGGGCTTCGCCCTGCTGGACGCGGCCCAGGAGCTCGAGCTCGACCTCCATCGCATCGCCAAGCTGTGGAACCAGGGCTCGGTGGTCCGCTCCTGGCTGCTCGAGCTGACCGAGCTGGCCCTGGCCAGCCCCGACGACTTCGCCGACATCCGGGGCGTGGTGGCGGACTCGGGCGAGGGGCGCTGGACGGTGCAGGAGGCGGTGGAGCGGTCGGTGTCGGCACCGGTGATCACCGCCTCGCTGTTCGCCCGGTTCGCCTCCCGGGACGAGGAGCGGTTCGCGGCCCGGGTGGTGGCGGCCCTGCGCAACCAGTTCGGGGGGCACTCCTTCTTCACGGAGGCGGCGGCGGCCGAGGACGTGAAGGAGTCCGAGGGAGGCGCTCATGATGGCCGCATCGAGCCCGAGCCCTGAGCGGGGGATGACGCAGGCCGCGGCCCGGCCCAACCCCCTGGCCGAGGGCCTGGAGTCGGACCGGCGGGCCCCGCCCTGTGCCCTGGTGGTCTTCGGCGCCTCCGGCGACCTCACCAGCCGCAAGCTGGCGCCGGCGCTCGCCGCCCTGGCCGCCGACCGCCGCCTGTCGCCGGCCTTCGCCCTGGTGGGCGTGGCCCGCACCGAGATGACCGACGACGAGTTCCGGGCCCGCATGCTCGAAGCCGTGCCCAAGCCCAGCGCGGCCTGGGAGGCCCTCGTCGCCGGCTTCCGCTACGTCGCCGGCGGCTACACCGACGCGGCCACGCACCGGCGCCTGGGCCAGGTCCTCGAGGAGCTGGACCGCGACGTGGGCACCGCCGGCAACCGCGTCCACTACCTCGCCACCGTCCCCGACGTCTTCGCCGGCGTGGCCTCGGCCCTGGCCGGGCACGGCCTGGCCCAGCCCCGCTCCGAGGGGGGCTTCGTCCGCCTGGTGGTGGAGAAGCCGTACGGGCGCGACCTGGACAGCGCCCTGCGACTCGACCAGGACGTCCACACCGCCTTCCGGGAGGAGCAGGTCTACCGGATCGACCACTACCTCGGGAAGGAGACGGTCCAGAACGTCCTCGCCCTGCGCTTCGCCAACGCCATCTTCGAGCCCATCTGGAACCGGCGGTACGTGGACCACGTGCAGATCACGGTGGCCGAGTCGCTCGGCGTGGGCCACCGGGGCGGCTTCTACGAGACGGCCGGCGCCATGCGCGACATCGTCCAGAACCACGTGCTGCAGGTCCTCGCCCTCACCCTGATGGAGCCGCCCGCCACCGTCGACGCCAAGGGCATCCGCGACGAGAAGGTCAAGGCCCTGCGGGCCGTCGACATCCTCACCCCCGACGAGGTCTCGATCGACGTGGTGCGGGGCCAGTACGAGCAGGGGTGGGTCGAGGGCGAGGAGGCGCCGGGCTACCGCCAGGAGGCGGGCGTGGCCGCCGGCAGCCGCACCGAGACCTTCGTGGGCATGAAGGTGAAGGTGGACAACTGGCGGTGGGCCGGTGTCCCGTTCTACGTGCGCACCGGCAAGCGGCTGCCGCGTCGGGTCACCGAGGTCGCCATGGAGTTCCGGGACGTGCCCCACCTCCCCTTCGGCTCCAAGGAGACCCGCGGCCTCGGCCCCAACACGCTGGTGCTGCGGATCCAGCCCGACGAGGGCATCGCCCTGCGCTTCGGGGCCAAGGTCCCCGGGCAGGCGTTCCGGGTCCGCAGCGTGTCGATGGACTTCGCCTACTCCGCCGCCTTCGTGGAGGCCACGCCGGACGCCTACGAGCGCCTGCTCCTCGACGCCATGGTCGGCGACCCCACCCTGTTCATCCGGGCCGACGAGGTGGAGCAGGCATGGCGGATCGTCCAGCCCATCCTCGACGTGTGGTCCGACGACACCACCCCCCTGGCCCGCTACCCGGCCGGCTCGTGGGGACCCCGGGAGGCGGACCGCCTGCTGGAGCGGGACGGCCGGCGCTGGCGGAACTCGTGACCTCGGTGGAGCTGGGGTCGTGGCGGGGCGAGGGGGTGCGCCTCGGCCAGGTGCTGGAGGCCTTGAGCGACCTGCGGTGCAGCGGGCCCCGCACCGCCACCCGCGCCAGCGTCACCAACCTGGTCCTGGTGGCGGCCACCGAGGGCGAGGTGGCGCTCGGGTGCGACGCCGTCCACCGCATGGGCCGGCGCCACCCGGGCCGCAACATCGTGCTCCTCCCCCGCGCCGACGCCGCCCCGGCCGGCATGGACGCCGAGGTCGTGCTCCACGGGTCGGTCGCCACCGACCTGTCGGTCTGGTCCGAGGACATCAGGCTCGACGTGCGGGGACCGGCCGCCGCCCGCCTCGAGAGCCTGGTCGAGCCCCTCGTCCTGGCCGACGTCCCCGTGACCGTCTGGTTCGTGACCGGCCTGCCCGAGCCCGACGACCCCCTGCTCCGGGGCGCCGCCACGGTCCTGGTCGACACCGAGGACATGGAGGGCGGGGCGGTGGCGGCCATGGTGCGCCTGGCCCGCCGGCGGGTGGTGTTCGACCTGTGCTGGGCCCGGCTGCGGTTCTGGCGCCAGCTCCTGGCCGGGCTGTTCGACGTGCCGGCCTGCCGGGCCTACCTCGACGACGTCCGCTCCCTCGAGGCCAGGGGAGGCGCATCGGCCCGCCTCCTGCTGGCCGGCTGGGTCGCGTCGCGCCTCAGCCTTCCACCGTCGGCCGTGAGCCTGGTGCCGGCCCCGTCGCCGGGCCTGCGCCTCGTGGGCGCGGCCGGCGGCGTCACCGCCACCTTCACGGTGGAGGCGGCCGGGCCGGGCCCCGGAAATGGGTCCGTGCTGGCCCGGGCCGACCTCCCCGGCGGCGGGCAGCGCCACGACCGGGTGTCGCTCCCGGACGATCCTCTGGCGTGGTCCCTGGCCGAGGCCCTCGCCCGCCCCGGCCGCGACCGGGCCCACATGCAGGCGCTGCAGGCAGCCCTAGGGTTCGTCCGGTGAACGGCGAGCTCCATGTGGTCGACGACGTCCCCGGCGCGTTCGCCGAGTGCGTGGTCGAGCTGTTCGCCGAGAAGCCCCGCGACGAGTTCTCCCTCGCCCTGTCCGGGGGCGGGACGGCCCGCCGCTGCTACGAGCGCCTGGCGTCGGCGAGCATCGACCGCGTCGACTGGTGGCTGGTCGACGTCTACTGGGGCGACGAGCGCTGCGTGCCAGGCGACCATCCGGACTCCAACCAGCGCCTAGGGCGCCAGGCCCTGCTCGAGCGGGTGGGGGCGGCCCGGTCGGTGCACCCCATGCGCTGCGAGGACGGGCCCGACCCCTACCAGCTGCGGGTGGGCGAGCTGGGCAAGTTCGACGTGATCCACCTGGGCGTGGGCGCCGACGGCCACACCGCCTCGCTCTTCCCCGGCTCGCCCGCCCTCGACGCCGACCCCGGCCGGCTGGTGGTGATGAACGAGGACCCGAGCGGGCGCAACCCGTACCGGCGCATGACCCTCACCCTCTCGGGCATCGCCCGGGCCCGGCTGGCGGTCTTCACCGTGGCCGGGGAGGAGAAGCAGGACGCCATGCAGCGCATCGCCGACGGCGACGACCTCCCCGCGGCGCGGGTGCGGGCCGACCGCGTGATCTGGCTGATCGATCGTTCGGCCGCTCCCCGGTAGAGTTGGGGAGACGACAGATCCCCGAAGGGAGCAGTGCATGAAGCTGGGCATCGTGGGGAAGGGCGGTGTGGGTAAGACCACCACATCGGCGCTGCTGTGCCAGGTCTACGCCCGGCGGGGCCAGCGGGTCCTCGCCGTCGACACCGACTCGAACCCCAACCTGGCGCTGAGCCTGGGCCTCGACCCCGTCGCCGCCGACAGCATCCCCGTGCTGCCCCGGTCGCTGGTGGTCGGTTCCGGCAACGGCGCCATCACACCCGCTGATCTCCTCCGGGACTACGGCGTTCCCACACCGTCGGAGGTGACCCTCCTCAACGCCATGGCGATCACCCAGGCGGGCGCCGGCTGAACCTGCTCCAGCCACGCTGCCGTGCGCAGCCTTCTCGGAGCAGCCATCGAGGAAGAGGCCGACATCACCCTCGTCGACATGGAGGCCGGTCTCGAGCATCTCTCCCGCTCGGGTGGGACCCTCGCTTACGCCGACGTGCTGCTGGTGATCATGGAGCCGTCCCGGAAGTCGATCCTCACCGCCGGCCGCACCATGGGCCTGGCCGAGGAGCTGGGGATCCCCCACGTCTACGGCGTCGGCAACAAGGCCCGCATGCCCGAGGACGCGGAGTTCTTCAGGTCGGTGGCGGCCGAGTACAAGGTGCCGCTGGCCGGCATCATCCCCCACGACGCCGACGTGGTGGAGGCCGATCGCTCGGGCGAGGTCATGGGGCCCGAGCAGGGCGCCCCCGTCCGCCAGGCCATCGAGGAGATCGTGTCCTTCGTGGACCGCATCTACGCGGGCGAGAGCGACGGGCAGGCCGAGCGTGAGGCGCTCCTGCGCGAGCGAGAGCGCGTCGACCAGCGCCTGGCCGAGCTGAAGGCCGACTAGGGACGACCCCCTTCCTCCGTCCGGCCCCCGCCGCCCCAGAGGCGCCGGGGGCCGGTCCGCGCCCGGGCCCGGGCCCGGGTGACCATTGACGTCCTAGTCATTCGAAAATGGTCCTCAGGGTCTCAGCGGCCTCTCCCGAAGTACTGGGGCGCCACTGAACGTGGCGTGGACGGGACAGTGATCCGCCGGGCTGCATCTGGTCGCCTGGGCCGGCGGGGAGTCAGTGGCGAACCCGACGTCCGTCGTGCGGAAGACGAACGAGAGGTTGTCTGCCATGACGATTGGGCCCTTCGCCCACGCGCTGGCCCCGGCGGGGACGGCTGCAACGATGTTCGTCCGGCACGGGCAGGGCCGTCGGCCCGGAGCCCGTGCGTCGATCGCGCTGGTGACGGCCCTGGCCTTCGGCCTGCTGGGGCTGGGCGCGCAGCTGCCGGCGGGGTCCACCGACGTCGGCCTCGGCATACGCTGGTTCTCCGCCGGCGCCGCCGCCAAGGTGGAGCCGGGCGTGAACCTGTCCACCCCGGTGGCGGCGTCGGTGATCGTGCAGGCCGAGGAGGGCCGGGCCGGCGAGGCCCGGGCCGCCATCACCGAGGCCGGCGGCACGGTGGGCGCCGACCTCAGCCTGGTGAACGGCTACGAGGCGACGCTGACCGGGCCCCAGACGGCCGCGGTCGCCGCCGACGGCGCCGTGCGCTCGGTGAGCGTCAACCGCCGGGTGAAGTTCGAGAACCTGGCCTTCGACGAGACCACCACCGCCTCCAACTTCGCCAAGACGTCGGAGGCCACCACGGCCTGGGCCGTGGGCAACCTCGGCACCGGGGTCGGCGTGGCGGTGCTGGACACGGGCGTGTCGTCGATGCGGGACTTCTCCGGCCGGCTGGCCTTCGGGCCCGACCTGTCCGGCGAGGGGACCACGGTCGACAGCCACGGTCACGGCACCGTGATGGCGGGCATAGTGGCCGGCAACGGCGCCGACTCCGCCGGCCGCACGGGTGGGGCCTACACGGGTGTGGCCCCGGGCGCCACACTGGTGTCGGTGAAGGTCGCCGGCCGCAACGGCGTCGTGGATGTCTCCACCATGCTCCAGGGCATGCACTGGGTCTCCGCGTACAAGGACCAGTTCAACATCCGGGTGATGAACCTCTCCTGGGGCACCACCTCCACTCAGAATCCCTCCCTCGACCCGCTGAACTACGCCGTCCAGCGCCTGTGGAGGCAGGGCATCGTCGTGGTCGTGGCCGCCGGCAACTCCGGCCCGCAGGCCGGCACCGTCACCAAGCCCGGGGACGACCCCATGGTGGTGACGGTCGG
>JBQTJJ010000058.1:0-13107 GCA_052387235.1 Actinomycetota bacterium
GCTCGAAGTCGCGGCCCCGGCTCCACGGCACCATCTCGTGGGGGAACCACTCCTTGGCCTTGGACAAGTGATGGTCCAGGAGCTTGGCCACCGTGGGCTCCAGCTCCTCGAGGAGGGCGCGGTCGTCCATGGGGGGTCAGCCTACCTACCAGTAGGTAGGGACGCCAGGCGAGCAAACTTTTCCGGTCAGTTGCGACGGGGCGCGGTTAAAGTTGACCTGCTGGGTCAACTATGCGGCCCGGCATCCGGACCTGGAGGTACACACCATGGCTCTGCAGCTCGGCGACCCCGCTCCCGACTTCACCGCTGAGACCACCGAAGGCAAGCTGAACCTCTACGAGTTCCTGGGCGACGGCTGGGGCGTCCTGTTCTCGCACCCGAGGGACTTCACCCCGGTATGCACGACCGAGCTGGGCCGGGTGGCCAAGCTCAAGGACGAGTTCACCAAGCGCAACACCAAGGTCATCGGCCTGAGCGTCGACTCGGTGGACGACCACGAGAGATGGGCCGAGGACATCGCCGAGACCCAGGGCGCCCGGGTCAACTTCCCCATGATCGGCGACCCGGACCGCAGCATCGCCGACCTGTTCGGGATGATCCACCCCAACGCCAGCGACACCCAGACGGTGCGGTCCGTCTTCATCATCGGGCCCGACAAGAAGATCAAGCTCACCCTCACCTACCCGCAGTCCACCGGCCGGAACTTCGACGAGATCCTCCGGGTGATCGACTCGCTCCAGCTCACGGCCAACTACCAGGTCTCGACCCCTGCCGACTGGAAGGACGGCGAGGACGTGATCATCATCCCGGCCGTCTCCGACGAGCAGGCCAGGGAGAAGTTCCCCAAGGGCTGGGACGCGAAGAAGCCCTACCTGCGGCTCACGCCGCAGCCCAACAAGTAGTCCCAGGCCTGCCGCCGGCGGGCCGGCTCCGTCCCGGCCGGCCGCCGGCGGCGCCGCGCTCGGGGCTGTCGGAAGGCCACGGTGCCCACGTAGCCTTGAGGCAGTGCATCAGGGGGACGAGGAGGAGGGCCGGCAGGTCCGGCCGCCGGCCCGCTGGTTCCGGTTGCTCCTGGTCGGGCTCGGTCTCGTGCTGGTAGCGGACGCCCTCGGCCTGGTGGGCGGCTCGGGCGCCGGCGAGGAGGACCCGCCGAAACCGAAGGTCCTGGGCTCGGTGGTCACCCGGCCGCCGAGCACGGCGGCCGCCAAAGTGGCGGCCACGGAGGCGCCGTCGATCTCGACGACCGCCGAGCCGGTCACGACCACCCGCCCCACCACGACCACCACGGCTCCGACGACCACCACGACGACGACCGAGCCCACCACCACCACCACCGAGGCGACCACGACCACCACGACGACCACCGAGCCTCCCACCACCACGTTCCCGCCCCCGCCCCCGCCCACCACGGCGCCGCCCGGCCCGGAGCCGTGATCGTGGCCTGGCGGAGGCCTCCCGCCCGGTCCACACTGGGCTGGTGGCCACCGCCGTCATCGTCGACGCCGTCCGCACCGGCGGCGGCAAGCGGAACGGGAAGCTGCGGGGCTGGCACCCGGCGGATCTGGCGGCCGAGGTCCTCGTCGCCCTGGTGGCCCGCAACGACCTCGACCCCGCCCTGATCGACGACGTCATCATGGGCTGCGTCATGCAGGTCGGCGAGCAGGGCCTGAACGTGGCCCGCAACGCCGTGCTGGCCGCCGGCTTCCCGGAGTCGGTGCCGGCCACCACGATCGACCGCCAGTGCGGCAGCTCGCAGCAGGCGGCCCACTTCGCGGCCCAGGGCGTGATCGCCGGCGCCTACGACGTGGTGGTGGCGGCCGGCGTGGAGTGCATGAGCCGGGTGCCGATGGGCGCCTCCATGCAGGTGGGCGGCATGCCCTTCGGGCCCCGGATGTTCCGGCGCTACGCCGGCGCCGGCGGCCTGGTGCCCCAGGGCATCTCGGCCGAGCTCATGGCCGAGCGGTGGGGTCTCACCCGCGAGGAGCTCGACGCCTTCGGGGCCCGGTCCCAGCAGCGGGCGGCGTCGGCCCGGGCCGAGGGTCGCTTCTCCAACGAGATCGTGCCGGTCGCCGTCCGGGACGACAACGGCCACGACACCGGGGAGGTCCTCGACTACGACGAGGGCATCCGACCCGGCACCACGGTGGCCACGCTGGCCACGCTGAAGCCGTCGTTCAAGCCCGACGGCGGCAAGGTCACCGCCGGCAACTCGTCGCAGATCACCGACGGCGCCGCCGCCGTGCTGGTGATGAGCGAGGAGCGCTGCAGCGAGCTGGGCCTCACGCCCCGGGCCCGGTTCACCACGTTCGCCCTGGCCGGCGTCGACCCCGTCACCATGCTCACCGGGCCCATCCCGGCCACGGCCCGGGTGCTGGAGCGGGCCAAGCTCGACCTGGCCGACGTCGACGTGGTGGAGATCAACGAGGCCTTCGCGTCGGTGGTGCTGGCGTGGGAGCGGGAGACGCACGCCGACATGGATCGGGTCAACGTGAACGGCGGCGCCATTGCCCTCGGCCATCCCCTCGGCGCGTCGGGGGCCAAGCTGATGAGCACCCTGGTCAACGAGCTGGAGCGCAGCGGCGGCAGGATCGGGCTCCAGGTCATGTGCGAGGGCGGCGGCCTGGCCAACGCCACCATCATCGAGCGGCTCGGATAGCCCGCCGGCGCCTTTGCCGATGGCACCGCCCGCGTCACCCGCTGCCGCGGCCGGGCCCCTGGCCGTGCCGGGGATGGAGGTGGCCACCCGGTTCCGCCCGGGTGACGCCGACCTGGACGTGGGCGGCGACTTCTTCGACGTGTTCCGGCTCGGCCGCAACGCGTGGGGGATGGCGGTGGGCGACGTGTGCGGCGCCGGCGCGCCCGCCGCGTCCATGACCGTCCTGGCCCGCTCCACCCTTCGGGTGGCGGCGGCGCGCCACGCCCTGCCGTCGGCGGTGCTCGGCGAGGTGAACGCCGGCCTGGCCGCGGGCACGGCCGGCGTGGACGACCGGTTCTGCACGGTCGTGTTCGCCCGCCTCGAGCTCGACGTGTGCGGGGCCTGGGTCACGCTGGCCAGCGCCGGCCACCCCCGCCCCGTCGTGGTGCGGCGGGCGGGTTGGATCGACCAGCGGGGCCAGGCCGGCACGCCGCTCGGCATGTTCCCGGCGGCCTCGGTCACGGACGACCGGGTGGGCCTCGGGCCGGGCGACGCCCTGGTGTTCTTCACGGACGGCATCACGGAGGCCCGCGGCCCCGACGGCGAGCTGTACGGCGACGAGGGGCTCCCCACCGCCCTGCTCGAGGCGGCGGGCCGGCCCGCCGACGCCATGGCCGAGCGCCTCCTGGCCGGCGCCGAGGCCTTCGCCGGCGGCCGGGTGCGCGACGACGTGGCCGTGCTGGTGCTGCGCGTGCCGGACGACGCCAAGGAGGCGTCGCTGGAGCGGCTGGCCGAGGCCACCGGCGTGCCCGCCGGCGAGCTGATGCTGCCCGGCTACCCGGTGGGCGATCCACACGGCGGGCTGTGGCACCAGCGCCCGCTGGCGCCCCGCGAGGCCAGGATGGCCCTGGCCGCCGAGCCGGCCAGCGTTCCCGCCACCCGCCGCTTCCTCACCGGGGTGCTGCGCAGCTGGCGCATGCCGGAGGTCGTGGGCGGGGACGTGGAGCTGCTGGCCAGCGAGCTGGCCACCAACGCCGTGCGCCACGCCGACTCCCGCTTCACCGTCACGTCGGCTACGACGGGGCGCGGGTGCGGGTGGAGGTGGGCGACGGGTCCCGGGCCCGGCCCGAGCTGCGCTCCCCTCCGCCCGACGAGGCCGGGGGCCGGGGCCTGGTGCTGGTGGAGGCGCTGGCCTCGGCCTGGGGCGTGACCTCCACGGTCGAGGGCAAGCGGGTCTGGTTCGAGGTGCCGGCCGAGGCCGCCACCGCCGCGCCGTGACGCCGGCCGGGCCTGGGTACGCTCGCGACCGTGTTCAGGCTGCTGGTCGCGTTGGTGATGTTCCTCGTCATCATGCGGGTGGGCCTGATGGTGCTGCGGGCCCTGGCCCGGCCGGTTCCCGAGCCGCCCCCCCCCGGCGAGATGCGCCGGGTGAACCTGCGCTACCGCTGTTCCAGCTGCGGGATGGAGCTGAAGATGACCGCGGCGCCGGACGAGGCCCCCGAGCCGCCCCGCCACTGCATGGAGGAGATGCAGCTGGTGGCGCCCGCCATCGAGTGAGCCAGTGGGCTACCGGTACTTGGTGGCGGTGATGAAGCCGGCCGTGATCATCCCGAGGCCCGCGAACAGGTACTCGTTCTTGGCGTCTCCGGGCAGGACCTCGAGGTAGTTGGCGATGATCACCAGCATCCCCAGGACGAGGAGGGTGAACATGAGCACCGGCACCCACTTGGGGCTCACTTTCTCCTCCCGCGGGATGGGCGGCGTGTACCGGCCCGACCCCTTGGGCGTGGCCCGGCCGGTGGTGGGCCGTGACCCGGGCCCCGCCCTGCGGGCGCCCTTTCCGGGCGGCTCCTTCGTCTTCGGGCGGCTTCGCTCGGGCCGGGCCATGGGACGAGACTAGCGAGTTCCATGGCCCGGTCCCGCTCCCTCCTCGCCCTCGGCTGCGTCCTCCTCGGCTTCCTCGCCGTCGCCGTGCTGCGCACCCGGCCCGCCGACCCGTCGGCCCGGCTGAGCCGGGAGTACCGGCTGGCCGACCTGATCGAGCAGCAGCAGCGGTCCACCGAGGCCCTGCGCCGCCAGGCCGTCTCCCTCCGCCGGGAGGTGGAGGAGTTGCGGGTCCGCCGGGCCGGCGGCGAGGCCCGGTCGGCGCAGCGGGAGCGGGAGCTGGGCGACCTCGGCCTGGCCGCCGGCCTGGTGGCGGTGACGGGGCCGGGCGTGCGGGTGACCCTGGACGACTCAGAGCTCGACCGCGCCCCGACCGGCAACGTCAACGACCTGGTGGTCCACTCCCAGGACGTGCAGGCCGTGGTCAACGCCCTGTGGCGGGCGGGGGCGGAGGCGGTGGGGATCAACGGCCAGCGCCTGGTCGCCACCAGCGCCGTCCTGTGCGTGGGCAACACCCTGCTGCTCAACGGCACCGTCCACTCCCCCCCGTACACGGTGACGGCGGTGGGAGCCGCCAGGGACCGCTTCGAGACCGACGCCCTGGTGCGCCGCCTCCGCGACGACGCCACCGCCTACGGGCTGCGCTTCTCGGTGTCGAAGCTCGACGCGGTGGAGGTGCCCGCCTACCGGGGCGCCACCACCCTCGCCTACGCCCGACCCCTTCCCTGATCCCGGGCGGGAGCCGGCGCCACCCCCGCTACGGTGCGGCCCGTGGGAGCCCGCGTCCTCGTCGTCGACAACTACGACTCGTTCGTCTACAACCTGGTCCAGTACCTGGGCGAGCTGGGGGCCGAGCCGGTGGTGCACCGCAACGACGCCCTCGACGTCGACGCGCTGGCGGCCCTCCGGCCCGACGCGGTGGTGATCAGCCCGGGCCCGGGCCGGCCTTCCGACGCCGGCGTGAGCAGCGAGGTCATCCGGCGCATGGGCCGGGACACGCCCGTGCTCGGCGTCTGCCTCGGCCACCAGTGCATCGGAGAGGTGTTCGGGGGCCGCGTCGTCCGCGCCCCCCACGTGATGCACGGCAAGACCTCGATGGTGCGCCACGGCGGCGCCGGCGTCATGGCCGGGCTCACGGACCCGTTCGAGGCCACCCGGTACCACTCGCTGGTGGTGGAGCGGGACACCCTGCCCGACGTGCTGGAGGTGACGGCCGAGACCGAGGACGGCGTGATCATGGGCCTCCGCCACCGCACCCTGCCGGTGGAGGGGGTGCAGTTCCACCCCGAGTCGATCCTGACCTCCGAGGGTCGCATGCTGCTCACCAACTTCCTCCGCGCCGCCGCCGGCGCCGCCCTCCCGTAGGCCGAGGCGCCCGTCCCGCTACGGGACGATGGTGAAGGTGGTGGTGGACGTCGACGACGAGGACGTCGTGGTGGACGAGCCGCCCGTGGTCGAGGGGGTGGACGACGAGGTGGTGGAGGACGACGACGAGGACGTGGTGGTCTCCTGGCCGGTGGAGACGTACATGGTCACGGTGGAGCCCTTGTCGACTTCGCTGCCGGGCCCGGGCTCGGTGCGGATCACGTTGCCCTTGGTGATGGTGGGCGACGCCTCCTGCACCGTCTTGACCTTCAGCCCGGCGTTGACGATGTCGTCGCCGGCGGCCACCGCGTCCTTGTTCACCACGTCCGGCACCGCCACCTTGGGCTTGCCGGACGACACCACCAGCTGCACCGGGGTCCCCCTGGGCGCGGGGGTGCCCGGGGTGGGGTTCTGCGACACGACCCGGCCCTGGCTCACGGTCTCGTCCGGCTCGTTGGTGACCTCGGCCTGCAGGCCGAGGCGCTCCAGGGCCGTGATGGCGTCCTCCTCGGAGCTGCCCACCACGTTGGGCACGTCGACCGGCCTGGCCCCCTGGCTGATCTTGAGGACCACCTTGCCGCCCCGCTCGATCCTGGTGTCGCCCTCGGGCTCCTGGTCGAACACGACGTTCTCGTCGGCCTCGTTCTCCTCCAGCTCCCGCTCGACCACGAGGCCCTGCCCGGTGAGGATCTCCTCGGCCCGGTCGGCCAGCTGGCCCTTCACGTTGGGGACCGTGACGAGGCCGGCCCGCTGCTCCTCGCCGAAGATGCCGAGGGTCCTGCCCAGCAGGAACAGCAGCACCACCAGGGCCGCGAGCATGGCGAACAGGAGGATGACGTAGGTGCCGGTCCGGTGGGCCGGCCCGGCCTCGGGCGGCAGCCCGGGGCCGGCGCGGTTCACGACCGAGGTGCGGTCCCGGGACACGGGCTGGACCACGGTGGCGTCGGGCGCCGGCCCGGGCTGGGAGTAGGCCACCGGGGTGGCCAGCACGGTGCGCCCCTGCTGGTAGCGCATGAGGTCGGCCCGCAGCTCCTCGGCGTTGGCGTAGCGGTCGTCGGGGTCCTTGGCCATGGCCTTGAGGACGATGTTCTCGAAGGCGGCCGGGATGGCGGGGTTGACCTCGCGGGGCGGCACGGCCTGCTCCCGCACGTGCTTGTAGGCGATGGTGACGGGGTTGTCGCCGGCGAAGGGCGGCTTCCCGGTGACCATCTCGTACAGCACCACGCCGAGCGAGTACACGTCGCTGCGGGGATCGACCCCGTACCCCTGGGCCTGCTCGGGCGAGAAGTAGGTGGCCGTGCCCATCACCGCGCCGGTCTGGGTGAGGTTCTCCTGGGTGTTGGCGGCCCGGGCGATGCCGAAGTCGGTCACCTTCACGTGCTCGTTGGCGTCGAGGAGGACGTTGCCCGGCTTCACGTCGCGGTGCACCACGCCGTTGCGGTGGGCGAAGGCCAGGGCGGAGGCCACGTCGGCGCCGATGCTGGCGGCCCGGTCGGCCAGCAGCGGCCCCTGGGAGCGGATGATGGCCGACAGCGGCCGGCCGTCCACGTACTCCATCACGATGAAGTACGTGTCCTCCTCCTCGCCCCAGTCGTAGACCGACACGATGTTGGGGTGGCTGAGGTTGGCCGCCGACTGCGCCTCCCGCCGGAACCGCTCCACGAAGGAGCGGTCGATCGACAGCTCGGGGAACAGCACCTTGAGCGCGACCCGGCGGTCGAGGAGCTGGTCGCGGGCCAGGTACACCTCGGCCATGCCCCCCCGGGCCACCTGGCGGAGGATCTCGTAGCGGTCGCTGTACACCTGGGCCGGTTGCGGAGGCATTCGATCCCCAGCCTACGGGTTGGCCAGGGCGGCGCTGAGGACGCGCTGGGCGATCGGGGCGGCGATGCGGCCGCCGGTGACGGTGTCGCCCAGGCCGGGCTGGCTCTCCACGATGACGGCCACCGCGACCCGCGGGGCCTCGGCCGGGGCGAAGGCGATGAGCCAGGCGTGGGAGTTGTCGCCCACCGTCTGGGCCGTGCCGGTCTTGGCCGCGACCTGGAAGCCGGGGACGGCGGCCCGGCCGGCCGTGCCGCTGTTGACGACGTTGACCATCATGTCCCGGAGGGCGGCCGCGTTCTGGGGCGACATGGCGTTCTGCCAGCTCTCGGGCTCGTAGGTGCGGACCACCTCGCCCTCGTCGTCGCGGACCTCGGCCAGCACGTGCGGCTTCATGACCACGCCGCCGTTGGCCACGCCCGCCGCCACCAGGGCCATCTGCAGCGGGGTGGCGGCCACGTCCTGCTGGCCGATGGCCGACTTGGCCAGCCCGGGCTGGTCCTGGCCGAACGAGGCGGCGTCGGGGAACGTCGAACGGGCCACCGCCGGCAGGTCGAGGGGCGGCCGGGCGTTGAAGCCGAAGTCGCCGGCCTCGGCCGCGAGGTCGTCGCCCCCCATGTCCAGCCCGAGCTGGGCGAAGCCGGTGTTGCACGACACCCGCAGGAGGTCCGGCAGGGCGCCGCCGCAGTTCCCGTTGCCGAAGTTGGGGAGGTTGGCGTCGGTCTGGGGCAGGTCGAGCTCGCGCAGCGGCGGGTAGCCCTTGGTGACCAGGTCGGTGCGGCGCTCCAGGGCCGCCGCCGCCGTCACCACCTTGAAGGTGGAGCCGGGGGCGTAGCTGCGCCGGTAGGCCCGGGGAAGGAGGGGCTTGGCCGCGCTCGCCTGCAGCTCGGACCACGAGGCCTGCACCGCCTTCTGGTCGTGGCCGGCCAGCGGGTTGGGGTCGAACGACGGGAAGCTCCACATGGCCAGCACGGCCCCGTCGACGGGGTTGAGGGCCACCACCGCGCCCGTGCGGTTGCCCAGCGCGTCGCGGGCCACCTCCTGCAGGCCCTTGGACAGCGTCAGGGTGACGTTGCCCGTGCGCACGCGGTCCGACACCAGGTCGGTGAGCCTCTCGAGGGCCACGCTGCGCCCCGCCAGGTCGGCGTTGTAGGTGCGCTCCACGCCCTCGGTGCCGTAGGTGAAGGAGAAGTAGCCGCCGATGTGGGCGAACAGCTCCTTCTCCGGGTACTGGCGCTGGCGCTCGAACTCGTCGTCGACGGCCACCGACTGGGCCACGATGGCGCCGTCGGACGTCTGGATCACGCCGCGCTCGCGGCTGAAGTCGCGGGTGGCCTGGCGGGTGTTGCCCGGTGCGTCGGCCAGCCTGTCGGCCCGGACCACCTGCAGGTCGTTGAGCTTCACGAACAGGGCCAGGAACATGGCCAGGAGCACCAGCCCCAGCCGGCGGATCTGTCGGTCCATCAGCCGCCGGCCCGCACGGTGTCGTCCCGGTGGATCCTCGCCCCGGCCGCGGCCCGCCGGCCCCGGGCCGCGCTGTCGTCGGAGATCCGCAGCAGCAGGGCCACCAGGACGTAGTTGGCCACGAGGGACGAGCCGCCGTAGGACATGAAGGGGAGGGTGACGCCGGTGAGCGGCACCAGGCGCGTGACCCCACCGATGATCACGAACGTCTGCACGGCCAGGATGGTGGTGAGACCGGCCGCCAGCAGCTTCTCGAAGGGCTGGTCGGCCCGCACCGCCACCCGCAGGCCCCCGCCCACGATGAGCACGAAGGTCACGAGCACGGCGGCGGTGCCGAGCAGGCCCAGCTCCTCGCCCACGGCCGCGAAGATGAAGTCGGTGGTGGCGGCCGGGATCTTGCCGGGCGAGCCGAGGCCGGGCCCCGTGCCGGCGAAGCCGCCCGACCCGAAGGCGTAGGCGGCCTGGACCAGCTGGTAGCCCTCGGCGTCGGCGCGCGACCACGGGTCGAGCCAGGTCTCCACCCGGGTCTGCACGTGCCCGAAGGCCGAGTAGGCGAAGGCCGCGCCGGCGCTGAAGAGCCCCAGCCCGAGGAGCAGGTAGGTGCCCTGGGCCGTGGCCACCCACAGCATGGAGATGAACAGGGCGAAGAACAGCAGGGACGACCCCAGGTCCTTCTCCGCCGTCATCACCACGAGGGACGCCCCCCAGGCCAGCACGATGGGGCCGAAGGCCCGGCCCCGGGCCGCGGCGGTGGCGCCGGCCAGCAGCTCGCGCTTCTCCACCAGGTAGGCGGCGAAGAAGACGGCCAGGGCCACCTTGGCCAGCTCGCCGGGCTGGAAGTTCAGGCCCCCGAACGAGACCCACAGGCGGGCGCCCCTGATGCTCCGGCCCACCCCCGGCAGCAGCGGCATCAGCAGCAGGCCCACGCCGAGGAGGGCGAAGCTGTAGCGGTAGCGCTCCAGGTCCCGCACCCGGCGGACCACGGCGAGGGTGCCGACGAAGGCGGCCACGCCCAGCGCGGTCCACACCGCCTGCAAGCCGGCCAGGTCCGGGTCGAGGCGGGCGATGAAGACGTAGCCGATGCCGTTCAGCACTGCCACCAGCGGCAGCAGGGTGCCGTCGGCGTCGGGCGCCAGCAGGCGCACGGCCACGTGGGCGGCGCCGAACAGGGCCAGGATGACGCCGAGGAAGGGGACGACGTCGGCCGGCAGGGACGCCGACCGGCCCAGGCTGGCCAGCGAGTACAGGCTCCCGGTGAGGGCCACGGCCAGCACCACCAGGCCCAGCTCGGTGCGCCGCCGTGACAGTGGCCGGACCAGATCCCCCCGCGCGAGGCTCACCGGAGGTGTGCGGGCACGCGCGACGCCGAGGAGCTCCCGCTCACGGGGCCGGGGTGGGAGCGGTGGGTGCCGGGGCCGGGGGCGCGACCGGAGCGGTGGTGGTCGTGGTGGTGGGCGGGGCCGCCTCGTCCTCGAGGTTGTCGACGTAGCGCCGGGCTGCGGCGAGGGACGGCTCCTCCTTGCCGTGCCGCAGGTCCTGCTCCCGGCTGGGTCGCACGTCGTCCAGCTGCACGCCGGTGCGCTCCTCCACGGTGGGGCTGAACCACAGGAGCCCGCCGGGACGGCCCTTGTAGATCACGACCTCCTCGCCGTCGAGGCCCACGTAGTAGCCGGCCCGGGCGAAGAACCCGACGGCGGCGACGGCCGCGGCCAGCACGAGGACGAGGGCCAGGAGGAACACCGCCAGGCGGAGCGTGAACCGCCGGCCGCCGGCGTCCCCGCCTGCCGGCGGGGGAGTGGCCCGGAAGGGCTCGGCCGCGTCCGGGCGGCGGCCGGCGTGGCGGTCGCGGAGGGCCCAGTCGCCGGCGACGACCGCCGGCGCGCCGGGCGCGGTCCCCGGGCCGGCCACCTTGTTCGAGGCCGCGCCGGTACCGCCGCCCGCCGGGGGCGGCCCCGGTCCGGTGGCGGCGGCCGCCCCAGCCGTCGCCGCCGTCGCAGGGGCGGCGCGGCTGGTACCGGCGGGGCTGGCCGCCACCGCCGCCGACGCCTTCTCGGCCCGCTCGCCGTCGTCCAGGACGTCCACGACCACCACCGTGATGTTGTCGCTCCCGCCGCCGTCGCGGGCCATGCGCACCAGCTCGGCCGCCGCCGCCTCCGGGTCCCGCTGGCGGCGGGCCACGGAGGCGATGCCGTCGTGGTCGACCTCGTTGAAGAGGCCGTCGCTGGCCAGCACCAGGCGGTCGCCCCTGTAGGGGATGATCGGGAAGCAGTCCACCTCCACCTCGGGCTCGATGCCGAGGGCCCGGGTGAGCACGTTGCGCTGGGGGTGGCGGGCCGCTTCCTCGGGGGTGAGGCGGCCGGCCCGGCGCAGCTCCTCGGGCACGCTGTGGTCGTCGGTGACCTGGGACAGCTCGCCGTCGCGGAGGAGGTAGACGCGCGAGTCGCCGACGTTGGCGATGGCCAGCACCTCGCCCTCGTCCCCGTGCTCCACGAGCGCCACGGCCGTCATGGTGGTGCCCATGCCCCGCAGGTCGGGGCGCAGGCGCGCCTTCTCCCACACGGCCCGGTTGGCGTTGCGCACGCCGTCGGCCAGGCCGGCGGCGGTGGGGTGGGCCTCGAAGGCGGACTTCAGCGCAGCCACCGCGGTCTGCGACGCCTCCTCCCCGCCCGCGGCCCCGCCCATGCCGTCGGCCACCGCGAACAGCGGCTCGTCGACGAGGAAGTTGTCCTGGTTGTTGCGACGGACCTTGCCCACGTCCGTCGCCGCGCCGGCGCGAAGGGTCGTCATCTCGTCACCTCGAGCACGGTACGCCCGACCTGCACCCGGTCGCCGCGCCGCAGGGCGACGGGCGACGTGACCTGCTTGGCGTTGAGGTAGGTGCCGTTGGTGGAGCCCAGGTCCTCCAGCCAGTACCGACCGTCCTTGCGGAAGATCCGGGCGTGGAGCTGGGAGGCGTAGCTGTCGTCGGGGAGCCCGACCTGGCAGCCGCTGGCCCGGCCCACCGTGAGCTCCTCGCCCAGCTGGTAGGTGGTGCCGCGCCGGTCGGCCGGCTCCACGACCCGCAGCCGGGTGCTCTCGGTTCCTCCCGACCGGGCCGGCGCCGCCCCGCCGCCCGCGCCGGACGGCGCCGGCGCCGCGGCCGGGGGGGCGTTCACCTCGGCCCACACCGCCCACAGCACCCGGGCGAAGAAGAGCCAGAGCAGGGCGAGGAAGCAGAACTTGAGGATCGTGAGCAGCGCCTCGGGCATCGCCGGCCCCTCAGGACGCCTCGAAGCGCAAGGTCGTCGTGCCCACCGTGATCTCGTCGCCGTCGCTGAGGGCGCGTTCGCGGATGCCGGAGCCGTTCACCTTGGTGCCGTTGGTGGAGCCGAGGTCGACGACGACGATGGCGCTCCCCTGACGGCGGACCTCGGCGTGGCGCCGGCTCACGCTCTCGTCCGTGAGCACGACGGCCGAGTCGGCCATGCGACCGATGGTGACGGGCTGCTCCCCCACGGGGATCCGGGAGCCGTCCCCGAGCACCAGCGAGCCCACGGCCCCGCCGCCCTCGGCCTCCTTCACCGAGCCCGAGATCAGGAACATCCCGGGCGTGATGCTCTCGTCCTCCTCGAAGGCCACGTGGACGGGCCCGATGAAGACGTACCCCTCGCCCCGGGCGTGCTCGCGGGCCGCGTCCTCCAGCTCCCGGGTGAGGGCATCGGCGAACGACTCGAACCGCTGCAGGTCGGCGGAGGCGAGGGCGAACACGAAGTGGTTGGGGCTGATGGTGCCCCGCACGCCGAGCGTGCGCTTGGCGTCCATCTCGCGGGTGAGCCGGCGGCCGAGCTCCACCGGCTGCAGGCCGCCACGGAACGCTTTGGCGAACACGCCCTCGACGAGGCGTTCGAGCCGACGCTCGAACTGCTGGAGTCCCATGATCGGCGGGAGCTTACCCGTGG
>JBQTJJ010000059.1:0-2861 GCA_052387235.1 Actinomycetota bacterium
GCGCTCCTCCCGGGTGTCCTGAGCGTGTCCAAGCACCCAGGCACCCAGGAGGAGCACGTGAAGCATGCCGAGGAGATCATGCAGATTCTCGAAGCGTTCGACCTGACCCATTCCCTGCGAGACGCCGGCGAGCTGGCCGCCTGCTCGCCCAACACCGTGGCCCATTGGGTCGCCCGCCGTGACGCCGGCGACCTGAGCGACGTCACCACCGCCCGCCGCCCGCAGGTCATCGACGACTACCTGGCCAAGGTCGAGGAGTGGATGGAGGCGTCGAACGGCAAGATCCGCGCCGATGTGGCCCACGACAAGTTGGTGGCCATGGGCTATGGCGGCTCGGAGCGCACCACCCGACGTGCGGTGGCGGTGGTGCGCAAGGCCTACCTGGCCGGCCGGCGCCGGGTGCACCGCCCGTGGGTGGTGGAGCCCGGCCTGTGGTTCCAGTGGGACTACGGCACCGGCCCGGTGGTGGCCGGGGTGCCCACGTGGCTGTTCTGCGCCTGGCTGGCCTGGAGCCGGTTCCGGGTGGTGCTGGCCATCCGCGACAAGACCCTGCCCACCGTGGTGGCCTGCATCGACGCCGCCCTGCGTCGCTTCGGCGGTTGTCCGACCTACGCATTGACCGACAACGAGCGGACCGTCACCGTCGACCACGTGGCCCGCATCGCCATCCGCAACCCCGACATGGTGGCCGCCGCGTCCCACTACGGGCTGACCATCGCCACCTGCCTGCCCGCCGATGCGCCGTCCAAGGGAGGCTCGGAGGCGACGGTGCGGGTGGCCAAGGCCGACCTGGTGCCGACCGAGGCCAACCTGCTCGCCGACTACGACGACTGGGCGGCGCTGGAGGCGGCGTGCGAGTCGTTCTGCGAGCAGGTCAACACCCGGCCCCACCGTGTCACCCGCCGGGCGCCGGTGGAGATGATGGCCGAGGAGCGGGTGCGCCTGCACCGCCTGCCCGAGCACCCCTTCACCGCCGCGTTCGGCCAGACCCGCACCGTCGGGTGTCCCGAGCCCATGGTGCAGCTCGACTACTGCTTGTACTCGGTGCCGTCGGTGCTGGCCGGCGAGGTGGTGTGGGTGCGCACGCATGGCGACGACGTCGTGATCACCCACGTGGGACCCGGCGGGCCGGCCGAGGCGGCCCGCCACCGCCGCACCACGCCGGGCAACCCCCGCATCGACGCCTCCCACTTCCCCCCGGCGCCCGAGGGCGCCCTCGACCGCACGCCGGTGGCGACCACCGCGGCGGAGGCGGCGTTCCTCGCCATCGGGCCCGGCGCTTGTCTGTGGCTCAAGGAGGCCGGGGCCGTCGGGGCCACCCGGGTGCGGGCCAAGATGGCCGAGGCGGTGGAACTGGCCAAGCTGGCGGGAGCCGAGGCCGTGGACTGGGCCCTCGGCCACGCCGCGGTCTACAGCCGCTTCGCCGAGGGCGACCTGGCGTCGATCCTGGCCCACCGGGGCGCCGGCGGGGCGGGGGCGCAGGCCAGCGAGGCCCACAGCCTCCAGGCCGGGACGCTGGTCTGGTCGGAGTTCGGACGATGAGGGCGCTTGCGCCGGGCGCCATCGGCGTCGACGACCAGGCCACGCTGGTCGAGGTGGGCGACACGCTGTTGTTCGTGGCCGACTTCTTGGCCGCCGCCGAGGGGCCGATGCTGCGCCACGACTTCGCCCGCTTCACCAGCGGCTGCTACGACCTCGACGAGCTGCGGGCGTGCCTGCGCCGCTTCGCCGCCTGGCTCGGCGTCGAGGAGCGGCTGTGACGACCCGCACGCCGACGCCACCCGCCCTCGACGGCGAGCTGGAAGCCCTCCTGCGGCGCATGCGCCTGCCCCACATCCGCCGGGCCGCTCCCGAGGTGCTGGCCACCGCCCGGGCCCAGCGCTGGGAGCCGGCCGAGGTGCTGCGGGTGCTGCTGGTCGAGGAGGTGGCCGGCCGTGACCGCTCCTCGGTGGCCACTCGCCTGGTCGCCGCCGGCTTCCCCACCGGCAAGACCTTCGACGCCTGGGACCCGGCGCTGAGCTCCATCCCCGCTCCCACCCAGGCGGCCCTTCGCACCCTGGAGTGGATCGGCCGGGCGGAGAACCTGGTCGTGTGCGGGCCGTCGGGCACGGGCAAGACCATGTTCCTCGAAGCCCTGGGCCACGCCGCGGTGGCGGCCGGGCGGCGGGTGGCGTGGTTCTCCCTCGAGGCTCTCGGCGTGCTCGTCCGCCGCCACCGGGCCGACGACTCGGTCACCCGGGCCGTCGCCCGCATCCTGCGGGCGGACCTCGTCGTGGTTGATGACATCGGGCTGCTGCCCGTCGCCGCCGACGCCGCCGAGGGCCTCTACCGCCTCGTCGACGCCGCCTACGAGCGTCGCAGCGTCGCTGTCAGCTCCAACCTGCATCCGAGCGGCTTCGACGAGATCATGCCGAAGACCCTCGCCGGCGCCACCGTCGACCGGCTCCTGCACCACGCCCATCTGTGCGCCACCGCCGGCGACAGCGTTCGCCTGGCTCAGGCCACCGCCGGCAAGGGGGTGACGCCGCTGGTCCCATAGCCCGATCTGGTGGCCGCCACCGTGCAGAACTGGTGGCCATCAGCGCGCGGTTCTCGTGACCGCCAGCGCGCGGATCCTGATGACCCTTGACAGTCGCGGGGGCCGCCACGCTGAACTGGGCGATCGGTACTGCAGGCGACCGGGTCGACGGCGCCAGACCAGCCGGGAGGCGGGCCGAGCTCATCGGCACCTCGGAGGTGTGTCCTGAAAGGAGAGTGAGGCGATGTAGAAGGTCGTCAACACGAACCGTGCTGTGCCAGTGATGGAGGGAGGCCCTCCGGACTCGCCGGGCAGGCGGGGAGTCCAAACCACCGCAAGCTGC
>JBQTJJ010000060.1:0-7742 GCA_052387235.1 Actinomycetota bacterium
CCCTCGGCGCCTCGGCCCTGGTGCTGGCCGGCCGCCGCGACAGCAAGGCTCCGGCCTCGGCCCGTCGGTAGTACCCGCAGCAACCTGGTGGTCGAAGGGGCAGCCTCCGGGCTGCCCCTTCGTCACGTCCGGCCCCGGTGCTCTGGTAGCGGAATCGGGCCCCAGAGCGACGAATCCCGCTACCAGTCCCGGGGGGTGTGGCTTCTAGGACCGCCGCCGGCGCCCGGTCGCCTGGCGGAGCACGTCCTCGGCCCATCGGCGGGCGCCGGGGGGAAGGTCCCGACCGGACCACGCCGCCTCGGTCACGAGGCGGCCGACGTGATGCAGGCGCTCGTCCCCGAGGACGCCGTCGCCCAGGGCCGAGGCGTACTCGGCCGGCGTCTCGGCCGGGTGCCGGGGCCGGCCACGCTTGGCACCGGCCCGGCTCAGCCTGGCCAGGTAGCGGGCCGCCCAGGGCGTGGCCCGGCGCCGGCGCGCCCACAGGAGGGCCCGGCGGGCGGCGAGGGCGAGGAGGAGGATGCCGGCGGCGAGCACCGCCGGCCACCAGCGGGCCAGGAAGCGGCGGAGCCGAGCCCAGGACGAGTCGGCCCGCTCGGCCTCGGCGAGCCGGCCGGTGGCGTCGAAGGCCTGCCATCCCATGCCGGTAAACGGCACCTCCACCCACACGTGGGCATCGCGCGCCCGTACCACGAAGTCGCCTCCCGGCAGGGGTCGCCGACCTGGGAGGAAGCCGGTGGCGACCCGGGCCGGAACCCCCACCGACCGGGCCAGCAGGGCCAGGGTCGTGGCCAGCCGCTCGGGCGATCCGCGGCCCAACTCGAACAGGATGCTGTCCACCACGTCGGCCCCGCCGGGCAGGGCCGGCACGGCGTCGTCGACCACCACCCTGGACGCCAGCTCGGCCTGGAGGGCGGTGACCTTGTCGTAGGCGGTCGGAGCCCCGGCCGCCACCCGCTCGGCCAGGGCCCGGCTCCTGGCGCTGAGGTGCGGGTCGGGGAAGAGCAGGGGGGAGGGGTCCCGCCCCCGAAGGTCGGCCGGCGAGGCGGGGCTGCGGGCGCTGGTGACCTCGTACGTCGCGCCCTTGCCGAGGGCGGGCCGCGGGAGCACGGCGCCCCCGGCGGTGACGGCAGCCGGGCCCGGCAGGTGGAAGAAGTACGCCTTCGGAGCTCCCACCGCCACCGCCGCGTACGTGGCCTCGATGCGGACCCGCTGGACGAGCTGCTCGGACGGGTCGACCTCGTAGCCGTCCAGGTCGACCGACACCAGGGCGGACGTCGACCGGCCCGGATCGGGCGCCGGCTCGGGGACCCAGCGCCGCCCGTCCCACCGGTCGAAGGTCTGGGCCCGCCACAGGGCCGGCCGGGCCGCCCGGACCCGCAGCACGACCTGGCGCCCGTCATCCCCGCGCCGGGGCCCTGGGCCGCCCGGGTCCAGCACGCTCCGCACGCCGAGGGGCGCCGGATCCTCCCGCACCGGGTCGTCGCCCGCCTCGGGCCGCGACGGCGCGGAACCCTCGGGCGAGGGGGCGGACGGAGGGTCCACCAGGAGCGACGCCACCGCCGCCAGCGCCAGCACGGCGGCCACCGCCCCGACGTGCAGGGCGACGCGCCGTGGCGGGGTCGGGCGGGCCACACCGCCGAGCGGGAGGAGGGCCGTCCCCGCCAGCCGGGCCGTGGCCACCAGGGCCACGGCCGAGGCCGTTCCCATCGCGACCAGGGCCGAAGGCCTGCCCGGCGCGGTTGCCTCAGGAGCCAGCAGGCCGACGACCGCGAAGGCCAGGGACAGGCGGAGGGCCTCGGGCCGGGGCCAGACCCAGCCCAGGGCGACCGCGGCCAGGGCGAGCACGGTCACGAGGCCGCCCAGGCCCGCGGCCTGGCCCCGTCCCGCGAAGAGGTAGAGGCCCACGCCGAGGCCGGCCACCTTGGCGTACCGGACCACCTGGGGAGGCAACGGGACGGCCGCAGGACGCCGCCCGGCCGCCACCGCGACCACGCCCGGGACCAGGGCCAGGCCGTACACCGCCGGGGTGACCAGCAGGCCGCCGACGGCGTAGCCGCCGGAGGCGACGCAGGCCAGCCACGCGGCCAGGGCCACGGCCGCTGTCGCCGTCAGCGCCACGAGTCACCTTCGTCGGTGACCACGAGCACCCGGGCGTCGCGCCGCCGCGCCGGCCGCTCGGGTCGGCCCGGCCCGGCTCGGGCCAGGCGGCGGTTGACGGTGAGGGCGGTGGGAACGTCGGCCGCCACGGTGCGGCCCGCCTCGCACGTGGCCAGTACGAGCAGGAACCCCCGGCGCAAAGCCTCGCAGCCGTACCACGCGGCCCGGCCCGCGGCCGCCTCCCCCTCCGCGCCGCCGACGCCCATGTCGAGCACCAGGTGCAGGACGGGGGCCTGGGGCTCCTCCGACTCCTTCACCACCAGCTCGCCGTGGCGGGCGGTAGCCCGCCAGTGGACCTGGCGCAGTCGGTCCCCCGGCAGGTAGTCCCGCACTCCCCGCACCAGGTCGCCGTCGGCTGCCGGGAGGACCACCCCGTCGCCCCAGCCGCCCCCCACCTCCGGAAGGGGCAGGGCCGGCATCACCGGCCTGGGCCCGATCTCGAGGGGGCGGGCCAGGTGCACCTCGTGGACCCGCACGCACCCCACCAGCCCGCACAGGCCCCTGCTGGCCACCTCCACCGTCATCCCGTGCACGACGCCGCGGGATGCGGCCCGCCCCGTGAGGGTGCCGGTGGCGGGTGGCTCCGCCGCCAGGGTCTCGGCGCGCGGTGCCCCGGGGAGGGCCAGCGACAGCAAGAGGCGCGGTCCCGCCACCGCCACGACGAGCGAGAACCGGTCACCCACCACCAGGTCGGTCGGGGCTGCTGATGCCGACAGGCGGGCCCGCCTCGTGACCTGCACCGCGAGCACGGCGTCCACCGCCAGCAGCAGCGCCGGGCCCAGGAACAGGAAGAAGCCGAGGTGGGGGTTGCCGAGCGTGCTCAGGCTCAACCCCAGGACGGCCACGCCCGCCGCCCCGGCGGTGGAGGCGCCGAGGTCGAGGTGGCGCCGGCGGGCCGAGGCCGATGGGGGAGCGCCGGCGGGATCCGGGGGCGGCGGGGGCACGGGAGCGTGGCCGCGTCCTCAGACGGACGGGGCCTTGACCGAGGCGAGGATGTCCTCCACCAGGTGCCGCGTGGCCTCGGTGCCTCGCCGGGCCAGCACGCCGAGGCGATGGGCCAGGACGGCCACCGCCACCGCCTTCACGTCGTCGGGCGCCACGAAGTCGCGCCCGCCCAGCACGGCGTGGGCCTTGGCCACCTGGACCAGGGTGCGGGCGGCCCGGGGGCTGGCGCCGTGGTCCAGCTCGGGGTGGGACCGAGTGGCCTGGACGACGTCGAGCACGTACTCGCCCACGGGCGGCGCCATGTACGTGCGGTCGGCGGCCCGGATGGCGGCCTCCAGCTCCGGACCGTCGACCACCGGGCGAAGGGACTCGAGAGCGGCGGGGCCGCCGTCACCCCGCAGCACGGCCCGCTCGGCGTCGCGGTCGGGCAGGCCGAGCGAGACCAGCAGGGAGAAGCGGTCGCACTGGCCCTCGGCCAGGGGGAAGGTGCCGACGTCGCCGTAGGGATTCTGGGTGGCGATCACGAAGAAGGGCCGGGGGAGGGGGTGGCCGACGCCGTCGACGGTGACCTGGCCCTCGGCCATGGCCTCCAGCAGCGCCGACTGGGCACGGGGGGTGGCCCGGTTCACCTCGTCGAGCAGCACCACGTTGTTGAAGATGGGGCCGGGGTGGAAGTCCCAGGTGTGCCGGCCCGGGTCGTACACGTTCACGCCGGTGATGTCCGACGGCATCAGGTCGGCCGTCCCCTGCACCCGGGCCACCGAGCCCGACACGGACCGGGCCACGCTGCGGGCCAGCAGCGTCTTGCCCACCCCGGGCACGTCCTCGAGCAGCACGTGGCCCCCGGCCAGCAGGCCGGCCACCACCAGGACCACCTGGTCCCGCTTGCCGAGCACGACGCCGGCCACGTTGTCGACGATGGCCTGGGCCACGGCCGTGGTGGCGGGCGGCGGGGCGGAGACGGGGGAGGGGGCGGTCACGCCCCTATTCTCGGCGATGGTGCGATCCGTGGTGCGGCACGTCGTGGGCATCGTGGCGGCGGCGGCCGGCGCGGGCTGGATGGCCTGGGCCGCGCCGGCCGGCACACCGGGTAAAGGCAGCCCCCGGTCCCGCCGATGCTGGTGGAGCTACCGGGGAGCCACCGTGCGTGTTAGGAAAGGTCGAGCGAGAGCGCCCTTCCGCCTGTGCCCACGCCCGGGCGCCGGCATCGGGGGGCGGACGTGACCGCGAAGATTGGGTCCATGGCCAAGAGGCGTGAGCGCGAAGGCGGAGCTCCCCGGACCGACGCCGAGCTGGTGGCGCTCGCGGCCCAGGGCCAGCAGAGCGCCTTCGGTGAGCTCTACCGCCGCCACGTCGAGGCCGCCACGTGGGCGGCCCGGAACGTGGCCGACAACTCGCACGACGCCGCCGACGCCGTATCCGACGCCTTCGCCAACGTGTTCCGCATCGTGCGGGCGGGCCGCTTCCCCGAGGGCGCCGAGTTCCAGCCCTACGTGACGACCGCGGCCCGCCGTGCCGCCATCGACCAGGTGCGCCGGGCCGCCCGCACCATGTCCGGTGACGGCTTGGACCACGACACGTCGGCCGCGCTGGTGGCCCGCCCGTCCGAGCAGGTGGTGGCGGTGGAGAGCGCCGAGCTCGTGGCGAGGGCCTTCCTCGGGCTCCCGAGCCACCTGCGGACGGTGCTCTTCTACACCGAGGTCGAGGGCATGCCCATGCGGGAGGTGGCCGCCCTCATGGGCGTCACGCCGAATGCGGCCGCGCAGCGCGCCGTGCGAGCCCGGGCCCGGCTGCGCCAGCGCTATCTGCAGGCCCACCTGGCGCCGTCGGCCGACGCGAGGTGCCGGCCGGCGGTGGACCAGCTGGGCGCCTACGTGGGCGGTGGGCTGGCACCGCGCGACGTCCGCAAGGTCGAGGCCCACCTCGCCGGCTGCGAGACCTGCCGCTACCGCACCACCGATCTCCGTGAGATCGGCGCCGTGCTGCGCCGGGCCGTGCTCCCGCCGCCCCTCGACCTGGCCGGGCGGCGCGATCCGGGCTGAGCGCTCCTACCTGACGGTGATGGCCCCGCCGGTGGGCGGGAGGGCGATCAGCGTCTTGCCCGGGGCGAGCTTCACGGGCTGGCCGGCGCTGTCGGTGTAGGTGGTCACGGCCGTGGCCGAGGACTTCGACCAGGTGACGTCGGCGCGCTTGCCCTGGGAGAGGACCACGGCGGTGCCGCCGCCGATCACCTTGGCCTCGTCCACCCGGCTGCCGCTCGGGTCCTTGAAGCGGGTGGCTATGTAGGGAGTGGTCTGCACGATGACGTTGGCGAAGGCCAGCTGGCCCCCGCTGGCCACCGTGTGCGGGGTGCCGTTGGTGTTGCGCTTCCACAGCCCGGACGCGGCGTCGAAATCCACCGAGAAGGTGGTCCGGCCGAACGACACCGATGCCGACGCGGCCGGTGCGGCGCCGGCCGGGCCGAAGGCCTCGCCGGCACCGAGGAACTCGAACAGCCTGGGCGGCGGCTCGTCGTGGCCCTTGGCCAGCGAGCGCAGCTTGGGCGTCGCGGTGTAGGTCTTGAACGGCCGGCTCTTGTTGGCCGGGTACTGGAACCCCTCGGACGAGACCGACTCGCTGACCACCGTCACCGGTTGCTGGCGGGCCTGGCGCTCGAACTCGGGGATGCCGCCGGCGAAGGCGAACACGCCGCCGAAGGTGCCGATGATGCCGGGATCGGTGGACCGCACCGACCGGACGGGGCCGACCAGGTCGGCGTCCTCGGAGTGGAAGACGGCGAGGAAGCGGGTGATCCCGCCCTCCACCTTCTCCTCGATGAGGACGTCGGCCTTCTCGAGCCCGCTCTGGGGCCGGCCCTGGGGCCCGTTGTCGACCTTGATGGTGACGGCGGGCCGGTCGGCGACCTTGCCGTCGCTGAGCACGACACCGGTGAGGGGCGCCGGCACCGGCACGGCCGTGGTGGTGGTGGTCGCCTCGGCCCCGTCCCCACCGTCGCCGGCCTTGCCCGCCTCGCCGCCCCCGCCCCCACCGCCGCACGCGGCAAGGACGAGAGCGGCCGCGAAAAGGGCCGGCAGGAGGGGTAGGGACGGGCGGCCAGGGTCGCTCATGGCCCGCATGTTAGGGGTGGTGGGTTCACGCCCGGCCAGTCGGGGGTGGAAGGATGTGGGCCATGCGACGCGCCCCCATCGCCCTCGTCCTGCTGTCCTCATCCGTCGCCGTCGCCGTCGCCGCCTGCGGCGGTGGTGGCGACGGCGACAAGGCCCCCCCCACCACCCGGGCAGCGGTGACGACCACGGCCGCGACGCTGCCCGGCGACCTGGCCCCCCTCACCGGGCTCCCCCAGCCCGACGCGGCCCGCCGGGCCAGGGTGGCCCTTGTGGTGAAGATTGACAACGCCCCCAAGGGCCGGCCCCAGACCGGCCTCAACCAGGCCGACGTGGTGGTGGTCGAGAAGGTGGAGGACGGCGTCACCCGCCTGTTCAGCATCTTCCAGACCAACGACTCCGACCCGGTGGGACCGGTGCGCTCGGCCCGCTCCACCGACGTGGCCCTGGTGACCCCGCTGAACCGCCCGCTCTTCGCCTACGCCGGCACCAACGCCGCGTTCCAGAAGCTCGTCGACGCCGCCCCGCTGGTGGACGTCGGCTTCAACAAGGCGTCGGACACGTACAGCCGGATGGCCGGGAAGCCGGCGCCCTACAACTTGTTCAGCAACACCAGCGCCTTGTACAAGAAGGCGTCGGCGGACGCCAAGGCTCCCCCTGCCCTCTTCACCTACCGGGCCGCGGGCCAGGCGGCCGCCGGCGACGCCGCCGCCGGCGTCCACCTCGAGTACCGCGGCAAGAACATCACCACCAAGGTCGACTACGCCTGGGACGCCGCGGCCGGCGCGTGGAAGCGGAGCCAGGACGGCACCCCCCACGTCGACAGCGCCGGCACCCAGATCGCCCCCAGGAACGTGGTGATCCAGTTCGTGAGCTACAAGGACACCGGCCAGCGCGACCGGTCGAACACCGTCGTCGACGAGGCCGAGCTGATCGGCAGCGGCGAGGCCTGGATCCTGACCGAGGCCAAGGTGGTGAAGGGCAGGTGGTCGAAGCCCGATGCGGGCTCGGTGACGGCCTATACCGACGCCGGCGGGGCCGCGGTCGGCCTCACGCCGGGCACCACGTGGGTGGAGCTGCCGCCCCCGGGCACCACCGAGCTGCGGGGCTGAAGGCCGCCGGCCGGCGTTTCCCCGCGGTGCACCGACGGGAAGAACCTCCCCACAGAGCCGATCCGAAGAGGAGGCAGGATGCCCAAGGTTGACCCGGACACCCACGAGCCGATGACCGACGACCCGTCCGTCGAGGATCCGGAGCAGCGGGGGGGCAAGAGAGAGGGCGACGCCGGCATGGAGGACGCGAAGCCCACCGGCGCCCGCGGCGTCAAGCTCGGCGGGAAGTAACGCAGCCGGAGCTGGCCGGTCAGGCGGCCACGTCACGCCCGCGCAACGTGGCCGCCGCCAGCACCACCAGGCCGCCGGCGATCACCAGCAGGGTCGCGGAGGCCACGAAGACCCGCCGGTCTTACGGCGCGCCCTGGAGCAGCCGGCCGGAGAGGAAGATGGCCCCGTTAGCCACCAAGAGCCAGCGTGCCAT